>NZ_JAFBCT010000001.1:0-305979 GCF_016907835.1 Agromyces cerinus | reverse complement strand
CCTCTCCGACCGTCGTCGCCTCGTCGACCTTCAGGAGCCACGACGACGGCTTCCCCGCCGCGACCGGTTCGCCGACCGTCAGTCGAACGCTCATGCTGCACACCTCTCTGTCGCGAACATCATCGCCGTCGTCATCGTCGCCGTCATCGCACGCCCGCTCGGTCGAGCGTCTCGATGAGCGGGGCGAAGATCCCCGATCGCACGCCTGCCGCGTCCCCCTCGACCGGCACGCGCGGAACGATCTTCGACGGTACGCCATCGTCGGCGCCGATCGCCGACGCCGGCACGAACGCCTGCCCCGCGGCATCCGGAACGAAGGTCACCGACCCGGTCGCGTGCTCGCCGTCGGTCGAGACGACGTGGTAGCTGAACTGGTCGACGGATGCCCCGGACGGCGCGTACACCGCCGTGCCGTCGGGTGCGCACACCACGGACCCGTGGATCGTGGAACCGCAGCCGACGAGCGTGATGTCGGCGTCGCCGCCGAACCGGAAGACGAGCGGCATCAGGTCGACCGTCTGCGGCCCGTCGCCGAGCGGAGTCGTGATGCTCGAGGCGATGAGCGTCGCGCTCGGCGCGTAGACCGGCACGACGATCGAGGCGTCGGCCGACCAGGCGCCGTAGTCGTCGGCGTAGCGCACGACGAGCTCGGCGTCGCCGGTGAAGCCCGCCGAGGGCCGGAAGACGAGGTGCGTGCCGTTCGACGCCGCACTGCCGGCCTCCGCGGGGAGCACCTCCACGACGTCGAGTGCGCCGCCCTCCGCGCAGACCGCGCACGCGATGCCGAGGTCGCTGAGCGGGAGCAGCGCCGTGGACCCGGCGGCGACCGGGTGCCCGACCTCGCCTCCGGCCACCGTCGGCGCCTCGGGCGGGGCCAGCGACACGGAGTAGTCGACGACGATCGACGTGCGGCCGTTCGAGAGCGGCACCGGCACGATCGTGACGGGCGCCTCGGGATCGAAGCTCGGCGCGCTCAGCGTGATCTTCGCCGGTTCGCACGCGACGACGAGGGGGCTCGCGGCGCGCGGGCCCGCGCAGTCGGTGATCTGCCAGCCCTCCCCCGGCTCGATCGAGGCGGAGCCGAGATACGGCACGGCGATCGAGGTCGGGCCGGATGCCGCACCGGATGCCGCGGCATCCGCTCCGCCGTCGCCCTCGGCGTACGCTGCAGCAGCGGGCACGGCGCTCACGGCGCCCACGACGACGAGCGCGGCCGTCACGGCTCGGCGGACCCGCGCTGTGACCACTGCTCTCCTGTCGTCGCGCACGAATCGTGCCCCCGGGCGTTCGGGATACCATGGTACGCGGTCGGCCGGCGCCGACCGTTTCGTTCGGCGCAGCCCCGGAAGGATCCGATGCAGAACCCCTCGCTCGGCAGCGCGCCCGGTCAGACCGCCCTGCCCCAGACCGCAGGAACCCGCCCGCTCGGCACCACGGGCTCGGTCCTCCCCGAGTTGGCCGAGGCGCCTGCACAGGAGCGCAAGTGGTGGCGGCATCCGGCGTTCATGGTCTCGATCGGACTCACCTTCGTCGCGCTCGCGAGTGCCATCACGTGGTTCATCATCACCGCCGTCACCGACGACTCCGTCGCGGTCAGCGGTCTCGGGCTGACCATCGACGGCGGCAACGCCCATCTCGACTGGAGCGGCCCCGACGCGGCCTACAGCGTCTACGCCGTGCACGGCGACGGCGAGACGACCGACCTGACCCAATGGGTCACCGGCACCGAGGCCTGGCTGCCGTCGGCGCTCGGCCTCTACGAGAACGACACGTGCTTCGTCGTGCGACCGACCGCGACCACAGGCGAGGTCTCGCTCGACGCCGAGACCCTCGGTGCACAGCGGGCGCAGAGCGCGTGCGTCGCCGACGCCGCATCGTGAGGCGGGCCGCGCCGCTCGCGCTCGTCGCGGCGCTCGCCCTGGCCGGCTGCAGCCAGGCGCCGCCCGAGGTGCCGCCGACCCCGTCTCACTTCGAGCTCGGCGACCTCGACCCCTCGCAGATCGACGGCAACGGGCTCTGGCTCCTGACCGGGACGGACGCCGCCGGCGAGGTCGTCGACGCCGTCGCGGCCGCCGGCACGGTCGAGTACTCGGGCACGTTCACCGAGCTGACCGCCGCGACGCCCGAGGCGGACCCGGCCCGGGGACGCACGGTCGCCGTCGACTACCGCGGTCGGCCCGGAGCCTTCGCTGCGAAGATCACCGCCGGCGGGCTGAGTCTCGACGTCGTCACGGTCGGCGGGCACACCTACATGCGGGGCAATGCCGCATACGCCGCGCAACTCGGCATCCCCGAGCTCGAACAGGGGTACGTCTGCGCCGCCGCCGGTGACGGCCTCGCCGACCAGTGGTCGCCGCTCCTGCGCCCCGCAGACCTGGTCTCGGCACTGCTCGGCGCGAGTGGATCGGTGAGCGTGGCACAGCCCGCCGCCGACGCCGAGCTCCTCGAAGTGGTCGTGGGCGGCGAGACCGCGCCGGCAGGAGTCATGCACGTGCAGCGCGTCGGGGCACCCTTGCCGACGGACTTCACCGCAGGAGACCCGAGCGGCGACGGCTCATTCGCGTTCGGCGCGTGGGGTGAGGAGCTCGACATCGAAGCTCCGGCCGACCTCGTTCGCGACTGCGCCGCCTCGGAGTAGACCGCCGTCCGCCTCTAGTAGCGCTGCACCTGCGGGCCTGCCGCGAGCTCGCGGTCGTACGCCTCGATCGCGAGCCGGTTGCGCTCGGTGACCGTGCGCCCGCGGGCGGCGATCCAGCCGCCGAGCCAGATCGGGATCTCCCGGGCGATGACCGCCGCGACGATCGCGTACGGGTCGAGCCAGCGCTCTGCGATGAAGTCGTTCGCCTGCTCGAGCGTGAGCGTCCAGGCCTGCACGTAGAGCAACGAGCCGCCGATGTAGGCGAAGTAGACGAGCACCCCGACGAGCAGCCCGAACACGGCGTACGTCCACCACGGTCCGCGGTTGACGATCGCGGCGAGCAGCGCGAACCCGATGAAGAACGCGACGACTGGCACCCAGAACGTGGGCTGGATGAGGAAGTCGGCGATGCCGATCGCCTCACCGTCCGGCGCACCGAAACTCAGGTAGAGCACGTACGCGACGGCCGCGAAGAGCACACCGAACGCGACGGTGCCGATGAGCGCGACGAGCACGCCGAATCCGCGATTGCCCTTCGCCTTCGGCGGCGTCGGCGCCTGCACGTAGATCGTCTGCGGACCGGGCTGCGGTGCGACGTACACCGGCTCCGGCACGTCGGCGAGCGTGGCCGCGCCGGCGGCCGTTCCGGCGGCGACGGTCGATGCCGGCACGTAGGTCTCACGACGCACGGCATCGGCGGCGACCGGGTCGGGCGTCGACGAGGCATCCAGGTCGTCGATGCCGTTGGTCTCTTCGGGCGCGGGGTGGGCGCTCGCCCGCTCGAGGGCCTCATCCAGGGGCGAGGTCGCGGCGAGCTCGGCGTCGACGGCCTCCGGCTCTGACGCCTCGGCCGAGGATTCGACCGGCTCTGCCTCGATGGGCGCGGGCTCGTCGACGGGGCCTGTCTCGTTCAGGACGGGGGCGGGCTCGGGCGCGGAGTCATCGACGATGCCCTCGCCGACCGGGCCGGTCTCTTCGCCGTGACGTTCCGGGTCTGCTCCGGGAGTCGTGCTGCTCATGATCGCGCTCCTTCCGGGCACCCCTCGCACCCGTGGTTGGCCAACTGTAGCAACGCATCGGACCGTAATCCGGGAGCGCGCGCGGCGCTTCGCTCAGCCGAAGATCGCGGCCACGATGTCGTGCGTGTACCTGTCGGGGCCGGCGTTCACCCAGTGCGTCGCGATCCACACGTCGTCGCGAATGAAGTGCGACTCCCCCGCCTGTCCGTCGACGCTCGGCGGCGTCTCCCTGACGCACCGGGTGCCCTGGAGTTCCTCGTAGCAGCTGTAGCCGCTCTCGCCGAAGTGGGCGATCATCGCTGCGGCCTGCTCTTCGGTGACGTGGGCGACGTTGGTCGTGAGTCCGCGATCCGACCCGCCGGCCGGGTTGCCCCACTTGCAGGTGATGGCCGAGGCGGACGTGAGCAGCTCGACGGCGGTCCAGAATTGCGGGCGCCGCACCAGAGCCGGTCGAGCATTCGCCCCGGATGCCGCGGGAGGCGGCGGGGTGTGATCGGTCATCGGTGGCCCTTCGGATCGGCGACATCGGCGTCTCGAGCGATCGTAACGTCGCCCGAACCCGCTGTCGTCGCCGCGGCTCGCCCGGAAACGAAGCAGGGCCCCGGATCGCTCCGGGGCCCTGCTGTCGTATCGGCTGACTAGCTGTAGTTGCCGGGGGTGAAGTCGTCGCTCGAGAACGCGTCGAAGTCGACGAAGCTCAGGTCGCCCTCGGTGAACGCGGCGTCGTCGGTGAAGATGCGGTTCGGGTACCGCTCCGCCTTCGCCTCCTCGGTCGCCTCGACCGCGACGTTCCGGTACTTCTGCAGACCGGTGCCGGCGGGGATCAGCTTTCCGATGATCACGTTCTCCTTGAGGCCGACGAGCGGGTCGGACTTGCCCTCCATGGCGGCCTGCGTGAGCACGCGGGTCGTCTCCTGGAAGGACGCGGCCGACAGCCACGACTCGGTCGCGAGCGAGGCCTTGGTGATACCCATGACCTCCTGGCGAGCCGACGCCGTCTTCTTGCCCTCGGTCAGCGCGGCACGGTTGATGCCGTTGTACTTCAGGCGGTCGACGAGCTCACCGGGCAGCAGGTCGGTGTCGCCGTGGTCGACGACGGTGACCTTGCGCAGCATCTGGCGCACGATGACCTCGATGTGCTTGTCGTGGATCGGCACACCCTGCGAGCGGTAGACGTCCTGCACGCCGTTGACGAGGTGCTTCTGCACTTCGCGCACACCCTTGACCCGGAGGACCTCCTTCGGGTCGACGGTGCCGACGATCAGCTGCTGGCCGAGCTCGACGTGCTGTCCGTCTTCGACCAGGAGGGTCGAACGCTTGAGCACGTTGTACGCGATCGGCTCGTCGCCGTTGTCGGGCGTGAGGATGACCTTGCGCTGCTTGTCGGTCTCGTCGATCGTGATGCGACCCGGGGCCTCGACGATGGGCGATGCACCCTTGGGGGTGCGCGCCTCGAAGAGCTCCTGCACGCGGGGCAGACCCTGCGTGATGTCGTCGGCCGAGGCCGAACCACCGGTGTGGAAGGTACGCATCGTCAGCTGCGTGCCGGGCTCACCGATCGACTGGGCCGCGATGATGCCGACGGCCTCGCCGATGTCGACGAGCTTGCCGGTCGCGAGCGAACGGCCGTAGCACTTCGCGCAGACACCGACGGCCGACTCGCAGGTGAGCACGGAGCGCACCTTGATCGTCTCGACGGCAGCCGCGATGAGCTTGTCGATGAGCACGTCACCGACGTCTTCACCGGCCTCGGCGACGACCTCGCCCTTGGCGTTGACCGCGTCGGCGGCGAGGCTGCGGGCGTAGACCGCGTTCTCGACGTTCGGGTCGCGGACGAGCTCGCCCGAGGCATCCGTCGTCGCGATCGGGAGCTCGAGGCCCTTGGTCGTGCCGCAGTCCTCCTCGCGGATGATGACGTCCTGCGAGACGTCGACGAGACGACGCGTGAGGTAACCCGAGTCGGCCGTACGGAGGGCCGTGTCGGCCAGACCCTTACGGGCACCGTGCGTCGCGATGAAGTACTCGGCGACCGAGAGACCCTCGCGGTAGCTCGAGATGATCGGGCGAGGGATGATCTCACCCTTCGGGTTGTTCACGAGGCCTCGCATGCCCGCGATGTTGCGGATCTGCAGCCAGTTACCACGAGCACCCGACGACACCATGCGGTTGATCGTGTTGTCCTCGGGGAACGCCTCGCGCATCGCGACGGCAACCTCGTCGGTGGCCTTCGTCCAGATCTGGATGAGCTCCTGGCGGCGCTCGAGGTCGGTCGTGAGACCCTTCTCGAACTGACCCTGGACCTTGGCGGCCTGCTTCTCGTACTTCGCGACGATCTCGCCCTTGTTGGCCGGCGTCAGGATGTCGGAGAGTGCCACGGTCACGCCCGAACGGGTCGCCCACTTGAAGCCGGCGTCCTTGATGCGGTCGAGGGTCGCGGCGACCTCGGTCTTCGGGTAGCGCTCGGCGAGGTCGTTGACGATCTCCGAGATCTGCGTCTTGCCCGCCTGCGCGTTCACGTAGGGGTAGTCGACCGGAAGCGCCTCGTTGAAGAGGGCGCGACCGAGGGTCGTCTCGAGCAGGTACGGCTTGCCGGGAACGAAGTCCTCGGGGGTCTCGCCCTCGGCGAAGTGCAGGCCCTCGAGACGGATCTTGACCGTGGCACCGAGGTCGAGCGCGAAGTCGCCCGGACGGTTCTGGTCGAAGGCGAGGATGGCCTCGGCGATCGACGAGAACGCGCGACCCTCACCTGCGGCGCCGGACTTGCCGGTCGTCAGGTGGTGCAGGCCGATGATCATGTCCTGCGTGGGCAGGGTCACCGGACGGCCGTCGGACGGCTTCAGGATGTTGTTCGAGGCGAGCATCAGGATGCGGGCCTCGGCCTGCGCCTCCACCGAGAGGGGAAGGTGCACGGCCATCTGGTCGCCGTCGAAGTCCGCGTTGAACGCAGCACACACGAGCGGGTGGAGCTGGATGGCCTTGCCCTCGACGAGCTGCGGTTCGAAGGCCTGGATGCCGAGGCGGTGCAGCGTGGGTGCACGGTTCAGCAGAACCGGGCGCTCACGGATGATCTCCTCGAGCACGTCCCAGACCTGGGGGCGCGAACGCTCGACCATGCGCTTGGCGGCCTTGATGTTCTGAGCGTGGCTCAGGTCGATCAGGCGCTTGATCACGAACGGCTTGAACAGCTCGAGCGCCATCTGCTTGGGCAGACCGCACTGGTGCAGCTTCAGCTGCGGGCCGACGACGATGACCGAACGGCCCGAGTAGTCGACGCGCTTGCCGAGCAGGTTCTGGCGGAAGCGACCCTGCTTTCCCTTGAGCATGTCGCTCAGGGACTTCAGGGCGCGGTTGCCGGTACCGGTGACGGGGCGACCGCGGCGGCCGTTGTCGAACAGTGCGTCGACGGCCTCCTGCAGCATCCGCTTCTCGTTGTTGACGATGATCTCGGGGGCACCGAGGTCGAGCAGACGACGAAGACGGTTGTTGCGGTTGATCACACGACGGTAGAGGTCGTTGAGGTCGGAGGTCGCGAAGCGGCCACCGTCGAGCTGGACCATCGGACGAAGCTCCGGCGGGATCACCGGCACGACGTCGAGCACCATCGCGGCCGGCGAGTTGCCGGTCTGCAGGAAGGAGCTGACGACGCGCAGACGCTTGATCGCGCGGATCTTCTTCTGGCCCTTGCCCTCGGCGATCTGCAGGCGCAGGTCGTCGGCCTCAGCGGCCAGGTCGAAGGCCTCGAGGCGCTTCTTGATGGCCTCGGCGCCCATGTAGGCGTCGAAGTACATGCCGAAGCGGTCCTGGAGCTCGTGGAAGACCGAGTCCTCGGGCTTGAGGTCGCCGACCTTGAGGGTGCGGAAGTCCTCCCACACGCGCTCGAGGTGCGCGACCTGCTCGTCGCCCGACTTGCGGACCTGCGTCATCTCCTTGTCGGCGGCGGCTTCAGCGCGCTTCTTCTGGTCGGACTTGGCGCCCTCCGCCTCGAGTGCGGCGAGCTCCTCCTCCTTGCGAGCCATGAGCGTCGCGATGCGGGCATCGCGCTGGTCGCCGATGGTCTTGATCTCGAGCCGGAGCTCGTTCTCGAGGCCGGGCATGTCGGCGTGACGACCCTCGTCGTCGACGTCGATGACCATGTAGGCGGCGAAGTAGATGACCTTCTCGAGGTCCTTCGGCGCCATGTCGAGCAGGTAGCCGAGACGGCTGGGCACACCCTTGAAGTACCAGATGTGCGTGACCGGAGCGGCGAGCTCGATGTGGCCCATGCGCTCACGGCGCACGGAGGACTTGGTGACCTCCACGCCGCATCGCTCACAGACGATGCCCTTGAAGCGGACACGCTTGTACTTGCCGCAGGCGCACTCCCAGTCGCGGCTCGGGCCGAAGATCTGCTCACCGAACAGACCGTCCTTCTCGGGCTTCAGGGTGCGGTAGTTGATGGTTTCAGGCTTCTTGACCTCACCGTAGGACCACTTGCGGATGTCCTCTGCGGTGGCCAGGCCGATGCGAAGCTCGTCAAAAGTCGTTGCGTCGAGCAATTTCTCTCCTTGGAAAGTCTCTGTAATCGTCTACTGGCCAGGCTTAGATCTCGTCGATGTTCGACGACTCGAAGCGCGCGGAGATGTTGATGCCGAGCTCTTCCGCAGCGCGGAAGGCCTCGTCGTCGGTGTCGCGGAGCGAGACCGCGGTGCCGTCGGCCGAGAGCACCTCGACGTTCAGGCAGAGCGACTGCATCTCCTTCATGAGCACCTTGAAGGACTCGGGGATGCCGGGCTCCTGGATGTTCTCGCCCTTGACGATCGCCTCGTACACCTTGACGCGGCCGAGGATGTCGTCGGACTTGATCGTGAGGAGCTCCTGCAGCGCGTATGCGGCGCCGTAGGCCTGGAGCGCCCAGACCTCCATCTCACCGAATCGCTGTCCACCGAACTGCGCCTTACCACCGAGCGGCTGCTGGGTGATCATCGAGTACGGGCCCGTCGAACGCGCGTGGATCTTGTCGTCGACGAGGTGGTGCAGCTTCAGGATGTACATGTAGCCGACCGAGACCGGGTACGGGAACGGCTCGCCGGAGCGACCGTCGAGGAGCTGCGTCTTGCCGGACGAGTCGATGAGTCGCTCGCCGTCGCGGTTGGGGAGCGTCGAGTCGAGCAGACCCGCGATCTCCTCCTCGAGCGCGCCGTCGAACACCGGGGTCGCGACCTTAGTGCCGGGAGCGGCCTCGTGTGCTTCCTTGGGGAGCTTCTTGGCCCACACCGGGCTGCCGTCGACCTTCCAGCCCTGCTTGGCGACCCACCCGAGGTGGGTCTCCAGCACCTGGCCGAAGTTCATGCGGCCCGGGATGCCGAGCGGGTTCAGGATGACGTCGACCGGAGTTCCGTCGGCGAGGAACGGCATGTCCTCGACCGGGAGGATCTTCGAGATGACGCCCTTGTTGCCGTGGCGGCCGGCGAGCTTGTCGCCCTCGGTGATCTTGCGCTTCTGGGCGATGTAGACGACCACGCGCTGGTTGACGCCCGAGCCGAGCTCGTCGTCGCCGTCCTGCGAGTCGAACACCTTGACGGCGATGATCGTGCCGCGCTCACCGTGGGGCACCTTCAGCGAGGTGTCGCGCACTTCGCGGCTCTTCTCGTTGAAGATCGCGCGGAGCAGACGCTCTTCGGCCGACAGCTCGGTCTCGCCCTTCGGCGTGACCTTGCCGACGAGGATGTCGCCGGGGCGGACCTCTGCGCCGATGCGGATGATGCCGCGCTCGTCGAGGTCGGCCAGCAGGTCGGGGCTGACGTTCGGGAGATCACGGGTGATCTCCTCCTTGCCGAGCTTCGTGTCGCGGGCGTCGACCTCGTACTCCTCGATGTGGATCGACGAGAGCACGTCGTCCTTCACGAGGTTCTGGCTGAGGATGATCGCGTCCTCGAAGTTGTGACCCTCCCACGGCATGAACGCCACGAGGAGGTTCTTGCCGAGCGCGAGCTCGCCGTTGTCGGTCGCAGGACCATCGGCGATGACCTCGCCGACCTCGACACGGTCGCCCGCGTTCACGAGCACGCGGTTGTTGTACGACGTGCCCTGGTTGGAGCGGTCGAACTTGCGCAGGAAGTAGGTCTGCGTGCCGCCCGCATCGAGCTGCACGGTGACCGAGTCGGCCGAGACCTCGGCGACGACACCGGCCTTGTCGGCGGTGATGACGTCACCGGCGTCGATGGCCGCGTAGCCCTCCATGCCGGTTCCGACGAGCGGCGAGTCGCTGCGGAGCAGCGGCACAGCCTGACGCTGCATGTTGGCACCCATGAGGGCGCGGTTCGCGTCGTCGTGCTCGAGGAAGGGGATGAGCGACGTGCCGACCGACACCATCTGGCGCGGCGAGACGTCCATGTAGCCGATCAGGTCGGCGGGAACGAGGTCGACCTCGCCGCCCTTCTGACGGGCGAGGACGCGGTCTTCGGAGAAGTGACCGTCGCTCTTCAGCGGCGCGTTGGCCTGGGCGACGATGTAGTCGTCCTCTTCAGACGCCGTGAGGTAGTCGATCTGGTCGGTGACCTTGCCGGCGACGACCTTGCGGTACGGCGTCTCGATGAAGCCGAACGAGTTGATGCGCGCGAACGATGCGAGCGAGCCGATGAGGCCGATGTTCGGGCCTTCCGGGGTCTCGATCGGGCACATGCGGCCGTAGTGCGAGGGGTGGACGTCTCGGACCTCGACACCGGCGCGGTCGCGCGAGAGACCGCCGGGGCCGAGCGCCGAGAGGCGACGCTTGTGGGTCAGGCCCGCGAGCGGGTTGTTCTGGTCCATGAACTGCGACAGCTGCGACGTGCCGAAGAACTCCTTGATCGCGGCGACGACGGGTCGCACGTTGATCAGGGTCTGCGGGGTGATCGCCTCGATGTCCTGCGTGGTCATGCGCTCGCGGACGACGCGCTCCATGCGGGACAGGCCGGTGCGGACCTGGTTCTGGATGAGCTCGCCCACCGCGCGGATGCGACGGTTGCCGAAGTTGTCGATGTCGTCGACGTCGAGACGCAGGTCGACCGCCTTGCCGGCGCGGCGGCCGGGCAGGGTGGTGCGCTCGTCGTGCAGCGCGACGAGGTACTTGATCGTGGCGACGATGTCCTGGACCGTCAGCACCGAGTCGGTGAGGGGAGCCTCGAGACCGAGCTTGTTGTTGATCTTGTACCGGCCGACCTTCGCGAGGTCGTAGCGCTTCGGGTTGAAGTAGAAGTTGTCGAGGAGCGCACGCGCGGCCTCGGCAGCGACCTGCTCGCCCGGACGGAGCTTGCGGTAGATGTCCTTGAGCGCCTCTTCCTTCGTGAGGATGTTGTCCTTCTCGAGGGTGAGGGCGATCGACTCGTAGCCGGCGAACTCCTCGAGGATCTCCTCGGAGGTGAGGCCGAGGGCCTTCAGGAAGACGGTGACGCTCTGCTTGCGCTTGCGGTCGATGCGGACGCCGACCTGGTCGCGCTTGTCGATCTCGAACTCGAGCCATGCACCACGGCTCGGGATGACGCGTGCCGAGTAGATGTCCTTGTCGGAGGTCTTCTCGGGGGTGCGCTCGAAGTAGACGCCCGGCGAACGCACGAGCTGCGAGACGACGACGCGCTCGGTGCCGTTGATCACGAACGTGCCCTTGGGGGTCATGAGCGGGAAGTCGCCCATGAAGACGGTCTGCGTCTTGATCTCACCCGTGAGGTGGTTCATGAACTCCGCGTTCACGTACAGCGGTGCGGAGTAGGTCTTGGACTTCTCCTTGCACTCGTCGATCGTGTACTTCGGAGGCTCGAGCTCAGGGTTCGTGAACGAGAGCTGCATGGTCTCACCGAGGTCTTCGATCGGGGAGATCTCCTCGAAGATCTCCTCGAGACCGGTGGTCTCAGGCAGGTCCTGCCGTCCGGCGGCCTTGCCCTCGGTGAGGCGTGTCTTCCACGCCTCGTTGCCGACGAGCCAGTCGAAACTCTCCGTCTGGAGAGCGAGCAGGTCGGGTACCGTGAGGGTGTCGGTGACCTTGGCGAACGAGAGACGGCTTGCACCGCGTCCGTTCTTGGGGGTGGGCGTGGTCGCGTTGCGCGCAGCAGCCAAGTGAATAACCTCCATGGCCCCGTCGGGCCGGTTCACTGTCGGTAGCGGAGAGTGGAACCCCTCAGACGAGTGCGGATGCCGGAGACCTCAGGATCTCGACACGCACAGAAGCCGACCGCAATATGAAGGCATGGTGGGTCTGGGAGCGCAAAGGTTAACTATATGTCGCCAGACGCGCCGTGTCCAGTCGATTCTTGATTTGTCTGCGAATCTCCGGTATAACCACGATCCGGCACCCCCGAAACGCGGAACGGCACCCCGCTGCGGCTCACGATCGTGTCGATGAGCGGATGCCGCGGGGCGCCGGATCCGGCGTTCGTTCAGGCCGTCGCGAGCACGCCCACAGGAGTTCCCGAGCGCACCGACCGCTTCGCCGCATCGACGATGGCGAGGGTGCGCACCCCGACCGAGCCGTCGGGGCGGGGCGCCCGCGAATCGCGGATCGCACCGAGGAACTCGTCGATCATGAGCCCGTCGAGATCGGTGCCGAATGCGTCCCAGGTCGCGCCGCCCTCGGCGTACCCCGAGATGTGCGCGGCGAACGGGTCGATCCGCATCGATCCGCGAGTGCCGTGCACCTCGAGTGTGAGTCCGCCCCAGGTGGCGGCCGAGTCGGGCTGGCTCCACGAGCAGTCGATCGTCGCGATGACGCCCGACGGGTAGGCGATCGACACGACACCGCCGGTCTCGACCTCGATCCCTCGGTCGGCGTGCAGGATGCGGTTCGCCGTCGCGTAGACCTCCTGCGCCGGTTCGCCGAGGAGTTCGTCGAGCAGGTCGGCGCAGTGCACGACGTGGTCGACGAGCGCGCCGCCGCCTGCGGCCGCCTCGGTCGTGAACCAACTGCGGTCGAGCGGGATCTTGCCGTTGTTCGTGCCCGAGACGGCGACGACCTCGCCGAGCTGCCCGGCACGCACACGAGCAACGAGCTCGCGGAACGACGGTGCGAAGCGCACCGGGTACGCCGTCATGAGCGAGACGCCCGCCGCCGCGGCCGCGTCGACCATCGCGAGGGCGTCGCCGACCTCGGTGGCGATCGGCTTCTCGCAGAGCACGTGGGCGCCTGCCGCGACCGCCGCGATCGCGAGCTCGCGATGCCGAGCGTTCTCGGCGGTGACGATCACGCCGTGCGGCGCGCGCGCGAGCACGGCGTCGACGTCGTCGAGGTACTCGATGCCGAGGCGCTCGGCGAGCTCTGCGCCGCGCTGCGTGCCCGCGTCGTACGGCGGGAGGTCGGTGCCCACGACCTCGATGCCGCGTTCGACGAGCGAGCGGGCGTACGCCTCGACGTGCGGGTGGGCGAACGACAGGATGCCGATGCGCAGCGGTTCGGTCGAGCTGCTCATGCGCGGGCTCCGATCAGGGCGTCGTCGGTCGAGGCATCCGTCGCCTCGTCTGCGGGTGGGAGTTCGACCGGCAGGCCGCTCTCGATCGACTCGAGCGCGGCCTCGGCGATGCGCACGGCGCGAACGCCGTCGGCGCCGTCGACCCGGGCGGCGCCGCCCGAGCGGATGGCCCGCACGAAGTCGGCGATCTCGGCGGAGTACGGGCTCTCGACCCCGCTCGTCTCGGGCAGGTATCCCCCGCCGTCGATCGGCGGCAGCGCCGAGCGCATCGTGTCGTCGCGCATCGAGTCGAACCGCAGCACCCCGCCGTCGCCCGCGAGGTCGAAGGAGTAGGAGAAGGGCAGCGCCGGGCTCCCCCACGTGCCGTGCACGTGGCTGATCAGCCCCGACTCGTGGTCGAGCACGACCTGGGCCGCGACCACCGGGGCCTCCGCGTCGCCGCCGCGTCGCAGTCGCGCGAACACGCGCCGAACCGGCCCGCCGAGCCACTCGGCCTGGTCGAGGTCGTGGATCATCTGGTCCATCACGATGCCGCCCGAGACGGCGTCGTCGAAGAACCAGGGCGACTGCGGTGCGGCGCTCTGCCGCCGGAAGCGGAAGACCGCCGGCCGGCCGATGCGCCCGGCCGCGATCGCGCCGCGCGCCGCGAGGAACTCGGGGAAGTACCGCACCACGTGCGCCGGGAAGAGGCGCACCCCGGCATGCTCCGCGGCATCGACGACCGCGGCCGCATCGGCAGCGGTGCGGGCGAGCGGCTTCTCGCACACGATGTCGATGCCGTGGCCGATCGCGGCGAGGGCGAGCCCGGCGTGCGTCGCGGTCGGCGTGACGATGTCGACGACGTCGACCGCCGGCCACAGCTCGTCGAGCGAGCCGGCGATCTCGAGTCCGTACTGCTCCGCCAGCGCCTCGGCGCCGGCCTCGGAGTACACGGTGACCTGCGCGCCGAGCGCGAGCCATCCGGGCAGGTGGGCGTGGGAGATCGCGCCGGCCCCGATCAGGCCGACTCGGAGGGAACCGTTCTGCTGCGTCATCCGCTCGCTCATTTCAGTCCGGAGAATGCGACGCCGTCGATGACCCGGCGCTGCATGATGAGGAAGAGGATCAGCACCGGCGCCATCGCCATCATCGCGGCGGCGAGCAGCATCGGGTAGTCCGTGATCGTGCGTCCGCTCGTGAGCGTCGCGATGCCCGCGGAGAGCGGCATGCTCTCGGCGCTCGTCGCGACGATGAGCGGCCAGAGCAGGTCGTTCCACGACCAGAGCACCGTGATGATCGCGAGCGCCGAGAGTCCGGGCTTCGCGAGCGGCAGCATGATCTTCCAGAAGATCTGGAACTGGTTCGCGCCGTCGAGGCGAGCCGCCTCTTCGAGCTCGGGCGGGAGCCCCATGAAGAACTGGCGCATCATGAACGTGCCGAAGGCGCTGAAGATGCCGGGCGCTGCGATGCCGATCACGGTGTTCAGCCAGCCGAGCCCCTGGATGATCTGGTACTGCGGCAGCAGGTAGACCTGCGGCGGCACCATGAGGATCGCGAGGATCAGGGCGAGCACGACCCCCTTGAACGGGAAGTACATGCGCGCGAACGCGTAGCCGGCCATCGAGCACAGCACGAGCTGGCCGACCGTGCGGATCACCGTGATGCCGACCGACACCCAGAACTGGCTGAGGAAGGGCACCCGGTCGAACACGTTGAGGTAGTTCTCGGGCTTGAACTCCGACGGCCAGAACGACGGCGGGATGGAGATGACGTCGGCGTTCGTGCCGAGCGACATGATGAGCTGCCAGACGAACGGGAAGATCATGACGACCGACCCGACCGTGAGCACGACGTAGGCGATCGTGTTCGACTCGCGCGCGCCGATGCGACGCTTAGACATAGGTGACCCATTTCTTCTGGAGTCGGAACTGGAGCACCGTGAAGATGCCGACGAGGAGGAGGATCACGACGCCGATGGCGGCCGCGTACCCGTTGTCCCCCGTCTTGATGTTCGTGAAGAAGTAGTAGACGACCGACTGGGTCTTGTCGATGGCGGGGTTCTGGGTGCCCATGAGGGCGTAGAGCAGGTCGAAGACCTGGAAGCCCGCGATGACCGTCATCACCGAGACGAAGAAGATCGAGGGGGTGAGCAGCGGCACCGTGATCGTCGTGAACTGCTTCCACCGCGTCGCACCGTCGAGGGACGCGGCCTCGTAGAGCTCGACGGGGATGCCCTTCATTCCCGCGGACAGGATGATGAGGTTGAAGCCGAGCGAGATCCAGATGCCGACGAGCGCGACGGCGACGAGGGCGACGCCCTCCGTCGAGAGCCAGGCCGGACCGTCGATGCCGATGAGGGAGAGCGCGTAGTTCAGGATGCCGAAGTCGCCGTTGTAGATGATGCGCCAGACCATGGAGATGGCGGCGGGCATCGCGACGTACGGCAGGAAGAATGCGGTGCGGAACAGGTTGGCGAACCGAAGTCCCGGGCGGTTCAGGAGGCTCGCGAAGTAGATCGCGAGCGGCACGCCGCAGAGCAGCATCGCCGTGTATCCGAGGGTGTTCAGGATGGCGCGGCCCATCGTGGCGTCGCCGGCGAGCTCGATGTAGTTGTCGAGCCCGACCCACTCGGAGTCGCCGAAGGGTCCCCACTCGGTGAAGCTGAACCACAGGTTGCGAACGATCGGCCACAGGTAGAAGAGGGCGATGCCCACGAACAACGGCAGGACGAAGACGAGCGCCCAGCCGAGGTCGCTGCGGCCCCGGCGTCTGCCGCGGCCGGCCGGCGGGGCCGGCGCCGCAGCGGGAGCTGCGACGCCGACCTCACGGACTGCTGAGGAGGTCATTCGTTCTCTTCGGCCAGTGCTTCGTTCATCTTCTCGGCCAGTTCCTTCGCCACGTCGGCGACGGGGCGCTCACCCGAGAAGGCGGCGGGGAGCAGTTCGTTCTCGAGCTGGTTCCACGCTGCGGTGTTCTTCGAGACGGGGTACGGGAACGAGGAGTTCTCGGCCTCGTCGAGGAAGACCTGCAGGTTGTACGGCGCGGACTCGACGAAGGCCGTCTGCGTGCCGGTGTAGGCGGGCAGTGCTGCGCCGGCCTCGGCCTGGATCACCGCGGCGCGCTCGGAGGCGAGGAACTCCTGGAACGCCTGTGCGGCGGCCTTGTTCTTCGACGACTTCGCGACGACGTTCGCCAGACCGTGGATGACCGTGGCCTCCTGCTCGTCCTTGGGCAGCGGCGCGACCTCGATGTCGTCGACGATCGCGGACTCGCGGAGCTCGGCGTTCGACCAGGTGCCCGACCAGAACATGGCCGATTTGCCGTTCACGAACCACACGTTCTGCGGGGTGTCCGAGAGCTGCTGGAGCGTCGGCGCCGAGCCGTCGGCGATGAGGTCGGCGACGAACTGCAGGCCCTCGATCGCCTCGGGGCTGTCGTAGCCCGAGGTGGTGCTGTCAGCGGAGATGACCTCGCCGCCGGCCTGGAGGATGGTGTTGTAGTAGACCTCCTGGCCGCCCGAGAGCCCGTTGACGGTGCCGTAGACGCCATCGGCCTTCAGCGCGTCGGAGATGGCCTTGGCCTTCTCGTGGAACTCGTCCCAGGTCCATCCCTCGGTCGGGTACTCGACGCCGGCCTGGTCGAAGAGGGCCTTGTTGTAGAAGACCGCGACGGTGTCGTAGTCCTTCGGCACGCCGTACTGGGTGCCGTCGAACGAGTACAGGTCGTTGAGCGCCTGCGGGTAGTTCGCGGGGTCGACCGCGTCGGTCACGGGCTCGAGCTTGTCGTTCGAGGCGTAGAGCTGGAAGTTCGGGCCGTTCATCCAGAAGACGTCGGGCAGCGTGTCCGACGAGGCCTGCGTCTGGAGCTTGCCGAAGAACTCCGAGTACGGCGTGACGTCCTTCTTGACCGTGATGTTCGGGTATTCCTCGTTGAACTCCTCGATGATCGTGTCGATCGCCGCCTCCTGGGTCGCGTCCCAGAATGCGTAGTTGATCTCGGCGGTCATGTCCTTGTCGGCGGTCGACGCCGACCCGCCATCGCTGGACGAGCAGGCGGTGAGCAGGAGCGCCGTTGCGGCGACTCCGGCCAGTAGCGCTGTGCGGCGCATGGGTGTTCTCCTCCGGTTAGAGTGGGCGGGATCGCCCGATGTGCAGGTGATTGCGGGTGACGGGAGTCACCCACCGGTCGGCGCGGTGTGCGCCGCGCCGACCGGGTCTCCGGCCCCCTCGAAGTAGCCGACGGCGCCCGAGGGCAGCGCCGGCACGTCGCGGGGTTCCGACGAGTTTCGAAGCGAGTCCGTCGCCGCGGCCGCCGTCGCGACCGCATGGCGCGCGGCGATGGGCGAGGTCTCGGTGGGGATGCCCTCGCGCACGAAGCGGAGGAACTCGGTGACGGTGCGCAGGTCGGCGTCGCCGTGTCCGCCCTCGTCGCCGACGACGGGGTGCTCGAGGTCACCCTCCGGCCGGTAGACGTGACGCTCGTTCCAGACCCGCACGACACCGCCGTCGGTGTCGCCGAAGTTCTCGAGCCGGCCCTTCGTGCCGATGACCGTGTAGTTGCGCCAGTAGTCCGGCGTGTAGTGGCACTGCTCGTACGACGCGTAGACCCCGTTGTCGAGGGTCATGAGCACCATCGACAGGTCTTCGACGTCGATCACGGGGTTGAGTTCGCGCTGCGCGAGCGGCGGCCAGTTGTCGAGGCTGAACCACTCCGGCATCGTGCGGTCGGAATTGTCGCGTCGATCGGCGATGCCGCCGTAGAGGGTGTCGCCGCCCATGCCCACGACCCGCGTCGTGTAACCGCCCGCGAGCCAGTGGATCACGTCGATGTCGTGCGCGCCCTTCTGCAGCAGCAGGCCGTTCGACCTCGCACGCTCGGCGTGCCAGTCCTTGAAGTAGTAGTCGCCGCCGTTGCCGACGAAGTGACGGCACCAGACCGCCTTGACCTCGCCGATCTCGCCGCGCGCGATGGCGTCGCGCATCGTGCGGATGACGGCCATGTGACGCATGTTGTGGCCGACGTAGAGCTTCGCGCCCGCATCGATGGCCGCCTGGAGCACGGCGTCGGCGTCTTCGGTGGTGGTGGCGAGCGGCTTCTCGACGTAGACGGCGATGCCCGCGCGGAGCAGGTCGATGGCGACGTCGGCGTGCGTGTCGTCGGGCGTGAGCACGAAGGCCCCGTCGATGGCGAGCCCCGATGCAAGCAGCTCGCCGGTGCTCGTGAAGGCCTCGGCCGTGGCCGAGAGCGCTTCACGGCCGCGCGAGATCGCCGCCGCGTCGGGGTCGACCAGCGCGACGATCTCGCCGAGGCCGGAGGCCGGGGCGTGCTGGGCGAGGTTCGACCTCGCGCCGCATCCGATCACGGCAAGTCGGAGCGGATGCCCCGGCCCGTCGATGTTCACCATTCGAAGTCCTTTCCATTGGAGTCGAGCGCGTCGCCGCCGTCGGGGCGGCGCAGCGCCGGCATCGGCACCTCGTGCACTCCGTAGACGAGCTCCGAGCTCAGGTCGAACGCCCGCGACAGCGCACCGAAGGCGATCGAGTCGATGCCGAGCCGGGAGGCGAGGACCGTCGGGGCGAACGGCAGCGACACGAGTGCGGCGACCGCAGTATTGAGCGGCTTCACGAGCCGATCGCCGGCGCGCGACATCGGACCGCCGATGACGACGAGGTCGGGGTCGATGGTCTGGGCGAGCACGACGACGGTGTCGGCGATGCCTGCGATGAACGCGTCGACCTCCGCCATGGCCTCGGCGTCGCCCGCGTCGGCGAGCTCGAAGACCCCGCGTGCGGTCGACGCTGAACGCCAGACGATGTGCCCTCGCTCGTCGAGGGGAACCCTGAGACTCGCGTCGCCGAGTTCGCCTGCGGCGTTGTGGCTGCCGCGTCGGAGCCTGCCGTCGAGCACGAGTCCAGCGGAGATCTGACTGCCGATGAGCAGGAAGATCATGTCGTCGGCGAGCCGAGCCGAGCCGAGCCGTTGTTCGGCGAGCGCTGCGAGGTTCACGTCGTTGTCGAGCGTGACCGGACAGCCGAGGAGGGCCGCGAGCTTGCCGCCGACATCGACGCCCTCCCAGTCGGCGAAGCCGTGCGAGATCCAGATGCGACCGTCGGCGCGCACGAGACCGGTGACGCCGATGTGCGCGAAGACGAGCCGGTGTGCGGGGGCGTCGGCGAGGCGGAGCGCCTCGGCGACGAGCAGGCGCACGGCCTCGATGCGTGCACTGCCGTCGTTCGGCACCGGCCCCTGGTGCTCGACGCGGGCGGCCACGGTGCCTGCGAGGTCGGCGAGGATGACCCGCATTCCCGCGATGCCGACGTCGACGCCCGCGACGTAGCCGGCACTGCCGACGAAGCGGGAGACCCTGGCCGGACGGCCGGCGCCGCGGTGCCCGTTCATCTCGTCGTTCGCGACGAGGCCCCGCGCCGCGAGGTCGGCGAGCGCAGCTTCGACCGTGGGCCGGGAGAGGCCGGTGGCGCGTGCGAGCTCGGAGACCGCGGCAGGGCCCTGGTCGCGCAGCTGGAGGGCGCAGCGCGCCGTGTTCGCGCGGCGCAGTGCGCTGACGCGGTGCTCGTGCGTGCCGGGCTCCATCGCTGCTCCTTCGGGTTCGCCGAAGGGGCATGCTTCGGCGCATCTTCTATTTCGCAAGCGGCTTGCGTAATAGCTTGGGGTTGAGTGAACCACAGGGGTCGGATGTCTGTCAAACACTTTTCTCCGCCGAGAGTCGCGCTGCCTCGAAGAGTCGCCAAAAAAACGCAAGATGGTTTCAGATTTGCGCGCCGCATACACGCGGGCGCAGTCGAACCGTGGCGCCGCGCCGGCAACGGATGCCGGGTGGAGCGCGACCCCGCCGACCGCGGCCGAGCCTGTCTCCGAACAGGCGTGGGGACGTGCCGGGTATGCCGACGAAACCCCGTTCTGAGCGGCCGCGCGCATGACGAAGCCCGCCTACGTCCCGCCCCCAACCCACGAGCGAACGCAGAAGCGCCCCTGCTGCGCCTGCTGCAAGACACCCGGCTGCAGTCGGCGTGCTCGATGCGCTCGCAGACGGGTTCAAGTCGGCAGCCGCTCATTATCGGGCGGAGACGCCGATGGCCGACGCGGAGCGCACCGACCAGGAGACGGAGTAGGTGATCCCTTTCAGTCCCAGTGGTCACCGCGATAGCGTGAGCCAACCTGAGCTCGTGGATGGTCCACGGCAGGGTGGGGGGAACTATGACGATCATCGTCGACGACAAGAACTTCGTGCGAGCCGAGACCGACCGGATGTTCGCCGGCCTGCAGGCTGCTGCGGGCGGGGTGAACCGCTGGAACCACTACCGTCAGCCCACACCGATCGACAAGCAGACGATCATCCGCATGAACCGCGACACCCTCTACAGCCTCGCGGTCGTCGACGCCTCGAAGGGCGTAAGCCTCACCGTGCCGGAGTCGGGCGATCGCTACCTGTCGGTCATGGTCATCGACGAGGACCACTACATCAAGCGGATCTTCCACGAGCCCGGCACCTACACCCTGACAGCCGAGGAGATCGGCACACCGTACGCCGCCCTCGGGGCCCGCGTGCTGCTCGACGAGACCGACCCCGACGACCTCGCCCGCGTGCACGCGATCCAAGACAGCTTCGCCGTCGACGCCGGCTCGAGCGAACCGTTCACGATGCCCGACTACGACGAGGCGTCGTTCACGGCGACCCGCGAGGCGGTGCTCGACGAGCTGCGCCGCGTGGGACTCGAAGGCGGTACCCACGGCATGTTCGGCGACAAGGACGAGGTCGATGCAACCCAACACCGCCTCGGGACGGCGGCCGGCTGGGGCGGCCTCCCCGAGACCGAGGCGTTCTACGTCGCTGAGGAGCCGCACCTGCCCGTCGGGACGTACCAGCTCACGGCCAATGACGTACCGGTGGACGCCTTCTGGTCGATCAGCCTCTACAACGCGGCAGGTTTCTTCGAACAGAACGCGTTGGGCGCCTACAGCGTGAACAACATCAACGGCGTGAAGAACGAGGATGGGTCGGTCACAGTGCGCTTCGGCGGCGACGGAAGCCTGCCGAACACCCTCCCGCTCATGGAGGGCTGGAACTATCTGGTGCGAATGTACCGGCCGCATCCCGAGATCCTCGACGGCACCTGGACATTCCCTCAGATCGAACCGGCCTCCTGATCGCGACGGTCGACGCGTTGAGGGTGCCCTCAACGCGTCGACCGTGAGCGACCTGTGTCGAGAATCGGTCAAGAGACTTCATCATCAGCGTTTCGGCTGACCTTTCGGGTGACCAGCTCTGAAAGGGGTTGGCCGATGAATCTCGCCGACATCGAACGGCTCGTGACGAAGGCACAGATCCTCTCCATCGTCGACGCGATGTCCCGCAAGCTGGCCCTCTGGTTCGGGTCGGTCTCTGCGGGCAAGACAGTCGCCTCCCTCTTCGCGTTCCTCCTCGCGTTAGCGGTGGCACCCCGCACCGGCCTCATCATCGTCGTCGGCACCAGCGCCCGGCGCGTGACACGATGCAGGCATGGGGCCGCACATCGAGTTCGAGACGGATGTCTTCTCAAAGCACGGGTTGACCCTGCTGGTCGACGGCACGGCCCAATCGCATGTCGACGCTGCCGACCCCACGCATCTGTTCTTCGAGTACACGCGTCGCATCGGGCACGTCATCGATGCGACGGGCATGCCCGGATCGCCCGCTCGGGTGCTGCACCTCGGCGGCGGCGCCCTCACCCTCGCGCGGTATGTCGCAGCGACCCGCCCGGGTGCCGCGCAGGTCGTGGTCGAGCTCGATCACGAGGTGCTCGAGACCGTGCTCCAGCGGTTGCCCCTGCCGACCGGCGCGCAGATCGAGATCATCGTCGACGACGCGGCATCCGTCATCGGAGCCCTCGACGGCGGATTCGACCTCGTCGTCGTCGACCTCTACTCGCACCTGCAGGCACCGGCGTTCGTCGACACCGTCGACTTCATGAGCGGATGCCTCGAGCTGCTGGCACCCGGCGGGATGCTCGCCGTCAACGTGGCCGACGCCGCGGGACTCGGCCGGCTCCGCCGCCAGGCCCGTGCGATCGCACGGGCCGCGCCCGCGGCAGCGCTCCTCGTCGCGGGCGATCCGACCGTGCTCTCGGGCGCTGAGGAGGGCAACGCCGTGCTCGTCGCCGCGCCCGACGGGCTGCCGCAGGGCCTCCGCGAACGCCTGCTCGCCCACGGGCCGCATCCCGCCGAGGTCCTCGACGGCGACCGGCTCGACTTCGTGCTCTGGGGCGCCTGCTGATCGGAGCCGCCGCACCGGCGAGCGCGGCGCGAGCGAGCCCGCGCGGTAGCGTGGCATCCGTGTCTGAGCTCGAACGCCGTCTCGCCGTCAGCGGCCACCTCGCCCGGCTCGAGGAGTCGCGCCAGTCCCCGGGCTCGTGGACCCTCTACGTCGACGGCACCCCGCAGTCGCACGTCGAACTCGACCGCCCCGACTGGCTCGGCTTCGAGTACGTGCGGCGCATCGGGCATGCGGTCGACCTCGTGCGACCCGAGGGGCAGCCGATCACGGCGGTGCACCTCGGCGGCGGAGCGCTTACGCTCCCCCGCTACGTGGCGGCGACCCGGCCGGGTTCCCGGCAGCAGGTGGTCGAGCTCGAGTCCGACCTCGTGGAGTTCGTGCGCGAGCACCTGCCACTGCCCCGCGGTGCGCAGGTGCGGGTGCGGCACGGCGACGCCCGTGAGGTGCTCGCGAAGCTGCCGGCCGGTCTCGACGGCGCCGTCGACATCGCGATCGTCGACATCTTTTCCGGCGCACGCACTCCCGCGCATGTGACGAGCGCCGAGTTCTACGGCCTCGTCTCGCCGAGGCTCTCTCCTGGCGGCATCGTCGCCGTCAACGTCGCCGACGGCGCGGGCCTCGCGTTCGCCCGATCGCAGGCCGCGACCCTCGCCCACGTCTTCGAGCACCTCGCGATCGCCGCCGACACGTCGATGCTGAAGGGGCGCCGCTTCGGCAACGTCGTGATGTACGCCTCGCACGACGAGCTGCCCTTCGCGGGCCTACCCCGCCGCCTCGCGAGCGACCCGTCGCCGGCGAAGCTCGTCGACGGCGAGGAGCTCCGCCGGTTCATCGCCGGAGCGCCAGTCGTGACCGATGCCACGGCGGTGCCGTCGCCGCCGCCCGCGCGCTCGGTGTTCCTCTCGAAGCCCTGATGCGCGCGCACCCGCCGCTCAGTCGCGGAAGGTGGCTGCGTCGATGACGAAGCGGTACCGCACGTCGGATGCGAGCACGCGCTCGTAGGCGGTGTTGATCTCCGATGCCGGGATCACCTCGATCTCGGCGCCGAGGCCGTGCTCCGCGCAGAAGTCGAGCATCTCCTGCGTTTCGCGGATGCCGCCGATGTTGGAGCCGGCCAGGGTCTTGTTGCCACCGATGAGCGACATCACGCCGACCTCGAGCGGCTCTCCGGGCGCGCCGACGCACACCATCGCCGCGCCGGCGTCGAGGAGCGACAGGTACGCGTCGAGGTCGATCACGGCGCTGACCGTGTTGAGGATGACGTCGAACGAGCCGCGGAGTTCGGTGAACGTCGCCGGGTCGGAGGTCGCGCGGTAGTGGTCGGCGCCGAGGCGCAGCCCGTCATCCTTCTTACCCAGTGTCTGGGACAGCACCGTCACCTCCGCACCGAGTGCGTGCGCGAACTGCACGCCCATGTGCCCGAGGCCGCCGAGCCCGACGACCGCGACGCGCGTGCCGGGGCCGACCTTCCAACGGCGCAGCGGTGAGTAGGTGGTGATGCCGGCGCACAGCAGGGGTGCTGCGACATCGAGGGCGAGGGCGTCGGGGATGCGCACCACGAACGACTCGGTCACCACGACCTGCTCGGAGTAGCCGCCCTGGGTGACGGTGCCGTCGCGGTCGGCGCTGCCATATGTGAAGACCGGACCCTTCACGCAGAACTGCTCGTCGCCGCGCAGGCAGTTGCGGCACTGCCCGCACGAGTTCACCATGCAGCCCACGCCGACCCGGTCGCCCACGGCGTGCCTCGTCACCGCTTCGCCGGTCTCGGCGACGGTGCCGGTGATCTCATGACCGGGGGCGAGGGGGTAGTGCTGCGACCCCCAGTCGCCGCGGACGGTATGGATGTCGGAGTGGCAGATGCCGGCGTACGCGATGTCGATGCGCACATCGTGCGGTCCGAGTGCGCGGCGCTCGATCCGGGTGCGCTCGAGCGGGGCTGCCTCGCTCGGCGCTGCGTAGGCGTAGGTGGTGACGGCCGTCATCTCGATCTCCTCGGTGCTGGGTCGCGCGTTCGACGCCTCCACGACGCTACACGCGCCGTCGACGAAGGGGCTCACGCGTGCCGGAACCGCACCTCCTGGCCGGGGCGGAGCTGCGCGACCGCATCGAGCGAGGCCGGCGCGACGATCGCGATGACGGGATAGCCGCCGGTGACCGGGCGGTCGGCGAGCAGGATCGTCGGCCGGCCGTCGCCCGCGACCTGGATCGAGCCCGGCACGGTGGCCTCGCTCGCGAGCTCGCCGGCCACCCGCCGCTCGAGCGCCGGGCCGACGAGCCGGGCGCCGACCCGGTCGGCCTGCTCCGAGAAGCGCCACGTCGCGTCGAAGAGCGCGGTCCGCGCGGCATCCGTGAACCAATCGGTTCGCGGCCCGGGCAGCAGCGAGAGCGTCACCGCGCCGGTGGGCGGCGGGAAGGCGGCCTCGCGATCGAGCAGGGGGACGGATGCCGCGGGCGCCGCGCCGATCTCGAGCACGCGCCCCGTCGCCAGTGGTGCCGGGCCGATCGCCGAGAGCGTGTCGCGCGACCGTGAGCCGAGCTCCGCCGGCTCGTCGACGCCGCCGCGCACCGCGAGCAGGTACCGCGCTCCGCGTTCGGCCGGGCCGATCTCGAGCACCGCCCCCGCGACCGCGCGACCGGCGGTGTACGGCGCGAGCGGCCGGCCGGCGAGGGTCACGCGGCCCCACGCACCCGTGACGGCGACCCAGGTCTCCTCATCGAATCGGGCATGGAACCCGCCCATCAGGATCTCGAGCCCCGCGGCGCCGTCGGGATTGCCGACGAGCCGGTTCGCGAGGGCGAGGGCCGCCCGATCGAGCGCGCCCGACCTCGCGACCCCGAGGTGCGCGAGCCCGGGCCTGCCCAGGTCTTCGACCAGCGCGAGCGCGCCCGGCGCCTCGACCGTCAGGCGACTCATGACCGACCGGAATCTTCCACGAATGCGAGCGCACCCGGCGCCTCGACCGTCAGGTGACTCATGACCGACCGGAATCCCTGAAGCGAACGCGACGCCCCGGCGCGAAGAGCGCCGGCGACGCCGCGGCGGGATCCCAGAGCGGCGCATCCGTGCGACCGATGAGCCGCCAGCCGCCCGGACTCTGACGCGGGTAGACCCCGGCGAAGGCCCCGGCGAGCGCGACGGCCCCCGAGGGCACTCGGGGGCGCGGTGCATCGAGCCGCGGCACCTCGAACGGCCAGTCGTCGCTCACGAGGTAGCCGAACCCCGGCGCGAAGCCGATGAACGCGACCCGCCATTCCACGGCCTGATGCCGGGCGACGAGCGCCTCGGTGGAGACGCCGAGGAGTGCGGCAGCGCTCGCCAGGTCGTCGCCGTCGTACACGACGTCGACGGTCACCTCCTCGGCGACGTGGCCCGACCTGCGGGCCGCGGCCTCGGCCGGGATGCGCCGCACCCAGGTCGCGGCCGACTCGAGCGGCAGTCGGTCCGGGTCGACGGCGACGAGGATCGTGCGCGCCGCTGGCACGAGCTCGACGAGACCGGCCGGCGGCTCGGCCGCGAGCGCATCGTGCAGTGCCAGCACCTCGTCGAGACTGTCGCACTCCACGAGCAGGGCGGCGTCGCCGCTCGGCAGCAGGCGGCGGCTCACGCGAACGCCTCGATCTCGAACCCGGCCCGCTCGAGCGCGATGCGCACCGCCCGTGCGATCGCGACGGCGCCGGGAGTGTCGCCGTGCAGGCACAACGAGTCGGCGCCCAGCTCGACCCGACTGCCGTCGTCGGCGGTGATGCCGCCGGTCTCGGCGATCTCGAGGGCCCGATCGGATGCCGCGGCGGGATCGTCGACCACGGCGCCCGGCTCCCCTCGGGGCACGAGGGAGCCGTCGGCGACGTAGCCCCGGTCGACGAATGCCTCGCGGGCGTAGCGGAGGCCCGCGGCATCCGCCGCCCTGGCGATCGCGCCCGACGGCTGCCCGAGCACGGTGAGCGCTGGATCGAAGGCGGCGACTGCCTCGACGAAGGCGTGGGCGGCCGATTCGTCCGCCGCGAGCCGGTGATAGAGCGCGCCGTGCGCCTTGACGTAGCGCACCCGGGTGCCGGCTGCGCGGGCGACGCCGTCGAGTGCGCCGAGCTGGGCGAGGAGTTCGGCGGCGACCTCCGCCGGACTCGTGTCGAGGTCGCGCCGACCGAAGCCGGCGAGATCGCGATAGCCGGGGTGCGCGCCGAGTGCGACGCCGTGGTGCGCCGCGAGGCGAGCGCTCGCGAGCATCGTCACCGGGTCGCCCGCGTGGAACCCGCAGGCGACGTTGGCGCTCGACACGAGGGCGAACATCGCCGCGTCGTCGCCGAGTCGCCACGACCCGAAGGACTCTCCGAGGTCGCTGTTCAGGTCGACGCTGTTCGCATCGTTCACGGCGGGCATGCTCCCATTCTGGCGCGCACTCGGGGCACACTGGGGTGAGGAGGACGGGATGGCGCGCACTCGGGTTCGACTCGGCGACGAGGTCGACGCCGGCATCGGCGCGCCTCGGCGACGACGGCGACCCGTCGGGCGCGCGGCATCCGCTGCCGGCCTGCTGATCTCGGTTTCGCTCGTCGTGCTCGCGGCGTGCACCCCTTCTCCCCCGCTGCCGACCCCGACGCCCCTGCCGAGCTCGGCGCCGCCGTCGACGGCGCCGCCCGCGACTCCCGTGCCCCCGCCGCCCGTGCTGACGCCGTCGGGCGCCCCCGAGCCGATCGCCGCCGAGCTCGACGCGCCGTGGTCGATCCTCGTGCTGCCGAACGGCGGCGTGCTCGTCAGCGAACGCGATCGCGGCGACATCGTCGAGGTGCTGCCCGACGGTTCGCATCGGGTGGCGGGCACCGTGCCCGGCGTCGCGGCCGGCGGCGAGGGCGGGCTGCTCGGCATCGCGTTCCTGCCGGGCGACGGCGAGCGCCCCGATCGGGTCTACGCGTACCACACGGCCGATTCCGACAACCGGGTCGTGCGGATGCCCCTCACCGGCACCCCCGGCTCGCTCTCGCTCGGCGGCCCCGAACCCGTGCTCACCGGCATCCCCCGCGGCGGGGCGAACCACAACGGCGGCCGCATCGCCTTCGGACCCGACGGCCTGCTCTACGTCACGAGCGGGGACGCGGGCAACCGGGATGCCGCGCAGGACCCGGGTTCGCTGTCGGGGAAGATCCTGCGGGTGACGCCCGACGGTGCCGCCGCGCCGGGCAATCCGTTCGGCAACGCTGTGTGGTCGCTCGGGCACCGCAACCCGCAGGGCATCGCCTGGGATGCGAACGGAGGGCTCTGGGCCGCCGAGTTCGGGCAGAACACCTGGGACGAGCTGAACCGCATCTCGCGCGGCGCGAACTACGGCTGGCCCGTCGTCGAGGGAGTGGCCGGCGACCCTCGATTCGTCGACCCCGTGATGCAGTGGTCGACGTCGGAGGCGAGCCCGAGCGGGCTCGCGGTGATCGGCGACACGCTCTTCCTCGCGGCCCTGCGCGGGGAGCGCGTCTGGACGATCGCGCCAGCGACCACCGGCGGTGCGCTCGAGTCGGCGTCCTGGTTCGCGGGCGACCTCGGCCGCATCCGCGACGTCGCAGCCGCCCCCGACGGAACCCTGTGGCTCATCACGAACAACACCGATGGACGCGGCTCCCCGAGTGCGGGCGACGACCGGCTCTACCGGGTGCCGCTCGCGCCTGCGGGCTGACCGCAGCGCCCGCGGATCCGCCACCCGATCGGGGGTCGCCGGTTCCTCCCCCCATGACACCCGTCGGGGCTATTCTCAGTTCCATGGCGGATCTCGAGCGGGTGAGACGGTGGGCCGAAGCCCTCATCGTGCTCCATCTCGACGCCGCCACGTGGAGCTTCGAGTTCGACAACGCGAAGAAGCGCGCCGGCCTCTGCAACTACACCGAGAAGCGCATCTCGGTGTCGCGCTACCTCGCCGCCCGCTACGACGACGACGAGATCCACCAGATCCTGCTGCACGAGGTGGCCCACGCGCTCGCCGGCCCGCGAGCCGGGCACGGGCCGAAATGGGCGTCGGTCGCCGCCGACCTCGGCTACGTCGGCCGGCGCACGCACGACGGCGAGGTCGCGCACGAGCTTGCACCGTGGATCGGGCGATGCCCGGCCGGCCACGAGCACTTCCGATACCGCGAGCCGCAGCGCCAGCTGAGCTGCGGCCTGTGCCGACGCGGATTCGACCGGGCCAACCTCATCGTGTGGCGTCGACGCGAGATCACCGCGGCCGTGCGCCGCCGGGCAGCGAGCGCCGCGAGCGGCTGAAGATATGCCGGGGCACGCATGCACGCCGTGCGCTCCGTCACATCGTCGGAAGCCCCCGCCGGCACCGGCTAGATTGGTGGCGTGCCCGTCTCAACCGTCTCGATACCCGTCGGGCAGTGGTTCACCACCGCCGAGGGCGTTCGCTGGTGGTTCGATTCGGGTTCGTTCGCGCTCGATTTCGCCTACACCGGCCAGCTCGGCGGACTCCGCACCGACGAGCAGCTGCATGCGCCCGACGATCTCACGCACTGGCTCCACGAGCGCTTCCCCGTCGCTGTCGGCGCGGCGCGCTCGCGCGACCTCTTCGACGCGATCGCATTGCGCGACGCGATCAGCCGCATGGCGGTCGCCGTGAGCGACGACGAGCCGGTGCGCCCGGCCGACATCGACCTCGTGAACCTCTACGCGGCGACGCCCGACGTGCCTCCCACCCTCGCGGGCGGCACCCGTCAGGCGGGGCGATCGGTGCAGACCGTGGCGCAGGCGCTCTCGACGATCGCACGCGACGCCGTCGACCTCTTCTCGCCCGACAACACCGAGCGCGTGCGCTGCTGCTCGGGCGCCGACTGCGACGTCGTCTACCTCGACACGTCGCGGGCCGCGAGCCGTCGCTGGTGCTCCATGCAGCGCTGCGGCAACCGCGCGAAGGTGCGCGCGCACCGGGCTCGCAAGGCGGAGCGCGCGGCGGCCTGAAGCCTCAGTCGACGGATGCCCCGGCTCCGGCTCTGAGCACCCGCGCCGTGTCGTTCGCATCGAGCGTCGCGGCATCGTGCAGCTCGCCGATGCTCATGCCCGCTGCCACCGCACCACGACCGGGCGCCGACGCCGACGTCAGGTGACGCACAGCCCGGCGGAGTCCGCCGAACGCCGAAGCGGCGACCGCCGCCTCGGGCGAGGTGTCATCGATGCCGAGCGCCGCGAGGGCGTCGATCACCGCACCGGCGCCGAGCAGGTCGTCGGCCGAGAAGCCCGATTCGGCATCGCCGGCGGCCACGACGGCGATGAACGCCCGCTCCCCGAGACGCTCCTGCTCGGCGAGGATCCATCGTGCGGTCGCCGATGCGTCGACGAGACCCGACTCGAGCACGGCCGCCCGGTGAGGCGCCAGGCCGACGACCGTCGCGTGCGGCAACGACCCGGTACCGGGCAGCACGTCGACCCAGACGAGGAGGTGCACTCCCGGGGCGATGCGCTCGGCACCGCGCCGCCCCCAGTCGAATCGCACCTGGTACTTGGATTGCGCAGCGGGATCGGGGCTCGGCTCGTTCACCCGCACAGGCTATCCGGTGGGCACGTCGCCCCACGTCGACGAGCCGACGCCACGTCAGTAGCCGCGGTAGAGCGCGAGCGCCTCGGCGTCGCTGGCGCGCGACGTCGCCCGCCGTGCCGCGTCGAGCGCGGCGACCGGGTCGGCCTCCTGGTGGGCGATCACGAGTTGGCGCTCGGCCTCGGCCAGTCGGGTGCGCGCGTCGGCGCCCACGGGGTGACCGCCGCGCTCGATCGCCGCCCGCGCCACGCGCAGCTGGCTCTCGGCGATCGCGATGGCCCCGCCGAGTGCGCCGCGGGCGCCGTCGAGCCGGCCCTGCGCGTTGCGAGCGGCGGCGCGGGCCACCTCGAGGCGGTCGCGGCACGCGCGCAGCCGATCGCGGTCGGTGAACGGGTCTCCGGCGAGCGCGGCGCGATCCGCCATCGCGGCCGATCCCGTGCCGATCGCCGCGCCGAGTGCCTCGGCGGCGTCGGCGTCCTCCTGGGCGTCGCGCTGCCGCCTCGCCGCCACGAGCTCGCGGTCGAGCGCGGCGGCCTCCTCCGAGGCATCCGCCTGCGCCTTCGCGAGCGCCAGCTCGAGCGCATCGATCTCGTCGAGGTCGCGGCCCGCTCGTGCGAGCCCGTCGGCGGCCGCGCCGAGCAGGTGGGCAGCGGGCTCCGAGCCGGCGAGGTTCGCCTCGGCCTCGTCGAGCGAGGCCGTGACGGCGGCGAGCGCGGCATCGACGCGGGTCTCTGCGCCACGCGCCGTGGCGAGCGCCGATTCCGCGAAGCGGGTGGCGAGGCGGCCGAGCATGGCCTCGGCCTCGACGCGACGTCGGGCGAGCCGGTCGGCCTGCGCGCGCAGGGCCGGCAGTTCGGCCTGCGCGCCCCGTTCGGTGCGGCGGCGGCCGGCGATCGCGGATTCGGCGTCGTCGAGCGCACCGATCGCCGAGGTGCAGAGTCCCTCGATGCGCGCGGTCCAGTTGCGCCGCTCGGCCGAGGTGTCCGCCTCGGCATCGTCGAGGCGCTGCTGCAGGATGAACGCCTCGCGCATCCACGCGCGCGCCGAGTCGATCGCCCCTCGCAATGCGCCCGACGCGTCGGCGCCGAACTGCGCCTCGGCGAACGCGAGCTCGCGTTCGGCGTCGCGCACGGCGTTGTCGGCCTGCACGATGAGCCCCTTCGCCCGCACCTCCGCCGCTGCGCCTGCGGCGAGCGCGGAACGTTCGCGACGGGCGCCGCCTCGTCGCAGCGCCACGACTCCGCCGATGAGCGCCGCCGTCGCAGCAGCGAAGACGAGGAGGGAGGGCAACCACCAGAGTCCGTCGGGCATGTGCCGGAGTCTAGGCGTTCGGGGTTCCGGGCATGCCGAGTACCCGCTTCGAATCCGGCGCGGCGCTTGGCTGCGGCATCCGGCAGCACTACTTTCGGTTCATGCGGGTGCTCCTGAAACTCACGCTCGACTGCACACCGGATGCCGCGTGGCGGGCGCTGCGGAGTCCGGCGGTGCTGCGCGAGGTGGTCGCGCCGTGGCTCGACTTCGAGTCGCTCGAGCCCGGCGGCCTGCCGACGACGTGGCCGGACGGGCAGCACCGGCTGCGGGTGCTCGCCTTCCGCCGGTTCCCGGCCGGTCAGGAGCGCGTCGACCTGACGAGCCCGGGCGGCCTGCCCGACGGGGTGCGCATGCTGCGCGACGGAGGCGGGGCCGAGACCGGCGTGTTCTCCGCCTTCGACGCCTGGGACCACCGCATGGCCGTCTCGGCACTGCCCGACGGGCGCACCCTCTATCGCGACCAACTGCTCGCGAGGGCCGGGGCGCTCGACGCGCTCGCCTGGTACCCGACGTGGGCGTTCTGGCAGTGGCGCGGCATGCGGTTGCGACAGCTCGCCCCGACGTGGCGCTTCGACCCGCCCGGCACGGCCGATGCCGAGGCGACGCAGAAGGCCGGGAGCGCCGGCGAGACGGAGGCGGCATCGTGACCGACTCGATCGCCGCGCTCCAGCTCGCCGACTGGCGCCGGCGCGTCTTCGGCCTCTACTCGGGGGTGCGCCAGCTCAGCGTGCACTCCCCCGCGGCCGGCCACGAACTCTGGAAGTCGGCACGCGACGAGCTCTTCGCGGGGCACCCGCAGTCGCCGCTGCTGCCCGACGACCGCGCCCGCTTCACGGGGCTCACCGTCGCCCGGTACGACCCCGACTGGCGCTTCGAGCTCGAGGTGCGCCGGCCCGACGAGCCGATGCGGCTCGTCATCGACAGCGCGAGCGACGGGGCGATCCCGTTCTCGCTCGTCGGCGAGGTGCGCGTGCCCTACCTCGGCTCGCTCGACGTGTGGCGCCTCACGGGCTACGGCGGCGGACTCTTCGTGCCCGTCAAGGACACGCTCGCGGGCGTCCCCGGTGGCACCTACGGCGGCGGGCGCTACCTGCTCGACACCGTGAAGGGCGCCGATCTCGGGCCCGGTGCCGACCCCGACTCCCTCGTCCTCGACTTCAACTTCGCCTACAACCCCTCGTGCGCCTACGACCCCTCGTGGTCGTGCCCGCTGGCCCAGCCGGGCAACACGCTGCGGCACGAGGTGCCGGTCGGCGAACGGATGCCGCGGTGACCTGAACGCCCCGAGAACGCGACGTCTCCCGCACCCGTCACGAGGACGTCTCCGACCGCTCAGGGCATGCACAGCGGGTCATCCGCTAGACTGTCTCTCGGTGTGCGCGATGATCGCGCCGCCTGCGTCGTAGAAACGCTTTCCGGACACTGTGCGCTCTGTACATGAAATCGCGCAGGGGTCCGTGACTCTCATACGGCGAACGGATGCGCCGACCGGCGCCTTCGCCAATACCCACCGCCGGGTCTCACCTTCCGTTCATGGAAACCTCGATCCTGCGGTGTGCTCTGCCCTGAAAGGCACCAGTGACCGACATCACCTTCAGCACGCTCGGCGTGCCCGCCCCCCTCGTCTCCGTACTCGCGGCCGACGGCAAGACCACCGCGTTCCCGATCCAGGTCGACACGCTGCCCGACACGCTCGCCGGACGCGACGTGCTCGGCCGCGGCAAGACCGGCTCGGGCAAGACCATCGCCTTCGCGCTGCCCATGGTGGCGCGCCTCGGCACCTCGCTCGCCGGCGGCCGTCGCCGCCCGGGCCGCCCCCTCGCCCTCGTGCTCGCCCCGACCCGCGAGCTCGCCACGCAGATCGACGCGGTGCTCGCACCGCTCGCCGCCGCCTACGACCTGAAGACCACGACGATCTTCGGCGGCATCAACCAGAAGCGCCAGGTCGATGCGCTGCGCGCCGGCGTCGACATCGTCGTCGCCTGCCCGGGCCGCCTCGAAGACCTCATGAAGCAGGGCTTCGTCACCCTCGACGCGATCGAGATCACCGTGCTCGACGAGGCCGACCACATGGCCGACCTCGGGTTCCTCCCCGTCGTCACGCGCATCATGGACAAGACCCCCTCCGACGGCCAGCGCCTGCTCTTCTCGGCGACGCTCGACAACGGCGTGGACAAGCTCGTCAAGCGCTTCCTCCACAACGAGGTGCTGCACTCGGTCGACGAGGCCACCTCGCACGTCGCCGCGATGACCCACCACGTCTTCGAGGTCGCCGACGTCGACGCGAAGAACGACCTCGTGAAGGCCCTCGCGTCGGGCACCGGCCGCCGCATCCTCTTCATGCGCACGAAGCACCACGCCAAGAAGCTCGCGAAGAAGCTCACCGAGCAGGGCATCCCCGCGGTCGACCTGCACGGCAACCTGTCGCAGCCGCAGCGCGACCGCAACCTCGCCGCGTTCTCCGACGGTTCGGCCAACGTCATGGTCGCCACGGATGTCGCGGCTCGCGGCGTGCACGTCGACGCCATCGAGCTCGTGATCCACGTCGACCCGCCCATGGAGCACAAGGCGTACCTGCACCGCTCGGGCCGCACCGCCCGCGCCGGCAGCGAGGGCGACGTCGTCACCATCAGCCTGCCCGCGCAGAAGCAGGACCTGAAGACCCTGCTCCGCAAGGCCGCGATCACCGTCACCCCGCAGCAGGTCACCGCGACCTCCCCGTCGGTGACCGCACTCGTCGGCGACGTCGCACCATACGTGAAGCCGGCGCCGCGCGCCGAGACCCAGCAGCAGGGCGGCGGCGGCCGTTCGCAGGGCGCCAATGCGCAGCGCAAGCGCGCCGCTCGCGACGAGCGCGGCGGCGAGGCACGTACGGGTGCCGGCCAGGGCCGTGGCCGCGGCCGTGGGGGCAACGGCAACGCCGGTCAGGCGGATGTCGGGGGCGCACCCCGTCGCGACCGCTCGGGTCGCCCCGCCGAGGCACGTGCGAACGCACCCAAGCAGGGCGGCGGCCAGGGCCGCGGCGCGCAGACGACGGGCGCGCAGCGCTCGACGAACGCCCGCTCGGGCGGCAAGGCGCCGTTGCGCGTCGGCAGCCTCGTCTCGCCCTCGGGCAACTCGCGTGGCAACCGCCGCGCACAGGGCTGACCCGCCCAGAACATGCTGAAGGGCCCCGACGAGTTCGCTCGTCGGGGCCCTTCGCGTTCGCGCCCCCATCCCGGCGGTGCCGGCCTGTGTCCCCCGACGGGCCGGCACCGGCGGCATGGCGACGCCATCTCACATGCCCGACAACATCGCCCTCCCGATGTCGCCGCCGACGACGAGCGCGATGGCGACCGCCGCAGCCATGGCTCCGACGATCATGGTGGTCGTCAGCATGGTTGTTCGTCGCATCGCAGCCTCCGTCGCTCACAGTGGTATGTCCGGCTCGCGCGAGTCGGTTCCATCGGATTCGAGGGAACTCGGTCGCCCATGCCGGACATACCCGTACAGACCGCCGCCCGGGCGGAATGAGGAGGAGACCCGATGCCTCGCATCAACGTGATCAGCGCCGCACTCGCGGCGACGCTGGCATTCGCCGGCCTCGGTGCGGCCTCGCCCGCGACCGCGGCCGAGACGTACGAGACCGGCGCGAAAGCCGCCCCTGCCGTGCACTGCGCCGTCGAGGTGCAGCCCGTCGGAACGACGACGACCCCGGCGCAGCCCGTCTGCTTCGCCGACCGGGCGAGCGTCGACCGGTACCTCGGCGCCGTCGGCACCGCCGACGCGTCCACCCGCACCCTCGCCGCTGCCACGACCTCGCTCGGCACGGTCTACTCCGACATCAACAAGGGCGGCTCGAGTCTCACCTTCTGGGGCTCGAGCGGATGCTACGGCGTGCTGTTCGGCTTCTCGAGCCTGCCATCGGGCTGGACCGGCAACATCAGCTCCGCCGTCGGGTCGCACGGGTGCTGGGCATCCCTCTACACGACGACCGGGTACGGCGGCCTGCGACTGACCTGCACGCCCACGTGCAACGGGATCGGCAGCCTGAACGACAAGGTGAAGTCGATCGTGTTCCGCCCGACCGGCACCTTCGGCTAGTCGACGAGGGGGGCGAGGCCGAGCGCGGCGCAGATCGACGCGTTCGGCGACGGCACCACGGCCGCGCTGCCATCGGGCAGCACGCAGGCGTGCAACTCGTCAGGTACGCGGCCAAGCGGGTTGCTCGGCGCTGCGGGATCGTAGTCCGCCTCGAGCACCCCCTGCTCCCACATGACAGTGCAGAGCTCGATGGCGTCGGTGACGCGTCCGGCGCCGCTCGGCGAGACGATCGTGGCCGACGCGCCCGGGTAACCGCCGTCGGCGTCGCGCTCGGCCGCGGTCATGCAGAGCACGATCTCGTCGTTCGACACACTCGCGGGCTGCATCAGCACCGCCCCAGCGGTCGCCACGACGCCGATCGCGAGCACGCCGATGCCGCTCCAGGCGAAGAGTCGGCGTCGCCGGCTCTTCGCCTGGACGGCCGGCTCGGTGCGCACGTGCTCCAGGAGCATCGTGCGGATCGCGGCATCCCGTTCAGGACGCATCTCGGGCGCGGTCATCGGGTGGCCCCCGTGTCGAGGGGAGACTGCGCCCCGCTCGTCGGCCGAGAGGCTTCGTCGAGATCGCGCAGGGAGCCGAGCTCCTTCTGCAGTCTCGTGCGTGCTCGCGCGAGTCTGGACTTCACCGTGCCCACCGGGATGTCGAGCACGTTCGCCACATCGGCCATGGGCAGCTGATCGACCAGGCAGAGATCGACGATGCGGCGGTCGTTGGCGCCGAGTCGCTGCAGCGCGGCGGTGACCTGCTGCGACATCCGCTCGCTGTCGAGCCGGGCACCGACCTCATGGCTCGGGTCGGCCGTGTGCTCGGCGGCCGGCAGCTTCGCGAGCAGGCGACGGTAGCGACGGCCCGAGCGCTCGATGTTGAGCGACACGTTCGTGGTCACGACGAGGAGCCAGGGCAGCAGTGAACCGTCGACGAACCGCACCTCGTGGCGCCGGCGCCATGCCTCGAGGAAGACGATCGCGACGACGTCTTCGGCGTCGGTGCGATCGAACACCCGGGAACAGGCCTTGCGGAAGATGCGCGCACGATAGCGGTCGTAGACCACGCCGAACGACGCCTCCGTACCCGAGGTGGCCTCGAGCCAGAGCGCCGCGTCGGATCGGGCGTCGGCATCCATGGTCGAGCCAGCCTAACCGGGCATCGCGCGACCCGCGCACTCTCGGCCGCGGGCGCGTGCGTGCCGATGTCGCGCCGTTCGTCGTCACCCACTGGATGCTCTCCCTCTGGGACCGGGCCCACCGAGGCCGTCCCGCTCACCAAGGGAATGTCCGGATGACCCCGCCCGGTTCCATCGGCCGGCGGATCGAACGGGTCAGGCGGCGAGCGCCTGCGAGATGCGCACCGTGTTGCCCGAGGGGTCGCGGAAGGCGCAGTCGCGCGGTCCCCAGGCCTGGTCGATCGGCTCCTGCAGCACCTCGGCGCCCGACGCGCTCACCCGTTCGAAGAGGGCGTCGACGTCGTCGGAACGGAACACGAGCATCGGCAGCACGCCCTTCGCGAGGAGCTCCTGCATCGCGTCGCCGTCGGCCCGCGAGCGGCCGGCGTGCGGGTCGGAGAGCACGATGCCGAGGCCGGGCTGCGCGGCGCTGCCGAGCGTGACCCACCGGTGGTCGCCGGATGCCACGTCGTTCTGCACCTCGAGGCCGAGCGCATCGCGGTAGAAGGCGAGCGCTTCGTCGACATCGTTGACGGTGACGTTGGTGTACTGGAGTGCGATGGTCATGGCAGCGACGTTACGCCGCAGCGTCACCGCTCGCTTCTCCGTTCCTGCTCGAAGCGCTCCGCACCGGACGGGTGTAGGTCTTCGCGACGCACGGCGGCATGGCGTTGACCGCGTCGTGTTCGCGGCTGCGGTACGACGTCGGCGTCTCTCCGACGATCTCGGTGAACCGCGAGCTGAAGGAGCCGAGCGAGGTACAGCCGACGGCCATGCACGCATCGGTGACGCTGACGCCCGCTCGAAGCAGCGCCATCGCGCGTTCGATGCGGCGCGTCATGAGGTAGCTGTACGGCGTCTCGCCGTAGGCGGCGCGGAATCGGCGCGAGAAATGCGCCGGGGACATGAGCGCCTGCGCCGCCATCGTCGGCACGTCGAGCGGCTCGGCGTACTCGCGATCGATCAGATCGCGGGCCCGGCGCAGATGAACGAAGTTCTCGAGCTCCTGCGGAGTCATGCACCAACGCTAGCACCGGGGCATCCGCTGCTCGATTTCGCGCGACGCGCATGCTGGCTTAGTCTCGGGGAATGAGCACCGAAGTCGTTGCCGAAGTCGTCGTCCGTCCCATCCGTGACTCCGATGTGGAGGCCCTGGGCCGCGTTCACGCGACCTGCTGGCACGAGACCTACGACCACCTGATCAGCGCCGCTGCGTTCGAACACCTCTCCCCCCGCCGCATGGCCGAGCTGTGGACCCACATGGCCGCCCGCGGCGAGGAGTACAACCAGTTCGCCGCCCTCGTCGACGGCGAGATCGTCGGCTTCGTCGGCTCGGGCCCGGCCCGCGACGAGAACCCTCCGCGCGAGCGCGAGCTCTACTTCATCTATCTGCTCGACGCCTATCACGGCACGGGCATCGGCCAGAAGCTCTTCGACGCCGCGTGCGGCGACCGGCCCGGCTACCTCTGGGTCGCCGAAGACAACCCGCGTGCCCACCGGTTCTACGCGCGCAACGGCTTCACGCCCGACGGCGCCGCACAGGACGTGCCGTTCCTCGGCGAGGAGATCCACGAGGTGCGGCTGGTTCGCTGAGGCGTCCGCTCGCTGAGGCGCCTGTTCCCTGAGCTCGTCGAAGGGAACGCGCTTCGACAAGCTCAGCGAACAGAGATTCAGCGCAGCGCGCCCACCGAGGCGAGCGCCTGCTTGACGAGCGCGCCCCGACCACCCTCCATCTCGGCGGCGACGCTCGGGCTGACAGCCTCGGCCGGGGTCATCCACGTGACCTCGAGGGCGTCCTGCCGCGGCTCGCAGGTGCCGGTGACGGGCACCACGAACGCGAGCGACACGGCGTGCTGCCGCTCGTCGGTGAACGGCGTGATGCCCGGCATCGGGAAGTACTCGGCGACGCTGAACGGCACCGAGCTCGCCGGCAGCAGAGGGAAGGCCATCGGTCCGAGGTCCTTCTCGAGGTGGCGGAACAACGCGTCGCGGATCGTCTCGCCGTACATGACTCGGCCCGACACGAGCGTGCGCGTCATCTCGCCCACGGCGTTCGCGCGCAGCAGCACGCCGACCTCGGTCACCTGGCCGAGCCCGTCGACGCGCACGGGCACGGCCTCGACGTAGAGCAGCGGCAGCCTGCCCCGCACTTCGGCGAGTTCGAGGTCGGTCAGCCACCCCGGATTCGCCGGCGGCCTGACGACGGGTTCGTCGTCGGGGTTCCAGTCCGGGTCGGGGGTGCGTACGCTCATGCCTCGATTCTGCCCCACCGCGCTAGCGTTGACCCCATGACCGACGTGCAGATCGACGACGAGGCCGTGCTGTGGTCGGCATCCGCGGCCGACCGGGAGGGTCGCCCGCTGCTGGTGCTGCTGCACGGCTACAACTCGAACGAGGGCGATCTGTTCGGCCTCGCACCCTATCTGCCGCTCTCTCCGGCCGTCGCGTCGCTGCGCGCCCCGACCTTCACCGGGTACGGGCACGCGTGGTTCCCGCTCATGAACGAGGGCGTCGAGTCCTCGATCGAGGGGGCGGATGCCGCGGTGACGGCGATCATCGAGTGGCTCGACAGGGTCGCCCCCGACGCATCGTCGGTGGGGCTCCTCGGCTTCTCGCAGGGCGGCGCGATGGCGCTCGAGCTCCTGCGCCGCGCGCCGGAGCGCTTCGCGTTCGCGGTGAGCCTCGCAGGATTCGCCCTCCCGGGCGACCGCACGGGCGACGAGCGGATGTCAGAGCTCCTGCCGCCCGTCTTCTGGGGTCGCGGCACGGTCGACCAGGTGATCCCCGCGGCCTCCGTCGCTCGCACGCAGGCCTGGCTGCCCGCGCACTCGTCGCTCGACGAGCGCATCTACGAGGGTCTCGGCCACTCCGTGTCCGAGCTCGAACTCGCCGATGCCGCGGCGTTCCTCGCCGCGCGCTACGCCTGACGCGGAGCCGGCGGGGTCAGACTCCCGAGCCGCCGCTGCTGTGGCGAGCGGCGCGCTCCTTGTCGCGCTCGGCGACGCGGATCTTCTCGGCGCGCACGGCTGCCTGTGTGGCGCGCTCGGTGACGAGCCAGGCGGGCGGCGCCTCCAGCAGCGACTTGATCTCGGCCGAGGTGAGCGGGTCGGTCACGCCGCCGCGTGCGAGACCGGAGTTCGAGATGCCGAGCTTCGCGGCCACGACGGTGCGCGGGTGCGGGCCCTCGCGACGCAGCACCTCGAGCCACTCCGGCGGCTCGGCCATGAGCGCGGCGAGCTCGTCGCGCGTGACGAGCCCCTCGCGGAACTCCTCGGGCGCGGCCTCGAGGAGGATGCCGAGCTTCTTGGCTGCGGTCTCCGCCTTCATGGTCTGGGAGTTCTTCGACTGGCTCACTCCCTCACCGTATCCCGTCCCGGCGCTTCCGCCCACCTGGAGCCCGTCGACCATCGTCTACGCTGGGAACAGGCTGAACACGGCTGCAGGGGAACGGGGGCCGAGGTGACACTGCGACTCCGCTACGTCGCCGGGGTGAGCCCGTCGAAGTGGCTTCGGGTGTGGAACGATCTGCGCCCCGACCTGACCCTCGAGGCGATCGTCGTCGAGGAGTCCGAGCAGCTCGACGCCCTCGTCGCGGGCGAGGCCGACATCGCGTTCGTGCGCCTCCCCGTCGACGCCGAGGGCATGCACGCCGTGGCGCTCTGGGAGGAGCTCGCGGTCGTCGTGCTGCCGAAGGAGCATCCGCTGGCCGAGGCCGAGTCGCTCACGCTCGCCGACCTCGAAGGCGAGACGCTCGCCCCGGTGCAGGCCAACCCCGCCATGACGATCGAACTCGTCGCGGCAGGAACCGGCCACGCGATCGTGCCGCACTCGGTCGCCCGCCTGCACCGCCGCAAGGACGTCGTCGCGATTCCACTGACGGACGCCCCGCCGACGCAGATCTCGCTGCTCTGGCCGCGCGAGCGCGACGACGCGGACATCCAGCAGTTCGTCGCCGTCGTGCGTGGCCGCAGCGCCAAGAGCTCACGCGGTTCGGCCGACGACCCGCCGCCGATGAAGCCCGCGAAGGCCGCGAAACTCGCCGCCGCCGAGCGACGTGCCGAGCGACGTGCCGCGGCGGCGAAGTCGGGTGACGGCAAGGGCAAGGGCAAGGGAAAGAAGGGCGGCGCCAAGGGCGGCCGCCCGGCACCGCGCACCGGAGCGGGCGCCAAGCAGCGCAGCCGCAGGAGAGGTCGATGAGCTCGAAGCCCTTCCTCTTCCTCTCGGCACGCCCCGAGGTCGAGGCCGTCGGGCCCGAGTACGAGTCGGTACGCCGTGCCATGGGCGTCGACGCCGGCCGCCTCGAGCACGTGCGACTCGACGTCGACCCGCTCGGCGATCTCCCGCTCGACGGGTACGCCGGCATCGTCGTCGGCGGCAGCCCGTTCAACGTGACCACGCCCGAATCCGGCAAGCACGAGGTGCAGCGCCGGGTCGAGGCCGATCTCACCCGTCTCGCCGAGCAGGCGCTCGCGGCCGACTTCCCCCTGCTCTTCACCTGCTACGGCATCGGCGTGCTGACCCGGCTGCTCGGTGGCGAGGTCGGCACGACGTACGGCGAAGACGCCCAGGCGGTCGAGATCCGGCTCACCGAGGCGGGCGCGGCCGACCCCCTCGTCGGGGCGCTGCCCGAACGCTTCGACGCGCTCGTCGGGCACAAGGAGGCCACCGACCGGCTGCCGGCCGACGCCGTGCTGCTCGCGTCGTCGGCCGCCTGCCCCGTGCAGATCTACCGCGTCGGCACCCGCGTCTACGCGACCCAGTTCCACCCAGAGGTCTCGACGGCCGACTTCATCGCCCGCGCGCAGGTCTACCGCCACCACGGCTACTTCCCGGCGAGCGAACTGCGCGAGGTCGGCGAACGGCTGGCCGCGGCATCCGTCACCGAGCCCCAGCGGATGCTCCGGCGCTTCGCCCAACTCTCCGACGAGGGCGCGCGCGGCTGAGGCGCGACGATGCCGCGTGCCGGCGATGCGTCCTGCGTCGCACCGGCCGACACGCGGCGGTCGCTCGTCTCGTCGAGCTACGCGGCCGTGCTCTTGTTGCGGCCCCGGGTGATGAGCCCCCAGATGAGCAGCACGATGATCGACCCGGCGATGGCGAGGAGCCACGTGCCGAGATCCCAGAACTGGTCCATGCCGATGCCGAAGATGGCACTGCCGATCCAGCCGCCGAGGAGGGCCCCGACGACGCCGAGCAGCAGGGTGACGAACCATCCTCCGCCCTGGTTGCCCGGCAGGATCAGCTTGGCGATCGCGCCGGCGATGAGGCCGAGGATCAGAAACGCGAGGAAACTCATGGTGTGCTCCTTCGTTCGATACCTCATACGAAACCACCGCGCTAGGGCCGGTGCAAGCCCCTTGCCCCGCGTGGCGCCGATGCGATATCGCGCCGATCCTGCGCCGATCAGGCCGTTCTCACCTCGAAGAGCGGGTAGCGACGGCGCAGCAGCGTGCGCTGCACGAGCGTCCAGGCGACCGTGACGAACAGGTAGAGCGCCGCGGCGAGCGGTACGAAGACCGCGATCACGGCGGTGATGAACTGCAGAGCGCCGAGGGCGCGGGCCATACCCGGCCCGGCGAGCAGGGCAGCGGATGCCGCGGCGGCATCGTTCGGCGCCGAGGCATCCGCTCGGCTCGTGGCGACGGCGGGCGGCTTCGGCTGGAAGACGCGACGGGTGAGTTCGCCGACGACGGCGATGCCCGCGATCACGACGCCGAAGACCACGAGCGCGGCCGGGGTCAGCGTGCCCGTGGCGATCTGGCCCGCGAGGCTGGAGCCGAGCGGCACGCCGAAGAAGGCCTGCTCGAGCAGCGCGTTCGGGTGGCCGGCGATCGTGGGCAGGATGAAGAGCGCGTAGATCACGCCGACGATCGGCGCCTGCACGAGCATCGGCAGGCAGCCGGCGAAGGGCGTCGTGCCCTCGTCGCCGTAGAGCTTCATGGTCTCGCGCTGCAGCCGTTCGGGGTTCGCCTTGTGCTGCTTCTGCAGGGCGGCGAGCTTCGGCGCGAGGCGTGAGCGAGTCTGCTCGGCCTTGGCCTGCGAGATGCCGACGGGAATGAGTGCGGCGCGCACGAGCAGGGTGACGAGCACGACGGCCGCCGCGGCGCTCGCGATGCCGATGACGGGTTCGAGCAGGGCGGCGAGGGCCATGAGCACGGCGTGGGCGCCGTCGAGGAGGCCCGCGATGGGCGGGAAGGCGTAGAGGTCCATGGGGTTCCTTGCGGTCGAGAGGGATGACTGGATCCGTCTGGCCGCGAGGAATCGCCGAGGGCACGCCCGAGTGGGCGGTGCGCGCTGCCCGTACGGGCGGTGCGCGGGTCGGTGGCGTGTCGCTACGCGGCCGCGGGGCCGCGTGTCGGTGCCCGGGGGCGCGCACGCCCGGGTGCGTCGGGGTCGCTCTGCGCGAGGAGCCGCCACGGGTCGGCCGTCTGGCGGAACCGGGTGGCGGCGCCGCTCGCGTCGGCTGCGACGATCGCGGGCAGCGACTGGCAGGCGACGACGACCACGGCGAGCGCGGCGGCGCCGACGACGCCCACGAGCACGACCGACATCTGCGCGTTCGAGGCGAGGGCGATCTCGAGCGACGCCTGCGCGACGCGGAAGAGCGCGACGAGGAGTTCGATCATGTCGCTCCTCTCTGCGTTCGTGCGTCCCGGGTTGCGCGGGGCGCGGTCGCGTCCGCGGCGCCCGCGTGGCTCAACGCTAACACCGGCACGTCACTGCTCGTCGAGCAACCGCTCGAAGAGCACGTGGTCCTGCCACTCCCCCGCGATGCGCAGGTAGCGACGGGCGAGGCCGAACCGCTCGAAGCCGTTGTGCGCGAGCACCGCCTGCGACGCGGCATTGTGCACGAGCGTGCCCGCCTGCACCCGGTGCAGGCCGATGCCGCGAGCCGCGTGCACGGCGAGGCCGACCGCCATCGTCGCGAGACCGCGGCCGTTGTAGCGAGCGTCGATCCAGTAGCCGAGGTGGGCGTTCTGGAAGGCACCGCGAACGATGTCGGAGAGGTTCATGCGGCCCACGATCTCGTCGCCGTCGACGATGACGAACGGCACCGCGAGGCCCGCCTCGAACCGCAGGATCGTCGCCTCGACATCGCGGATGTGCGTCGCGACGTCGAAGAACGCCTCGGAGCGCGCGGGCTCCCAGGGTGCGAGATGCTCACGGTTGCGCGAGTACGCCGCGGCGAGCGCGGGGCCGTCGCCGGGCGCGAGCTCACGGAACACGAGGCCGTCGCCGAGTTCGACCGGTGGCTGCACGCGCACGCTCGCTTTCCTCCATCGCCGGCGACGGATGCCGCCGGGCCGGTCAACCACGCTAACACCGGGTCGGGCGGTGCAGACTGGTGGGGTGACCCGCACGTCATGGGTGCTGCACGTCGACCTCGACCAGTTCGTCGCTGCCGTCGAGGTGCTGCGGCGCCCCGAACTCGCGGGCAGGCCCGTCATCGTCGGCGGCCGCGGCGACCCGAGCGAACGGGCCGTCGTCTCGACCGCCTCGTACGAGGCGCGCGAGTTCGGCGTCGGTTCGGGGATGCCGCTGCGGATCGCCGCCCGGAAGGCGCCCGATGCCGTGATCCTGCCGGTGGACGCTGCGGCGTACGCCGAGGCATCCGCTGCAGTGATGGCGACGCTGCGCGTGCAGCCGGGCGCGATCGTGCAGGTGCTCGGCTGGGACGAGGCGTTCGTCGGCGTCGAGACCGCAGACCCCGAGGCGTACGCCCGGCGGATCCAGCAGGCCGTGCTCGACCGCACCCGGCTGCACTGCAGCGTGGGCATCGGCGACACGCTCGTGCGGGCCAAGGTCGCGACAGGGTTCGGCAAGCCGCGCGGGGTGTTCCGGCTCACCGCAGCGAACTGGCTCGAAGTGATGGGTGATCGGCCGACGATCGAACTCTGGGGTGTCGGCACGAAGATCTCGCGCCGGCTGGCCGGGCTCGGCATCACGACGGTCGCCGAGTTGGCCGCAGCCGTTCCCGACGCCCTGGCCGCCGAGTTCGGGCCGCGCATGGGTCCCTGGTACGCCGAGCTCGGGCGGGGCGAGGGCTCCGACATCGTCGACGACACGCCCTGGGTCGCTCGCGGACACAGCCGCGAGACGACGTACCAGCAGGACCTCACCGAGCCGTCGCAGATCGAGGACGCCGTGCGCGAGTTGGCCGAGCACGTGCTCGACGACGTCGCCGCCGAGGGCCGGCCGGTGATCGGGCTGACGCTCAAGGTGCGCTACGCGCCGTTCATCACCAGGGTGTTCACGAAGAAGATCCCATCGACAGACGAGCGTGCGGTGGTGATCGGACGCGTGCTCGAGCTCGTCGGGCGCATCGAGCCAGACCGACCGATCCGCCTGCTCGGGCTGCGGGCCGAGATGCCGATGCCCGATGACGCGCGCGACGGGCACACGCCGACCCGCGGCGGGTGGTGAGCCCGCGCCATCCGACCCGCATCTGGGTCTTGCTGTGCCGACCACTGGCGATGAGACTTGCGATATGGACCACACGGAGGAAGCACGCGCCGTCGGCGAGGTGATCGACCGGCTCGTCGGCCGGTTCCCCGACCTGCCCCGCGACCACATCGCCGCCGTCGTCGAGGCGGCTCACGTCGAACTCGAGGGCAACCCCGTGCGCGACTTCGTGCCCGTGCTCGTCGAGCGCACCGCGAAGCAGCGCCTGAAGCAGGAGGCGAAGGCCGCGCCGGTGCTCACCGATGCGGCGCTCGCCGACGGGGTCGCGGGCGACGACGTGGTCGAACTCGACCCGATGGAGATCGAACGCCGCGCGCGCGAGCGCGAATCGGGATTCCTCTTCGGCGACCTCGGCGGCGGGCCGAGCTGAGCCCGGCACGGCGGGCGTGACCGGCTGGTCCCGGAGGGTTTCCTCCGGGTCGCGTCATACCGCGTCATGAGAGCGAGTGCACACGGGACATCCGCCTCGATTCGTTGCCGCCGGCCATGACGGAAGCCAGACTGCTTCCGAGCCGTTCCCCCTGCGGTTCCGCGCGTCGCGGCGGCACTGCCGAGCCCCCAATCGCCGCCGCCGCGGCGCGCCCTCGTCGAAGCCCGTCGTCGGTGCTTTGCGCAGCCGACCGGAAGGTCTAGGCTCGCGGGCACGGCGCCGTGGGTGCGCTTCGCGAGGCTCCGGGGGAAGGACCACGATGGACTGGGTGATCCTCATCGCCTCGGGCGTGCTGGAAGCCGTGTGGGCGACGGCGCTCGGCGCGTCGAAGAACTTCCGGCGCCCCTGGCCGACCGCGCTCTTCGTCGTCGCGCTCGTGCTCAGCATGGCCGGGCTCGCCTTCGCGATGACCACCATCCCGGTCGGCACCGCCTACGCCGTCTGGGTCGGCATCGGCGCCGTACTCACGGTCGCCTACGCGATGATCTTCGGCGGGGAGCGCGCGAGCGTCGTGAAGGTGCTCCTCCTGCTCGGCATCATCGGGTGCGTCATCGGGCTGAAGATCGTCGGGGAGGCCTGACATGTACTGGCCCGTCCTGATCGTGAGCGCCGTGCTCGAGGCCGTCTGGGCGACCGCACTCGGCTACTCCGACGGGTTCTCCGAACTCGTTCCGACGATCGTGTTCTTCGTCGCTCTCGTCGGCAGCATGGCGGGCCTCGCCTACGCCATGCGAGGCATCCCGATCGGCACCGCCTACGCGGTATGGACCGGCCTCGGCGCCGCGCTCACCGTGACCTACGCCATCACCTTCGGCGGCGAGTCGGCGAGCGTGCTGAAGGTGATCTTCCTCGCCGGCATCATCGGATGCGTGATCGGGCTGAAGCTCGTGCATTCACGTGAGGAGCGCGAGGCCGAGGCTGCGGGTGCGCTGCCGATGCCAGACGCCTGACGCCTGACGCCTGACGCCTGACGCCTGACGCCTGACGCCTGACGCTCACGAGCGAGCATCGAGCATCGACGTGGTGCGCGGTGAGTAATATGCTCACTGATCGCGCGCTGGGCGGCTGCTCCGCGGATGCCACGTCAGTATCGGAGGCCGAATGCCCATTCACCAACTGGCGCGGGATGAGATGGAGCTCGACTCGATCGCGTTCGCCTTCTTCTCCGCGTTCTCCTCATTCGATCTGAAGCCGGTCGATCTCACAGACCTTCGACAGCTGTTCCTTCCCGGCGCCACCATCATTGCGGTCGCCGCGAATGGGGCGACCAATCGGTATGACGTGGAGAGCTTCATCGAACCGCGAGAGGCCCTCTTGAACAGCGGGCGACTGCTGGGATTCTCCGAGCGGGAAGTCACCGCTGACACGCAGATCTTCGGAGACATCGCGCAGCGTTGGAGCCTGTACAGCAAATCAGGCACCCTCGACGGCCTGCCTGCCGACGGCTGGGGCAGGAAGGCAGCTCACTTCGTACGCACGTCAGATGGTTGGCGGATCAGTGCCATCGTCTGGCAAGACGGCGCGGGGGGCACGCAGATCCCCTTGGCCGAACTGCCGGTGGAGACCGTCTGAATCCTGCGAGAGCCACGGGTTCGTCACCGTTCAGCACCGAAGCGGTCGCCGATGAGCGGCACGAGCATTGCTCGGCATCACGAAGGCGCAGCAATACAATTCGACTGTGTCTGACCAAGATCAGCTGCAACCTCTGGAACCTGCCGTGGTTGAGCAGCGAGCCTCGAATATCGCCGCCGTGGCGTGGGCTCTGTTGCCGGCGCACGTGTTTCTCACTGGCTTGATCACGTACGTGGCGATTGCCGCTTGGACGGTCATCGGGGGCGCGTACACAGAGGGTTTGCAGGTCATCGGTTTCGCGATCTACTCCGCTCAGCTCACCATCCTGGTGTTCGTCGTCGGCCTCCCTCTCCGGATCGCTTCATCGGTGCGCCGGTGGTGGTTTCGACACGCGGCTTGGTCGCTCGCGCTATTCGGACTAGCTGCGGCCGGGGTCCTCCTGTCGTTCTTCGTGGGCGACGCAGGCCCGGTCCACTACCCCGAAACCGCCGACTGGCCCTCGACAGACGGCTATGAACCCGACACGCGAGTCTTCCTGCCGTCGCTCTTGGTGCTCGCATTCGCCACTATGCATCTACTCCCGCCACTCCGCCGGTGGCGAACGCCAGCCTGACCAGCGCGTCCTCTCACGCAGTTCGGATGCGGGCGGGTGATGACCACCTGTCCGACGGTTCCGGTCCCGACACGCGAGCAACGCCCCGGGTCAGTATCCGCCGGACTCGGTCGGCTCGACGCACACGGCCTTGACCTTGTCGGCCGCTTCCTGGATCGCGGCCTGCTGCTCGGCCAGCGCATCGGGATCGGGCGCGAGCGCACCGTCGGCATCGGTGGGAATGGTCGCCGCGAACGCCGCGGCCTCGCTGAGCTTCTCGTCGACGGTGGCGAGCGCGTCGGCCACGTCGGGGTTGTCGGCCTTCTCGGCGAGCTCAGCGGCGCGCGCGCCGTAGTCCTCGAGCGTCGCCTGGATCTCGTCGGCGCTGCCGCCCACCCCGTTGAGGGCGTTCTGCGCGCCGTTCGCGACATCCCGAAGCGTGTCCTGCAGGCTCGCACACGCACTGGCGACCGCTGTCGAGGGCGTGCCACCGCCGGCCGCGCAGCCGGAGAGGAGCAGCGCGCTCGCGAAGACGAACACGGCGGTCGATTTGGTTCCTCGCATGATGGGATCCCCGATCGTGGTGCCCTCGCGTCTCGGGAGCACCCTTCGACTGTGGCACGACCCCACGACGGTGTAAATAGCGAGGTTCACTCGGAAAATGCCCGTCCTCGCTCGGGAACGGCCCCACGACGTCGAGGGTCACAGCCTCCGCGACTGGTCGGGGTCCTTGTCTGCGCGGAAACCCCAGAGCACGATGCCGGACAGGAGAGCGACTCCGAGAAGCCCCCACCCCCGGATGTCGGTCGCATCGACGATGAGGAACCAGACGCCCGAGATCGCGAAGAACAGTCCCACCACTACGCCGAGCCACGTGCGCACGGTCTTCATGAGCCCATGGTAGGCCGACAGGGCCCACGCCGGCACGACCGCACGCGGGAACCCGCAAGATCAGAAAAGCCCCCGGCTCCGAAGAGCTGGGGGCTTTCTGATGGCGGTACCGGTGGGATTTGAACCCACGGTGGGCTTTCACCCACACAACTTTTCGAGAGTTGCACCTTCGGCCGCTCGGACACGGTACCGAGGACAATCGTAGACGACGAGGCCGCAACCACCAAAACGAGCGGATGCCTCAGCCGACGCTCAGCCGGCATGCAGCTCACGTGAAGCGTGCAGGAATACGTTCTGCTCGTGACCGTCTCCCCCATCTCCCGTGCCGACGCCCCGCGCCAGAGCCTCACGGCCGGCGCCCGGCTCGCCGCGGCGACCGTGCTCGGCACGTTCGGCGTGCGCCCGTTCCGGGAGCGGGTGCGCGAGAACCGGTCGACCCTGAACGACACGCTGCCCATCCACTCGAAGTGGTGGCGCGACCACGCGAAGGCCGACGGCGAGCTGCTCTACGTCGCGATCGGCGACAGCGCCGCCCAGGGCATCGGGGCCTCCCGGCCCGACCGCAGCTACGTCGGCCAGATCGCCGACGAGCTGCGCGAGTCCACAGGGCAGAGCGTCCGCGTCGTGAACCTCAGCGTCTCCGGCGCGACTACGGCACTCGCGGTGCGCGATCAGCTGCCGCGCTTCCGCGACATCCGTGCCCTTCGGCCCGATGTCGTCACCGTCTCGATCGGCGCGAACGACATCGCCGACTGGAACCCCGAGCGGTTCGACGGGAACATCCGCTCGATCTTCGCCGAACTGCCGCTGCACGCCGTCGTCGCCGATCTGCCGTGCTTCCACTTCCCCCAGAACGAGCGCAAGGTCGCCGAGGCGAACCGGATGCTGCGCGCCGCCGCCCGCGAGCACGGACTCGTCGTGGCGCCGCTGCACGAGGCCACTCGGCGCCAGGGCCTGCGCGGCATCCTGACGCAGTTCGCGCGCGACATGTTCCACCCGAACGATCACGGCTACGCCCTGTGGGCCGAGGCCTTCGGGCCGGCGCTCGCGGGCGTGCTGCGGTCACGCCGCCGCGAGTCGCTGAGCTCGTTCGAGCGCATCATCGAGCGGCAAGCCGCCTGACGACGACATCGGCGTCCTCGCCGACGCCGAGCAGCAGGGGCGACCTGCGCGTGCGCATCCACGGCACCCCGACGAACGAGAGGCCGGGCATGCGGGCGCTCGCCCCGTCCTCTTGCAGCGGGAAGCCCATGTCGTCGACGATCCCCTGCATGTCGATCCAGCCGTAGTCGGGGCGGAAGCCCACGGCGTTGACGACCGCGCCGAGCTCGTCGAGGAGCGGCACGGTGGCGGCGGCGAGACCGGTCGACGGCGGCTCAGGCAGATCGGGCACGGGCAGACCTTGCGACCAGCACAGGCGCCCGATCCCCGAGCAGACCTCGCGGAACACGTCGTCGCCGAAGGCGACCGACTCGGCGAGGTCGTCGGCGACTCGCACCCGCGCCCCGTCGACGCCGGTGACGTGGCCGATCAGTTCGACGCCGTCCGCGGCGAGCGTACGGAGGCCGACCTCGTGCCCGCCGTGCGCACCGGAGATGAGCGGATTCGAGGCGTTCCGCACCGCCGGCGACGGCATGTCCGCGAGCGTGTCGTCGAAGAAGCCGAGCTCGCCCAGCCAGTCGATGATGTCGCGCCCGTCGACGCGCCGCGGCATCGCCGGGGCCCGGCTCGCGGCGAGCACGACCCGACGCCCTGCGTGCACGAGCTCGTGCACGATCTGGCAGCCCGACTGGCCTCCGCCGATGACGAGCACGGTGCCATCCGGCAGCGTGTGCGGCGCCCGGTACTCCGTGGCCGCGACGACGGGCACCTCGCGGCCGATCTCCTCGATGAACCCGGGCCGGTGCTCGCGCTGATAGGCGCCGGTGCAGACGACGACGCGATGCGCCCGGATGCCGCCCGCCGACGTCTCGGCGACGAAGCCGTCGCCCACGCCCGCGCTCCGAAGGGACTCGACGCCGGTCCGCTCCTGGATCGGCGCGGCGAAGGAGCTCGCGTAGTCGCGCAGGTGCGCGCCGATCCCGTCGCGATCGAGGTAGCCGGCGGGGTCGTCTCCCCGGTACTCGCCGCCCGGCAGGCGGATCGTGTGATTCGGCGTCACGAGGCGGAAGCTGTCCCAGCGCGCGTCCCACGCCGCGCCGGCACGATCGCGCTCGAGCACGACGTGATCGACACCCGAGGCCGAGAGCCCATGGCTGACCGCGAGGCCGGCCTGCCCGGCTCCGATGACGAGCACGTCGACGTCCGCCCGCATGCGGCACAGGCTACGCCGGAGCAGTGACGTCGGCCAGACCTTCGACCCCGGGCCGCCGCGCCGAACGCCCGCTGTCGGCGGCCGCGGCTAGTCTCGGGGCATGGCCCGCTCCACCTCCACGTTCCGTTGCTCCGAGTGCGGTTGGAGCACCCTCAAGTGGGCCGGCCGCTGCGGCGAATGCCAGCAGTGGGGCACCGTCGTCGACGTGGCCGAGGCCACCGGCATCGTGCGCGCCGTGCAGGCCGTGCAGCTCGGCGAGGCGCGCACGGCGCGATCGATCGTCGACGTGCAGACCGAAGACGCGGCGCACCGGCCGAGCGGCATCGGGGAGTTCGACCGTGTGCTCGGCGGCGGAATCGTCGCGGGCGCCGCGATCCTGCTCTCGGGCGAGCCCGGGGTGGGCAAGTCCACGCTCCTCCTCGAGGTGGCCGCCCGCGTCGCCGGCACCGGGCGCCGCGTGCTCTACGTCACCGCCGAGGAATCGGTGGCCCAAGTGCGCCTCCGTGCCGGGCGCACCGGCGCGCTGCACGACGAGCTCTACCTCGCCGCAGAGACCGACCTCGCGACCATCCTGGGTCAGGTCGACGCCGTCTCCCCCGCCCTCCTCATCGTCGACTCGGTGCAGACCGTCTCCTCGTCGCTCTCCGACGGCCTGCCCGGGCAACCGAGCCAGGTGCGCGAGGTCGCGTCGACCCTCATCCGCGTCGCGAAGGAGCGGCAGCTGCCCGTGCTGCTCGTCGGCCACGTCACGAAAGACGGCTCGATCGCCGGCCCCCGCCTGCTCGAGCACCTCGTCGACGTCGTCTGCCAGTTCGAGGGCGACCGGCAGACCTCCCTTCGCTTCGTGCGCGCGCTCAAGAACCGGTTCGGCCCCACCGACGAGGTCGGCTGCTTCGAGATGACGGGCGAGGGCATCGCCGAGGTGCCCGACCCCTCGGGCCTCTTCCTCTCGAGCGGCCGCAGCGCCGTGAGCGGCACCTGCGTCACCGTGGCACTCGAGGGGCGGCGGGCGCTGCCGGTCGAGGTGCAGGCGCTCGTGGTGGCGACGAAGGCGCCGCAGCCGCGCCGCGTCGTCAACGGGGTCGACCCGTCGCGCGTCGCCATGATCATCGCCGTGCTCGAGCGCCGAGCGGGGCTCAAGTCCCTCGGCGAGCACGACGTCTACGTCTCCACCGTGGGCGGCGTGCGGCTCGCCGAGCCCGGCGCCGACCTCGCCATCGCCGTCGCCATCGCTTCGGCCATGCGCGACCGCGCGGTGCCGCACGAGCTCGCGGCGTTCGGCGAGATCAGTCTCGCCGGCGAGGTGCGCCCCGTCACGGCGGCCAAGCAGCGCGGCGCCGAGGCCAAGCGCCTCGGCTACACGACGATCCTCGATGTCGAGGCGGGCAGCGTGCATGCTGCCGTGCAGCGCGCCATGATGGCCGCCACCGGTCCGCGAGAGCGAGAGCTCGACGCCGCGTTCTGACGCACCCCGGCACGCCGGTTCAGCCACTCAGCAGACGGCAGGCAGCAGCTCAGACGATCGCGTCGATCACCGGGCACGTCGGATGCACCGGCCCCGTCTCCACGAGCAGCGCGAGCGCCGCACGCACGCCCTGCAGGTCCGCGATCCGCTGGTCGAGTTCGGCGAGCTTGTCGGCGACCTGTTCCGCGACGTCGTCGAGCACGATGCGCTCGGGCTCGTCGGAGAGCGCCAGCACCTCTCGCACCTCGCGCAGGGTGAACCCGAGCTCCTGGGCGCGGCGGATGAACCGCACCCGCCGCACCGAGTCGGGCGAGTACTGGCGGTACCCGCCACTCGAGCGCCCTTCGGGCGACAACAGCCCCTGCCGTTCGTAGAACCGCAGCGTGCTCACCGCGACGCCCGAGGCGCCGGCGAGCGGGCCGGTCGTCAGTGGCGCCGCAGGCGGAGCAGTCCGCTGAGCTGCAGGATCAGCCATGTCACCTCCCCGATCAGGAACACGACGATCGTCGCACTCTGCCCATTCAACAGCGCCCAGATCATCCAGAACGAGAACACCGCGCGCCCGACTGTGTCGATCGCGATGAATCGCGCCTCGGGACGCAGGATCCTGGCGATCGCCCACATGGTCACCGCGGTGCCGAACATGCTCGTGAACATGAGTGCGGTGGGGTCGAGCTCGGGCAGCTGCGCACCGGGAAGGTGCAGCGCATCATGCAGGGATCGGGTCAGTGCGAGGAGGAGAGGCGCGGTGAATGGCGTGGCGAACCCGACGGTCACGATGAGGTCGTAGACGGCCCCGGCGCGCCCCCACCTCACACGCTGGTACGCGTCATCGGAAACGGGGCGCGGTGCGGCGGTGGCGGTTGCAGTTGCGGTCATGCCGCCAGTGTCGACCGTGAACCACGGTGCAGGGTCAAGCGGTCGACAGGTCGCGCCTGCACCCGGCCGATACCGTTGAACGTTGCAGACGACGCGAAGGAGCGGAATGAACGACCACACCGAACCCACGGCCGGCACCGGCGGAGCGACCCGGTGAGCGCCCCGCTCGAACCGAGTCTCGCGTTCGCCTTCGAACTCCGGGTCGAGGTCGACGCCGAGCGCCGCATCGGCCACGGGGCATCCGAAGCGCTGGGCTTCACGCCGATCACGGGCGGAACCGTCAGCGGCCCGCGACTGAACGGCCGCGTGCTGCCCGGCGGGGGCGACTGGTGGGTCGCGCGCGGAGACGTCACGCAGCTCGACGCACGGTACCTCCTCGAGGCCGACGACGGCACGGTGATCGACGTCGTGAACCGCGGCTACTACGTCGCCTCCGACGCGCTCGAACAGCGGCTGGCGGCCGGCGAACAGGTCACGGAGCAGGAGCTCTACTACCGGACCGCTCCGGTCTTCCAGACGGATGCCCCGGCCCACCGGTGGCTCTCCGAACGCCAGTTCATCGGCATGGCGCGGCCCGAGCCCGGATTCGTCTGCATCCGGGTCTTCGAGCTCCGCTGAGCAGGCGCCGTGGGGCGACGCCGCCGGCTACGCCTCGAGCGCCTTGAGCAGCTCGGCGGGGGGCGCCTGCATCGGGTGCGGCCCCGCGATGTCGAGGAACACGGTGGTGATCGTCGACTCGTGCCGCTTCAGGAAGGTGCGCAGCCACGCCGGGCTCTGCAGCCCCACCGCCGGCGGCAGGTTCTCGGGCTTGTTCGCCGCATCGCTGAACAGCAGCAGCGCGACGTCGCCCGTCTTCGGGTCGCGATAGGTCCACACCTCGCCGCCGTCGAGCGGCTTGTCGCGCGGCCCCGGCTTCACGAGCGGCACCACGGTGTTGCCGTGGCGCAGCGCCAGCGCGACCGCCGCGATGTCCTGCCGTTCGAGCGCCTCTGCGAGCGCCTGGGAACGGAACTCCACGGGCTCTGCGGCCTGCTTCCGTCGTGCCTTTCCTGCCATTCCTCAAGGGTACCGAGCGGATGCCTCGGGGCCCGCCTCCGTCCGCCGACGGCGCACTCCGCGGCATCCTTTCTCGGGGTTTCGGGCATCGCCGAAATCGGATGTGGACTTCTGCGAAAAGCGACCTATGCTATCTGTGCCGGACCGTGAGGGTCCGAGGTGTCGACGAAGACGACGGCGTTCTCGTAGACCCCACGGCGCCGGCGCATTCCATCGATCGGCATTCGCATGCGCGCAGACGGCGACCGCGTCGCCGCGCCGATTCTCCCCCACACTCAGTAGAGCAGGAACTGCTTCTGCTCGGCCGACTCGAACCCGTCGACCGTCACCGAGAGGTGATACGACGCACCGCCCGCCGGCACCGTCTCGCGGGCGCCGCTGCAGGTGTCGGGCGTCGAGTAGGTGCGATCCCAGATGATCGGCACGCTCGAGCTGACCGGCGTTCCGGGCGTCAACGAGACCTCGGCATCGATGGCCTCGACCTGGCAGTCGGTGGAGGTCCAGTACTGCTCGGATCCGCTCGTGACGGTGAAGACCTGCGCCTTCGTGCCGGCGTTCAGCACGCAGACGTTCTTGCCGATGTTGGTGATCGTGACCGACAACTGCGGCTGCTCCCCCGGCTCGTAGGAGGACTTGTCGGTGACCGCCTCGACCAGCACCTTCTCGGGGGCGCACGGGTCGCCGTCGGCCGCGGTCGGTTCCGTCGGGATCGAGGTCGTCTCAGGAGCCGTCGACGGCTCGGCGCTCGGCGAGGCGACGGGCTCCTCGCCCTGGCTCGCACCCGGCCGCACGATGACGAGGACGATCGCGATGATCACCGCGAGCAGGCCGATCAGCACGACGATGCGGCGACGACGGTACACCTGCGGCGACTGCCGCCCGGTCGGTGTGTTCGTCGACATGCACACAGGGTACGGCCGGGATGCGCGTGCCCTCGGCATCCGCTCGGCGTGCCGTTTCTCGTCTCAGCGACGTCTCAGCGATGTCTCAGCACCTGTGAGCCGCCCGACTCGCGCGATCGCGGCAAGCCCTACCGTCAGAGCTGCTTCAGCATGCGCGTATTGCCGAGCGTGTTCTGCTTCACGCGAGCGAGGTCGAGGAACTCGGCGACGCCCTCGTCGTTCGAGCGCACGAGCTCGGCGTAGACCGAGGGGTCGACGGTCTCGGAGCCCATGTCGACGAAGCCGTGGCGTCCGAAGAACCCGGTCTCGAAGGTCAGGCAGAAGAGCCGGGTGAGGCCGAGCTCGCGGGCCTCCTCCTCGAGTGTCGCGAGCAGCGCATGGCCGACCCCATGGCCGAGCCACGCGTCGTCGACGGCGAGCGTGCGCACCTCGCCGAGGTCCTCCCACATGACGTGCAGCGCGCCGGCGCCCACCAGGCGGCCGCCGTCGGTCTCCGCCACGCGGAACTCCTGCACGGCGCCGTAGAGGTCGACGCGCTCCTTGCCGAGCAGGATGCGTCGCTGGACGAGTGGCTCCACCAGCTCGATGATCTTCGGCACATCGCTCGTGCGCGCCCGGCGCACGTGGAACTCAGTCATCCTGACATCGTATTCCCGCGCGACAGCGGGATCGCTGGCACGTGGAACTCAGTCATCCTGACATCGTATTCCCGCGCGACAGCGGGATCGCTGGCACGTGGAACTCAGTCATCCTGACATCGTATTCCCGCGCGACAGCGGGAACGACGAAGGGGGCGGATGCCGCAGCATCAGCCCCCTTCGAATCGTGTCGGCTACTCGCCCGACGCAGCCGCCAGGTCGGGCGTCGCCGGGCCGGTGCCGATCGCGGCGGCGGTGTTGACGCCGACCGCGACGGGCAGCTCCCGCTGCGTCGTGGTGAAGATGAACTCGCCGTCCTTGAAGTCGACGTGCACGTGGTCGCCCGAGTTGAGCTCGCCGTGCAGGATCTTCTCGGAGAGGCGGTCTTCGACCTCGTGCTGCACCGCGCGGCGCAGCGGGCGCGCACCGAGCGACGGATCGAACCCGACCTCGATGAGCCGCTCCTTGGCCGACTGCGTCAGCTCGATCGTCATGTCGCGGTCGAGCATGCGCTCGCTGAGCCGCTTGATGAACAGGTCGACGATCTGCAGCAGCTCGGGCTTGGAGAGCTGCGGGAAGACGATGATCTCGTCGACGCGGTTCAGGAACTCGGGCTTGAAGTGCTTCTTCAGCTCCTCCTTCACCTTGCCGCTCATGAGGTCGTAGCCGGTGCGCGAGTCGCCCTCGAGCTGGAAGCCGACGGGGCCGCCCGAGATGTCCTTCGTGCCGAGGTTGGTCGTCATGATGATGACCGTGTTCTTGAAGTCGACCACGCGGCCCTGGCCATCGGTCAACCGGCCTTCTTCCAGGATCTGGAGAAGCGAGTTGAAGATGTCGGGGTGCGCCTTCTCGATCTCGTCGAACAGCACGACGCTGAACGGCTTGCGGCGCACCTTCTCGGTGAGCTGGCCGCCCTCTTCGAAGCCGACGAAGCCGGGAGGGGCGCCGAACAGGCGCGAGACCGTGTGCTTCTCGCCGTACTCCGACATGTCGAGCGAGATCATCGCCGCCTCGTCGTCGAAGAGGAACTCGGCGAGCGCCTTGGCGAGCTCGGTCTTGCCGACGCCCGTGGGGCCGGCGAAGATGAACGAGCCCGAGGGGCGCTTCGGGTCCTTGAGGCCGGCGCGGGTGCGGCGGATGGTCTTGGCGAGGGCCGAGATGGCCTCTTCCTGACCGATGACGCGCTCGTGCAGCGCCTTCTCCATGAAGACGAGTCGCGACGACTCCTCTTCGGTGAGCTTGAAGACGGGGATGCCGGTGGCCTGCGCGAGCACCTCGGCGATCAGGCCCTCGTCGACGACCGCGGTGGTCTTGACGTCGCCCGACTTCCACTGCTTCTCGAGACGCAGACGCTCGCCGAGGAGGTTCTTCTCCTCGTCGCGGAGCGACGCGGCCTTCTCGAAGTCCTGCTCCTCGATCGCGGTCTCCTTCGCGGCGCGCACGACGGCGATCTTCTCGTCGAACTCGCGCAGCTCGGGCGGGCTCGAGAGGATCGAGAGACGCAGGCGTGCGCCGGCCTCGTCGATCAGGTCGATCGCCTTGTCGGGGAGGAACCGGTCGGAGATGTAGCGGTCGGCGAGGTTCGCCGCCGCCACGATGGCGCCGTCGGTGATCGAGACCTTGTGGTGGGCCTCGTAGCGGTCGCGCAGCCCCTTGAGGATGTTGATCGCGTGGGGCAGCGACGGCTCGGCGACCTGGATCGGCTGGAAGCGGCGCTCGAGCGCGGCGTCCTTCTCGAAGTGCTTGCGGTACTCGTCGAGCGTGGTGGCGCCGATGGTCTGCAGCTCGCCGCGCGCGAGGAGCGGCTTCAGGATCGAGGCGGCGTCTATTGCGCCCTCGGCGGCACCCGCACCCACGAGCGTGTGGATCTCGTCGATGAAGACGATGATGTCGCCGCGCGTGCGGATCTCCTTCGTGACCTTCTTCAGGCGCTCTTCGAAGTCACCACGGTAGCGGGAGCCGGCGATGAGCGAGCCGAGGTCGAGCGAGTAGAGCTGCTTGTCTTTGAGCGTCTCGGGCACCTCGCCCTTGACGATGGCCTGCGCGAGGCCCTCGACGACGGCGGTCTTGCCGACGCCGGGCTCGCCGATGAGCACGGGGTTGTTCTTCGAGCGACGCGAGAGGATCTGCATGACCCGCTCGATCTCCTTCTCGCGCCCGATCACGGGGTCGAGCTTCGACTCGCGAGCGGCCTGCGTGAGGTTGCGGCCGAACTGGTCGAGGATCTGCGAGCCGCCCTGCGGGGTGGTCTGCTCGTTGGCCCCGACCTGCACCTGCTCCTTGCCCTGGTAGCCCGAGAGCAGCTGGATGACCTGCTGGCGCACGCGGTTGAGGTCGGCGCCCAGCTTGACCAGCACCTGGGCGGCGACGCCCTCGCCCTCGCGGATGAGCCCGAGCAGGATGTGCTCGGTGCCGATGTAGTTGTGGCCGAGCTGCAGCGCCTCGCGGAGCGAGAGCTCGAGCACCTTCTTGGCGCGCGGCGTGAACGGGATGTGCCCGGTGGGCTGCTGCTGGCCTTGCCCGATGATGTCCTGCACCTGCTCGCGCACGGCGTCGAGCGAGATGCCGAGCGACTCGAGCGCCTTGGCGGCGACGCCCTCACCCTCGTGGATGAGGCCGAGCAGGATGTGCTCGGTGCCGATGTAGTTGTGGTTGAGCATCTTGGCCTCTTCTTGGGCCAGGACGACGACACGACGGGCTCGGTCGGTGAATCTCTCGAACATCTCTACTCCTCACGACCCCGCTGGGTAGGGGCGCCGATACAACGAGCGTAAACAAGGCGGATGCCCCGTGGGGCGCTGTTCGCCGTGGGCGCATCGTTGTGACGTGCGGATCCACGACGAACGGACCCGCCGCGCCGGCCCGCGGGCATGCGGAGAGGGCCGTCGATTCGACCGACGGCCCTCTCCGTGCAGCGTCCTACGCGCCCAGCTGATCCTGACGACGGCGGCGCATCACCATCAGCACGCCGCCCGCTCCAGCGAGCAGCAGACCTGCCCAGAGCGCGCCGAGCGTGACGCCGGTGACCGGCATCGGCGGGGCCGGCGGCACCTTCACCGGGGCGCAGGCCTCGGCGTCATCGGTGCCGCTCCAGCTGGTCAGCTCCGCGGTGTTCAGCAGGCCGGTGCCACTGTCGCCCGATCCGAGCGTGCAGTCGGCCTGGGACGCGGTGATCGACGAGCCGACCCGCACCGTGACCGTCACGAGGTATTCGTGCGTGCCGAGCGCCGGGATCGCGACATCGGTCGCGACGACCAGGTCATCGAGTCCGTTCCAGCCGTCGTTCACCGTGACTCCGTCGAGCGAGACGACGTCGGAGGTGAGCACCGTGATGTTGCCACCGAACTGCAGCTCGTCGGAGAGGTCGTAGAGCTCTTCGATCTGCGAGCTGCTCGTCGCCGTCAGCAGGTACTGGATCGACCAGGTCCCGTCGCCGTGGTCGACGACGCTGTCGTCCTGCACCACCTTGTCGAGCACGACGGGGCCGCGCTTGGCGTTGGTGAACGTGCAGGTGACCACCATTCCGGGATCGAGTGCGACGACCGTCCGCAGCTCGGACAGGTCCGCCTCACCGCAGTCGATGTCGGTCAGCGCCCATCCTTCGAGCGCCGCCTCTTCGACGGTGAACTGACCGGCCGGCAGCCAGCCCGAGTCCCAGGGCTGGGATTCGTCATCGGCGGCGTCGTTGAGCGTGAACTCCACGCCCGCCTCGCCTCCGGCGAAGAGGAATTCGAAGTCCTGATCGAACTCGTCGGGCAGGGTCTCCTTGTCGACCAGCACCTTCACTCGCTGCGTGTTCGTGAACGTGCACTCGACCGTCTCACCCGGGTCGAGGTCGATCGTCGCGAAGAGGTTCGCCTCATCGGCAAGCGTTCCCTGATCGGGGTCGACGCACACGAGGTTCGTGGTGTCGTAGCCCTCGATCGGCAGCTCGGTGACGGTGTACTCGCCACCGGCGATCTGCTCGAAGGTCGCGGTGCCCATGCCGTCTTCGGTCTCGATCGCGAACTCCGACGGCTCGGGCAGCCAGGTGCCCGTGTAATCGAAGATCGCGTCATCGAGGCCCTCGACGACCTTGTGGATGATGATCGTGCCCTTCTTCTCGTTCGTGATCTCGCACGAGATCGAGTCGCCCGGCTGGATCGTGAAGTCGCTCGCATCGAGCGCCTCCTCGCTGTCGTCGGCGTGGGTCACGGTGCAGCTCAGGTCGCCCGCGATCCAGTCTCCACCCGGGTCGACCTCGCTGAGCGAGAAGCGCGAACCCGGAAGCAGGTTCTCGAACGTCGCGACGCCGGTTCCCTCCTCCGTGTCGACGGACGCCGTCATCGCATCGCCGACCGGCTCGCCGTTCTCGTCGAGCGGCTGCAGCGCGAACTCGAAGGTGCCGTCACCGCCGACCGCCGACTTCGTGACGTCGATGTCCACGGGCACCGCGCGGTTCGTGACTGCGCACGTGATCGAGACGCCGACACCGGCGATGAACTCGAAGCCCGGCTCGTCGCCGTTGAGGTCCTCGACTGCGGAATCACCGACCGAACAGGTGATGTCGCCCTGCTCCCAGCCGTCGACGACCTCTTCGGTGATCGTGTAGTGCGCCCCGGGAACGAGGTCGCTCCAGCTGACCGAGTCGTCACCGGGGCCGGTGCCTTCTGCGGTCTGGGTGGCGTCCTGCTCGGTGGGCACCGGGTCGATCGTGAAGTCGAAGGCCCAGTCGAAGTCGTCAGAGACCCCGCTCGTCGTCTTCGTCACCGTGACGTCGCCAGGCTCCGCGATGTTCGTCACCATGCACTCGACCACGAGGCCCGGAGTGACCTCGAACTGGAAGCCCGGGTCATCCGACGCGTCTTCGAGTTCGCCTGCGTTGCAGACGATCTCGCCGATGGTCCAGCCATCCGGCACGTCCTGCTCGATCAGCGTGTAGGTCGAACCGACCTCCAAGTCGGACCACGTGACGGTGGCGCTGTCGGGAAGGGCCGAGTTGTCGACCGACTGCACGTCGGGCGTGCCGTCGGGCTCCTCGATCAGTGCGAAGTCGAAGCTCCACTCGTACGCGGGATCGACGCCCTCGACCGCCTTCGTCAGCGAGACCTCGCCCGGCTCGGCGCGGTTCGTGACCTCGCAGTCGATCGAGACGCCGACTTCGGCCACGAACTCGAAGCCCGGGTCGTCGCCGTTGAGGTCGACGAGAGCCTGGTCATCGGCCGAGCAGCTGATCGCGCCCTGCTCCCACCCTTCGATGACCTCCTCGGTCACGGTGTAGTGCGTTCCCGGAACGAGTTGGTTCCAGCTCACGGTGTCGGAGCCTTCACCGGTGCCGGACGCGGTCTGAGTCGCGTCCTGCTCCGCGGGGACCGGGTCGATCGTGAAGTCGAACTCCCAGTCGAAGCCGTCGACGACGTTGCTGACCGTCTTGGTCACATCGACGTCGGCGGGCGAGGCCGTGTTCACGACGGTGCAGTCGAGAACCAGGCCGGGTGTCACCTCAAACTGGAAGCCCGGGTCATCCGACGCGTCTTCGAGTTCGCCGTTGTTGCAGACGATCTCGCCGACGTCCCAGCCGTCGGGCACGTCCTGCTCGATGAGCGTGTAGGTCGAACCGACCACCAGGTCGGACCACGTTGCCGTGGCACTGTCCGGAAGCGCCGAGTTGTCGACCGTTTGCACGTCGGGCTCGCCGTCGGGCTCCTCGATCAGTGCGAAGTCGAAGCTCCACTGGTAGGAGGGATCGACGCCGGTGACCGACTTGGTCAGCGACACCTCGCCCGTGTGTGCGATGTTCTGGAACACGCAGCTCACGACCTGGCCGGGAGCGAGCTCGATGGTCGTCGTCGCTCCGTTCCGCTCACCGCAGTCGATGCTCGTGAGGCTCCAGTGATCCACCAGGGTCTCGGTCACCGTGTACGTGCCGGCGACGATGAATCCCGACGTCCACGGGTTGGCCTCGTCGTCGGTGGCGTCGTTCAGCGTGAACGGAGTCTGGAACACTCCGTTGCTGAACACGAAGTCGAAGTCCTGGTCGTACTCGTCGGGCAGGGTCTCCTTGTCGACGAGCAGCTTCGCCCGTTGCGTGTTCGTGAACGTGCACTCGACGGTCTCGCCCGGATCGAGCTGGATCGTGGCTTCGAGGTCGTCGACCGTCGTCAGTACGCCGCTGTCGTCACTGTCCACGCAGACCAGCATCGTGGTGTCGTATCCCTCGAGGTCGTCCTCGGTGAGGGTGTACTCGCCGGGCGTGACGTTCTCGAAGGGATCGTGCGATCCGGTGCCGTTCTCGGTCGTGATCGTGAATTCGTCATCGGGCGTCAGCCAGCTGCCGTGGTAGGTGAAGGTGGCGTCGTCTTCGCCGACCACCGACTTGTGCACGATGATCCGGCCGTCCTGCCGGTTCGTGAAGGTGCACTCGGTGGTCTGGCCCGCGACCGTCGTCACGGTGACGGAGGTGTCGACTTCTTCACCAGCGGTCGAGCAGGTGATGTCGACGAGGTCCCAGTCGGCGGCGAGCGTCTCCGCGATCTCGACCTCGGTGCCCGGCGCGTACTGGAAGGTCTCGCTCGCCCCGTCGGTGAGCGTGTAGTCGTCCTGACCGGTGGTCTCGAAGGGGAACTCCACAGCAGAGCCGTCGGGCAGCGTCTGCTTCGTCACGGTGACGAACGAGGTCGCATTCGTGTAGGTGCAGTTCACCGTCTCGCCCGCGACCGTTGCGATCGTGGTGGTGCCCAGCGCGAGGTCCTCGGCCGTCGGCACGACCTCCTGGCCGTCGACGGTGCAGACGATGTCGGCGAGGGTCCACTGCGCGTTCGGGGTCTCGGCGATCGTGACCTCGGTCCCGGGCGCGAACTGCATCGCGGGTGAGGTCTCACCGTCGCTCAGCGAGTCGATCGGGTCGCCGTTGACCGTGAAGGCGAAGTCGCCCTCGGCTCCGGCCGGGTTCGTGATCTTCGACACGTCGAGGTACGAGGTGGCGTTGGTGATCACGCACGAGGTGGTCGTGGCCGTCTCGACCGCGAAGGTGTCGGTCGGGTCGTCGAGCACGATCGGGTCGCCGTCGCCGACGGTGCAGATGATCGAGTACTGCGTCCACGGGGCGCCGTCGGGGATCGTCTCGGTGAGGGTGAAGTCCGTGCCGGGGTCGACCTCGGTGTAGCTGTCGGTCTCGTCGATGAGGAGATCGCCGGTGGTGGCGTAGTCCGCGCTGTCGACCGCGTACTCGAACACCGTGGGGTCGTCGGTGGCGAGGTCGTTGAGGGATTCCTTGGTCACCTCGAGCGCACCACAGGTGGACGGCGGCGTCACGGTGAGGGGGTCGACATAGCCCTTGAGGTTGCCGGCGGCGTTGCCACCGGTGATCGAACGCATGTACACCGTGGCGAGGTCGGTGACCGGCGGGCAGCCCGGGGCGACATCGGCGAGCTCGGTGAGGTCGAGGCCGACCTCGAAGAAGCTGCCCTGCTCGCCGTCGATGTCGATGATGCCGACGGCGCTCGCGAACCCGGTCGTGTCGGTCGTGCAGTCACCCGGATCCGTGTTCACGTTGTCGGGGTAGTCGGCCTGGTCGTCGTAGGGGCAGAGCTGACCCAGCACCGGGTCGTCGCCGCCGTTCATGTTGATGTAGGCGACGATGCCGCCTTCATCATGGAGGGGCTGCGGCGCCCCGTCGTCCGCGACGTTGACGCCGGCGAAGGAGAGGTCGATCGCATACTTGCCGGTGCCGCTCTCACCGGTGCGCTCCCACGCCACGTAGAGGTAGTAGTGCCCGTCAGCGCCGACCTGCGCGTACGAGTACACGGCCTTGAAGTCGGCCTTGTCAGGCGTGCTTCCCGCCGAACTCCACGTCGACGGGTCGTCGACATCCTTCGAAGAAGCACTGTACGTGCCACCCTGCGTGGTGCTGTCGAAATCCACGTTGTCCCAGTCGAGCACCCCAGGTGGACAGTTGACTGGTTTGTCACCGTCGATCTCGAACCCGCCCAGGTCGCAGTCTGGTGCGGCTGTGGCAGGTGAGACGAGGAGGACCGGGCTGAGCAGCGCGGTCAACAGGGCGGAAATGGCAACGGCGACGACGCTCTTGCGTGAGAACAAGGCTCGGGTTCCTTACTGGTCGGGTAAGCAGTTGGGGTCTGCAATTCGGGTAGCAGTTCGGGCCTGCGATTTCGGGTCGCGGTTCGGGAACGCACTTCGGGCGTGCAGTTCGGGACTGCACTTCGGGTTTGCACTTCGGGCCTGCAGTTCGGGCTGCAGTTCGGGAGAGCCACGTCAGCGGCACATAGCACGCACGATAGTCCTGAGGTTTCATCACGGACATGGCCCAAAACGGGGGACAACCGGCCCCTCGCCCAGGCGCCCCACCCATCGACGGCACCTCGAACACCCTGATCCGGCCGCTTCTACCCGGAAGCACGCGGAAGTGCGCGAACCGGCGCTTCTCGAACTCGCGCGAAGCCGACGTGGCCGACCTTGCAGATGCAAGCTCCGACTGACTGCCGTTACCGAATCGTGATGTGTTCGAGCGCCCCGCCTGGGTGACGACGTCATCGCCGTGCCGCGCGCCCGCTGGAGAGGGGCGCCGTTCAGAAGAGCGCGACAGAGCAGGATGCCCCGTGGGGCGCTGTCCTCGGTGTGCGCATCACGATCGACCGTTGACGACACCGCGCGAACGCCGTACCGTATCGTTTATCGTTAGTATCGATAAACGTTAGGAACTGAGAATGCAGACGAGCACAGCACCATCGATCACCCGCGCCGATGCGGTGGGTCTCTGGCTGTTCATGGCCGCAGGGGCGATCATCGCCGTCTGGGGAATCGCGGCAGCCGTGCTGCGCATCATCGAGATCGCGCCGAACACGGATGTCAGCGTGCTGGCCGAATTCGCCGGAACGCCGGCCGATGCGCCGATCGGGCCAGACGGCTCCCCGGTGCAGGTCGCACTCGACCAGGCCGTACTGACCGTTCCCTCGCTGCCCGGCGCATCATGGGCAGCGCTCATCATCCAGCAGGTGATCGCCGCAGCCACGATCGGGATCGTCGTCGTCTGCCTCCTGCTGCTCTGCTGGGGAGTCATGCGGAATCAGGTCTTCAGCGGTCGCAACACCGCACTGGTGGCCGTGGCCGGAATCACCGGGACCATCGGGTTCGCCGCGGTGCCGTTCTTCGGCAACATGGCCGCCAACGGAGCCTTCACCCGCCTCAGCGAGGGCGACTTCGACAACGTCGTGATGTCGGTCGACCTGATGCCCCTCTTCTTCCTCGCGTTCGTCGCAGCCATGGCCGCCACCGTCTTCACCATCGGCGACCGGCTGCGCCGCGACACCGAGGGGCTCGTCTGATGGCACCGGCCGAACCCGACGAGGCATCCGATGTGCACTGCAGGCTCGACGAACTGCTCGCCGTCCGTGGCATGACGCTCGCGCGGCTGGCCGAACTGGTCGGCGTGAGCGTCGTGAACCTCAGCGTGCTGAAGAACGACCGTGCCCGCGCCATCCGCTTCTCGACGCTGCAGGCGGTCTGCGAGGTGCTCGACTGCGAGATCGGAGAACTGCTCGTGCTCCGGCGCACTCGGCCCGACGCTACTTGACCGGAACCGTGACCTCGGTCTCGGCGACCTCGACGACGAGCGGCTCTGTCGTCGTGATGGTCGTCGGCGTCCAGAACAAGGTCGTGTGCGGCACGAAGTCCATCGTGCAGACCTGGTCTGCGGGCTGCTCGACGAGGTCGATCGCGACGCGGTTGCCCTCACCGGCCGGCTCGAGCACGCGGATCTGCTCGCCCACCACCGGGCAGGTCGAGCTGCCCGAGATGGTGAGCGCGAGCTGGCCGCCATCGGCCCACCACACGACCACCGGGCCGTCTTCGGACGACGGCATCTCTTCTTCGTCGCCGGCCGGATCGGTGCCCGAGTCGACGTCGACCACGTCGGCGTCGGCCTCGGTCGGCACTCCGGGGAAGTCTTCGGCGGCCGTGCTCGGCGGGTTGCACCCAGACAACAGGAACACCGACGAGACCGCCAGGGCGAGGAGACCAGCACGACGGAGACGCATCGAGGGAGCCATACCGTCATGCTAATGGTCGCCCCCATCCCATGGGCGCGACCCGGCGTAGAATTTCGCGCATGAGCAATCTCGAACGTGATCCGGTCGAGCTGCTCTGCCCCGCCGAAGAGCCCGCCGGGCCCGCAGTGCAGGTGCTGTCGGCGCGCGACGTGCCGCTCGGCGGCCCGCGGGCGATGAACGTGCGGCGCACCCTCCCCCAGCGCGGGCGCACGACCATCGGCGCCTGGTGCTTCGCGGACCACTACGGTCCCGACGAGGTGCAGCTGACGGCCGGCATGGTCGTGCCGCCGCACCCGCACACCGGGCTCCAGACGGTCAGCTGGCTCTTCGAGGGCGAGATCGAGCATCGAGACTCCGCCGGCAGCCACGCCATGGTGCGACCCGGCGCGGTCAACCTCATGACGGCGGGTCGCGGCATCTCGCACTCCGAGGTCTCGACCCCCGGGACGACCCGGTTGCACGGCGTGCAGCTCTGGGTGGCGCTGCCCGACGCCTCCCGCCACGTCGGCCCGTTCTTCGAGCACGCCGAGACGCTTCCGGTCGGCATCGGCGACGCGACGGTGCGGGTGTTCGTCGGATCGCTGGCGGGCGGCGCGGCGCCCGACGCATCCGTCACCGTCTTCTCACCCCTGCTCGGCGCGCAGATCGACCTGCCGCCCTTCGGCACGGTCGAACTCGAGCTCGACCCCGCGTTCGAGCACGGCGTGCTCGTCGATGCCGGCCCGGTCGAGATCAGTGCCTCGGATGCCCCGCCCAGCGTCACCGCGAACGACCACGCGTCGAACGGCACCGTGTCGACCACGGCCGCGTGGAGCGAGCTCGCCTACCTCGAGGCCGGGCGCAGCAGCATCCGCCTCTCGGCCGAGGCGCAGCCGGTGCGGGTGATCCTGCTCGGCGGCGTGCCGTTCGGCGAAGAACTCGTCATGTGGTGGAACTTCATCGGCCGCGACCACGACGAGATCGTCGAGTTCCGCCGGCAGTGGCAGGCCGACGTCATCGGCCGCGACAACCCCGACGGGCGCTTCGGCACCGTCGAGGGATACGATGGCGCAGCGCTGCCGGCGCCCGAGCTGCCGACCGTGCGCCTGAAGCCCCGCAAGTAGCACGTCAGACAGGGTCGTCGGCAGCGGCGAAGCGTCGCTATTGCAGCGCCGACGAGAGCCGTGCGAGATTGTCGAGCACGGTCGAGCGCAGCGGCTGCTTCATCCACTCGTCGAGGGTCAGTTCGCGGCTGTGCCGGCGGTAGCCGTCTTCGACCGCACGCATCTCGCGCACGAACGACGCTCCGCGCACGAGGAGCGAGATCTCCATGTTGAGCTCGAACGAGCGGATGTCCATGTTGCTCGAGCCGATCACGGCGACGTCGTCGTCGATCGTGAAGTGCTTGGAGTGCAGGATGTACGGCGCCTGGTACATGTAGATCTTCACGCCGGCGCGAAGTAGTGCCTCGTAGTACGAACGCTGCGCGTGATAGACGAGCGCCTGGTCGCCGATCTCAGAGACGAAGAGCTCGACGTGGATGCCGCGCTGGGTGGCGCCGCTGATCGCGCGCAGCATCGCCTCGTCGGGCACGAAGTACGGACTCGTGAGGATGATCCGCTCTTCAGCCGCGTAGAGCAGTGCGAGGAAGAGCTTGAGGTTGTTCTCGTTCGGGTACCCCGGGCCGCTCGGCACCACCTGGCAGTCGAGGTCTTGGGCCTCGCCGGGCTGGTCGAGCGATTCGGAGAGATCGCGCACCGGCTCCTCGCCGGTCTCGAGGTACCAGTCGGTGGCGAAGATCGCATCGAGGCCGGCCACGATCGGCCCCTCGACGCGCGCCACGAGTTCCTTCCATTTCAGACCGCGGCGGATGTTTCCGCGCTTGTTGTAGCTGCGGTCGATGATGTTCTGCGAACCCATGAAGCCGACCTCGCCGTCGACGACGAGGATCTTGCGGTGGTTGCGGAGGTCGGGCCGCTGGTACTTGCCCTTGAGCGGCTGCACGGGCAGCATGAGCTGCCACCGCACGCCCATCGCGGTGAGTCGCTTGAGCGTCTTGCGGTAGCCCTTCACGCGAAGGGAGGCGACGTGGTCGAGCATGAGCCGAACGTCGACCCCGCGGGAGACCGCCTCACCGAGAGCGTCGAAGAACGGCGCGGTGGTGGAGTCGAGTGCGAGGATGTAGAACTCGACGTGCACGTAGCGCTTGGCCTCCCGCACCGCGTCGGTCATCGCGTCGAGCGAGCCTTGATAGTCGCCGATGAGGCTCGCGCTGTTGGAGCCGATGAGCGGCATCGACCCGAGATTGCGGTTCAGCCGCACGACACCCTCGAACCACCCGGGCCAGTGGCCGGGGTCGCTGACCCGCTCGACACCGTGCGTCGATTCGCGGATGTAGCGGTCGACCTCGGCCTGCTTCTCACGCCGATGCTTCGGCAGCTTGGGATTGCCGATGAGCAGGAAGAAGAACACTCCGATGAACGGCAGGAAGAAGATCGCGAGCAGCCACGCCATGCCGGCGGTCGGGCGACGGTTGCGCGGCACCACGATGATCGCCGTGACGCGGATGATCAGGTCGATGACGACGATGACCCCGGCGAAGGAGAGCGCCGCCTGCTCCGCGGTCATTCCGGTCAGGCTGCCGGTCGGTTCTCGGCGAGCTTGGCCCGCTCCTCCGCCTCGACGCGGGAGTACGCCTTGCGCTCGTTGCGGTCGGCGTGGATGACCGCACGCATCACGAACCAGAAGATGAGCCCGATGAGCACGGTCGGCGCGAGCGACCAGATCGCATTCGCCCAGAATTCGTTCATAGTGACTCCAGACTACGTGGGAATTCTGGGAAGCGGGACAGCACGCGAGGGCATCCGTCGGCCGCACGAGGACGCCTCGCGATCGAGCGAAGACCCGGTCTCTCGACCGGGCCTTCACTCGGGGACACCGCCGGGCCCGAACGTCACGCTCGGCCCCGACGGGATCGTCGCCCCGCGACTACTCCGCGATCTGACGCTTGCGTCGGAGGAGGAACAGCAGGCCGCCACCCAGCAGCAGGAGGAGGGCGACGCCCCCGCCTGCTGCGAGGTTGACACCGGTCACCGGCATCGGCGGGCGCAGCGTGTTCGTGATCGCACAGGCGACCTCGTCACCGGGCATGACCTCGAAGTCCGCTGCGTCGATCGCGACGGCATCGCCGCCGGCGACCGACTCGACCGTGCAGCTCAGGCTGCCGGCCTCCCAGCCGCTCGGCACGTTCGTCTCGGCGATCGCGTAGCTGGCGCCGGGCAGGACGCCCTCGAACTCGACCGAACCCGTGCCGTCGACGGTGGTGACCGAGTCGGAGATCGCCTCGCCGCCGTCCTTCGGGGTGAGGGTGAATGCGAAGGTGCCATCCCCGCCCTCGGCGGACTTCGTGACCGTGATCGTGCCGGGCAGGGCCTCATTGTCGGCCGAGCAATCGAGCACGAGGCCGGGCCTGGCGAGGAACTGGTAGCCGTCGGCCTCGGGGTCGAGGTCGTCGAGCGGTCCGCCCTCGGGGACATCCGCGATGCAGGTGATGTCGCCGTTGACCCAACCGGGCGTCGCCGCCTCGGTGATGGTGTACTCGAGGCCCGGGAGGAGGTCGCTCCAACCGATGGTCGGTGCTTCGTTCGTCGCGGTCTGGGTGTCGCTCTCGCTGTCGGGACCGGGCGTGATCGTGAAGTCGAACGACCAGGCCGCGCCATCGGCGAGGCCGGTGACCGTCTTCGTGAGCACGACCTCGGCGGGGATCGCCGTGTTCAGCGCGGTGCACTCGAGCGCGAGCCCGGGAGTCACGGTGAACTGGAAGCCGTCGGCCTCGCCTTCGTCTTCAAGGCCCGTGCAGACGATGTCGTCAGCGGTCCAGCCGAAGGGCAGCTCACCCTCGATCAGGGTGTACTGCTCGCCGACGGTGAGGTCGCCCCACACCGTGGTCGCCGAGTCGGGCAGTGCCGAGCTGTCGACCGTCTGCGTCACCGGGGCTCCATCGGGCTCCTGGGTCAGCGTGAAGTCGAAGCTCCAGTCGTAGCCGTCGGCCACGCCGTCGACCGACTTCGTGAGGCTCACCGAGCCGGGCGCCGCGACGTTCGTGAACACGCAGGTCACGACTTCGCCGGGTGCGAGCTCGATCGTCGTGCCGTCACCCTCGCGCGTGCCGCAGTCGATGTCGTCGAGCGTCCAGTGCTCGGGCACCGTCTCGACGACGGTGTACGTGCCGGGCACGATCAGTCCGGAGTCCCAGGGGTTCTCCTCATCGTCGCTGGCGTCGTTCAGGGTGAACTCCACGGGTGCATCACCACCGCCGAAGACGAAGTCGAAGCCCTGGTCGTAGTCGGCCGGAACCGTGTCCTTGTCGACGAGGATCCTGCCGCGCTCGGTGTTCGTGTACGTGCACTCCACGGTCTCGCCCGCAGAGAGTTCGATCGCAGCCGACCAGTCGGTCTCGTCGGTCGTCGTGTCCTCCGTCGGGTCGTCGCAGACGAGGTTCGTCGTGTCGAAGGGCAGCGTCTGCGGCTCCGTCACGTCGTAGGAGCCCGGCTCGAGGTTCTCGAAGGTCTCGGTGCCGGTGCCTTCTGCATCGGTCGTGATGGTGAAGTCGCCCAGCGTCTCGCTCGTGAAGCCGAACTCGGCGGACTGAGCGGGGTCGACCACCTTGTGGATGATGATCGTGCCGCCCTGGGTGTTCTCGAACAGGCAGGAGACCGTTTCGCCGGCGATCGTCGTGACGGTGGCACCGCCCTCGATGTCCACCTGATCGGTGTCGCAGGTGACATCGGTCAGGGTCCAGCCGTCGGGCACGGTCTCGATGATGTCGACCGAAGACGCGGGTGCGAACTGGAAGCTCTCGGTCTGTCCGTCGGACAGGTCGAACTCCGCTCCGTCGATCGTGAAGTCGAAGAGCTCGGGCGAACCGTCGGGCAGCGTCTGCTTCTCGACCTCGACGAACGAGGTGGCGTTGGTGATCACGCACGACGTGGTCTCACCCGTGACGACGGGGAAGGTGTCCTCGGGGTCGGTGAGGGTGTACTCGACGCCGTCGACGGTGCAGACCGTCGAGACGTGCGCCCACGGCGCCCCTTCGGGGATCGTCTCGGTGAGGGTGTAGTCGTCACCCGGCTCGACCTCGGTGTCGAGGTCGGTCTCGCCGATCTGCAGCAAGCCGTCGAGCTCGGCGGAGACGAGCCCTGCGATGTCGTACTCGAACACCGTGGGGTCGTCGGTGGCGAGGTCGTTGAGGGATTCCTTGGTCACCTCGAGCGCACCACAGGTGGACGGCGGCGTCACGGTGAGGGGGTCGACATAGCCCTTGAGGTTGCCGGCGGCGTTGCCACCGGTGATCGAACGCATGTACACCGTGGCGAGGTCGGTGACCGGCGGGCAGCCCGGGGCGACATCGGCGAGCTCGGTGAGGTCGAGGCCGACCTCGAAGAAGCTGCCCTGCTCACCGTCGATGTCGATGATGCCGACGGCGCTCGCGAACCCGGTCGTGTCGGTCGTGCAGTCACCCGGATCCGTGTTCACGTTGTCGGGGTAGTCGGCCTGGTCGTCGTAGGGGCAGAGCTGACCCAGCACCGGGTCGTCGCCGCCGTTCATGTTGATGTAGGCGACGATGCCGCCTTCATCATGGAGGGGCTGCGGCGCCCCGTCGTCCGCGACGTTGACGCCGGCGAAGGAGAGGTCGATCGCATACTTGCCGGTGCCGCTCTCACCGGTGCGCTCCCACGCCACGTAGAGGTAGTAGTGCCCGTCAGCGCCGACCTGCGCGTACGAGTACACGGCCTTGAAGTCGGCCTTGTCAGGCGTGCTTCCCGCCGAACTCCACGTCGACGGGTCGTCGACATCCTTCGAAGAAGCACTGTACGTGCCACCCTGCGTGGTGCTGTCGAAATCCACGTTGTCCCAGTCGAGCACCCCAGGTGGACAGTTGACTGGTTTGTCACCGTCGATCTCGAACCCGCCCAGGTCGCAGTCCTCAGCCGCGTACGCGGGAGCGGCGACCGCGAACGGCGTCAATAGTCCGGCGAGCAGTGCTCCGGAAGCGAGCAGCGCCGTGCGCTGGCGTCGTGAAAACACGTTGAACCCCTCATCATGTGTTCGGATTCGCAGGCACCTCGGGATGCGGTGCTGCGGCCACATGGTCCGGACAGTATCCGAATCGAGGAGTCCTCGAAACGCCCCAAAATGCCGGAACACAGGGCGAGAGCGCTCTCACAATTCGCCGTGTCCCACCATCTGCACCCAATGGGGGACACGCCAGGAATCGTGCCGCGATTGCCGAGCGGAGACGGCCGGATTGAAGGGCATCGCAGGCACGACCACCCGTTCGGGGGTCACGTGCGATTCTTCGATTCGGGGGACACGGTGCCCGTTACCCAATCGTGACGAAACCTCACCCCCCAAACGGGGGGAGGCGGTCGTGATCGACCCGATCCGTTCACGAGATCATCGACGGACTGCACACACATCGGTCCTGCGATCGGGCGACGGCTGCAGACGCCGATGCCGCCGGCACCCCGCGATCACGGGGCGCCGGCGGCATCGCTCCGACGACGCTCAGCCGCCGGCGACGAGGCCCCAGATGCCGGAGACCACGAGGTAGAGACCGATCGCGCCGACGACGAGCCAGATGCCGAGCCGCATGTTCGACGGTCGCTTCGGGTCCTTCTCGGGCTCGAGCTCGTCCTTCGGCAGGTAGTCGTTCATGCGCGGCATCCGCTCTCTCGTCGAATCACTTGACCAGCGGGAAGAGGATCGTCTCGCGGATGCCGAGGCCGGTGAGGGCCATCAGCAGGCGGTCGATGCCCATGCCCATGCCGCCCGACGGCGGCATGCCGAACTCGAGCGCCCGCAGGAACTCCTCGTCGAGGCGCATCGCCTCGGGGTCTCCCCCGGCGGCGAGCTTCGCCTGCTCGACGAAGCGCTCGCGCTGCACGACGGGGTCGACGAGCTCGGAGTAGCCGGTCGCGAGCTCGAAGCCGCGGATGTAGAGGTCCCACTTCTCGACGACGCCCGGGATCGAGCGGTGCTCTCGCACGAGCGGCGAGGTGTCGAGTGGGAAGTCCATGACGAACGTCGGCCGCACGAGGCCCGACTTCACGTGGTGCTCCCACAGCTCCTCGACGTACTTGCCGGGCAGCGGGTGGTCGACCTCGACGCCCGCCTCGTCGGCGAGCTGCTTCAGGCGCGCCATCGGGGTCGACGAGGTGATCGTCTCGCCGATCGCCTCGGACAGCGAGTCGTACATCGAGATGCGCGCCCAGTCGCCGCCGAGATCGAAGTCGGTGCCGTCGGCCCAGGTCACGACGTGCGAGCCGGAGGTCGCGAGCGCGGCGTCTTGGATGAGCTGCTGCGTGAGGTCGGCGATCGTGTTGTAGTCGCCGTACGCCTCGTAGGCCTCGAGCATCGCGAACTCGGGGCTGTGCGTCGAGTCGGCGCCCTCGTTGCGGAAGTTGCGGTTGATCTCGTACACGCGCTCGATGCCGCCGACGACGGCGCGCTTCAGGTAGAGCTCGGGTGCGATGCGCAGGTACAGATCGGTGTCGAACGCGTTGGAGTTCGTCACGAACGGGCGAGCTGATGCCCCGCCGTGCATGACCTGCAGCATCGGCGTCTCGACCTCGATGAAGCCGAGCGAGTCGAAGGTGCGCCGCAGGCTCGCGTTGACCTTCGCGCGGTCGATGACGTTCTTGCGGGCCTGCTCGCGCGAGATCAGGTCGAGGTAGCGGCTGCGCACGCGCATCTCCTCGGACAGCTCGTTGTGCAGGTTCGGCAGCGGCAGGATCGCCTTCGAGGCGATGCGCCACTCCTTCACCATGATCGAGAGCTCGCCGCGACGACTCGTGATGACCTCGCCGGCCACGAACACGTGGTCGCCCAGGTCGACGAGCTCCTTCCACTCGGCGAGCGACTCCTCGCCGACCTCGGCGAGGGAGACCATCGCCTGGATACGGCTGCCGTCACCCGCCTGCAGCGTGGCGAAGCACAGCTTTCCGGTGTTGCGCGAGTGCACGACGCGACCGGCGACGCCGACCTGCTCGCCGCTCGCCTCGTCGACGCCGAGCCCGACGAAGCGGTCGCGCACCTCGGGGATCGTCGCCGTGATCGGCAGGCGCACCGGGTAGGCACCCAAGGCGCGGTCGTCGGATGCCGCGTTCAGCCGCTCGCGCTTGGCGAGACGCACGGCCTTCTGCTCGGAGATCTCCTCGGCAGTGGGCTCGGGCGTGGCATCCGTCTGGTTCTCGGCCATCGTTCTCTCTCGTCATGCCCGCAGTACCGTCTGTACTGCTCAGGTGCGTGCACCAGCCTACTTGGGCGCACCTGACGAGTCAGCCGAGCGTGATGGCGGCGTTGTCGATGAGGCGGGTCGACCCCACGCGGGCGGCGACGAGCACGACAGCCGGGCCGCGCGCATCGTCGGCGACGGGAAGGAACGTCTCGGGGTCGACGACCACGAGGTAGTCGAGCGTGACGTCGTCGTGGTCGCCGAAGGCGGCGGCGCCCTCGGCGAGCACTTCGGCGAGTCCATCGGATGCCGCGGCATCCGCTGCCCTGAGCGCCTCGATCAGCGTGAGTGCTGCGGCACGATGGCCGGGGTCGAGGAAGCGATTGCGGCTCGAGAGGGCGAGCCCGTCGGGCTCGCGCACCGTCGGCACGACCTCGATCGCCGTCGGCACGTCGAGGTCGTCGACCATGCGGCGCACGAGGAAGACCTGCTGCGCGTCCTTCTGGCCGAAGACCGCCACGTCGGGGCCCACGATGTTCAGCAGCTTGCCGACGACGGTCAGCATGCCGTCGAAGTGGCCCGGACGGGAGGCGCCCTCGTAGAGCGAGCCGACCCGGCCTGCCGTCAGCGTCGTGCCGACGGCGCCGTTCGGATACATCTCGGCGGCGGTCGGCGCGAAGACGAACTCCACCCCGAGGCCGGCGAGCGCCTCGACGTCGGCGTCGAGGGTGCGCGGGTAGCGGTCGAGGTCTTCGCCAGGTCCGAACTGCAACGGGTTCACGAAGATCGACACGACGACCACGTCGGCGAGTTCGCGCGCGTGCGCGACGAGTGCCAGGTGGCCGGCGTGCAGGGCGCCCATGGTGGGCACGAGGGCGACGGATGCCCCGGCAGCGCGCCGCTCGGCGAGCAGTTCGCGCAGCTCGTCGATGGTCGGCACGACACGCACGCCCGACGTGGACCCGCTCACGCGCCACCCCCCAGCGGCCAGTCGGAATCGGCCTCGTCGATCGTATCGGCCCCCTCGGCGTACGCACCGCGGTCGTGCCGTGCGAGTGCATTCTCGACGGCGCTGCGCACGAGCGGGGCGAGCACCGCGCCGGGCCTCGCCACCCCGATGCCGTCGAGGATGCCGCTGGCCTGGTCGACGATCGCGCTCGAGAACGAGACGGCCGTGTCGATCGCCTCGCCGTAGGCGGCTCGGTCGCGCTCGGCGACGATGACGGGCTCACCGCCCATCTCGACGACGAGTGCCTGGCCGATCGGCAGCACTGGAGCGGGTGCGGTGACGGCGAACCACGTGCCCGGCAGGCGCGCGAGATCGATGCTCGTGCCGGTGAAGCTCATCGCGGGGTGCACGGCGAGCGGGATGGCCCCTGCGAGGCGTGCGGGGTCGAGCACGCCCGTGCCGAAACGGGCGACGGTGTGCAGCACGAGCTGGCCCGGTTGCCAGGCGCCGGCCTCGGCGAGCCCGGCGACGAGGGGGCCGAGTTCGGCCTCGGGCACGGCGAGCAGCACGAGCTCGCTGCGCTCGATGATCTCGGGGATCGGCAGCACCGGCACCGAGGGCAGCATGGTCGCCGCGCGCTCGCGGCTCTCGTCGGAGACCGCGGCGATGCCGGTGAGGGCGTGCCCTGCTCCGGCGAGGGCCGAGGCGAGCACGGCGCCGACGCGCCCGGCGCCGATGGTGCCGACGCCGAGCCTTCCAGGTCGATCAGCCGACATGTCGGGGCTCCGTCTCGTCGGTGCGGGCAGCGGATGGTCCGGTCGACGGTTCGACCGGAGCAGCGGATGCATCGGTCGACGGTTCGACCGGAGCAGCGGGCGCTTCCGGGGCGACCGCTGCAGCTGCAGGCGAAGCGGGGGCGGATGCCGCGCCCCAGTGGTGCGAGGTGTCGCTCGCCGCACGCTCGATCGCCTCGCGCGCGAGCCGCTCGAAGAGCGCCGTCGCGACGGCACGGTCGGCGACGGGCACCACGGCGCTGACCGGACCGGTCACCGTGTGCAGGCGCAGGGTCGCGAGGTCGAGCCCGCGTTCGATCGGGCCGACCGACAGGGCCACCGACTGCATGCGGGCGAGTGGCACGAGGCTCAGGCTGCGGATGAGGGCGCCTCGTCGGATCACCGCGACACCCGCCGTCTCGGCGAGGCCGATGCGCTTCCACGAGAACGGTCGCAGCCACGCGGCGCGCTTCGGGGTGGCGGAGAACCCGCCGGCGTCGCCGCGACCCACGAGGCCGGCATCGACGAGTGCCTCGACCTCCGTCGCGGCGTCGGGCAGCAGCAGGGCGAGCACCCGGTGCACGTCGGCTGCGGTGCCGACCGGGAGCACGATGGTGCGCTGCGCGGCGTCACCCGAAGAGGAGACCGATTGCCCGGCGACGTTGATGCGCACCGACCACCAGCCGAACGGCCGCCAGAACACCCACTGGGTGGCCTCGACGGCGTGCACCCGGCCCGGTGGGATCGTCTGGTTGCCCGTCGAGAGCAGGCCGTGCCCGATGCGCACGCCGTCGGGAGTGCCGGCGATCGAGTAGCGCAGCGACTTCGTGATGCGCGACCACGTGTAGCTGACGAGACCGATGGCCGCGGGCACGAAGCTGAAGAGCACCCACATCTGGCCGCTCGTGACGCCGATGACGATGACGGCGACGAGGATGATCGCCCAGATCGTCGACCCACCGAGCAGCGTCGAACCGATCACGCGACCGAGCGGCAGGTGCACGACCGACTCGGGCGGTGCGAGGTCGGGGTCGAGCTCGGGGGCGAGGAACTCGTCGACGCGCTGCGTGACGAGCGCCCCGGCACGGGCGGTCACGGGACTGCGCCCTGCCGCCTCGGCGCCCGACTGCGTCGCGGCACCAGCGGCAGCGGCCCCGGCGGTATCGGGCCCGGCCAGGCCGCCGGGAGGCGTTGCCGCGCCCGGTGCGACGGTCGCCGAGGCATCCGCTCGCCCGTCGCCCGCACCGGCGGGAGCGACCGCGCCGTGCGCTCGCTCGGCCCGCGCGCCCGACGCGAGGCGCAGCACGTCGGCGCGCAGCGCGTCGGCGAGGGTGGAACCGAGGTAGGCGAGCTGCACGTTCGCCGACTGCCCGGCGACCGAGATCTCGAGCTTCGCCGTGCCGAAGAGGCGCGCGAAGAGCGGCCGGTTGACGTTGATGCCCTGGATGCGATCGAGGCGTGCACTGCGGTGCGAGCGGAAGAGGATGCCGCTGCGCACCTCGACCGCCTCGTGCGTGACCCGGAACGTGTGCATGCGCCACGACAGCCAGAATCCGATGACGACGGCGACGATGATCGCCCCGAGGGCGAGCAGCGCCCAGCCCACGAGACCGTTCATCACGATGCCGCCGACGGGGTCGTTCGCCCAGTCCTCCTGCCATTCGCCGTACTCGGCGTCGATCGGCCCGCTCGACTCGGGCGCGAAGATCGTCAGGAAGATGTCGATGACCCGCTCGCGCAGGTTCGCGATGATGAAACCGAGCACGGCGATGAACACGAGGCCGCCGCGCAGCAGGGGGCTCGCCGGGTGGAGTCGGTGCCACTCGCCGTCGGCGAGGTTCACCACTCCCTGCGGGCGGGTGACTTCGGTCACAGCCCCGCCCGGCGCGACTCGGCGAGGGCGACGAGCTCGTCGCGGAGGCGATCGGCCTCGGCCATCGGCAGCCCCGGCACGGTGACCGCGCTCGACGCCGCCGCGGTCACGAACTTGAGGTCGGCCAGGCCGAGGGCGCGCGCGACCGGGCCGCGGGTGATGTCGACGAGTTGCATGCGCCCGTAGGGCACCGCCACCTGCCGCTGGAACATGATGCCGCGGCGGAAGAGCAGGTCGTCGGCGCGCAGGCGGTACTGGATCGACCGCACGCGGCGCGGCTCGAGCGCGATGCCGACGAGCGAGACCAGGGCGATCGCGCCCGCGACCCACAGCGCCCACTCCCAGTGGAGCAGGAAGTAGGCCCCGAGGGCGACGCCCACGAAGATGAGCATGCCGATGATCGAGCCGACCACCTCGACGAGCACGTACTTCGGCGAGACCCGCAGCCAGCCGGTGTCGGATGCCTCAGGCAGTTGCGGCTCGTCGTGCACGGTCTCATCGGGCTGGAGGCCGGGCCCCTCAGGCATGCGCGTGCTCTTTCTTCTCGGTGTCGGTGTCGTCGGGCGGCAGGGTGCAGAAGTACTCCGCGATGAGCCCCCCGGCCATGAGCAGGGCCGCGCCGATCGCCGTGGCGACGGCGAGCCAGATCGTCGCGGCCGACGGCACGACGCTGCGCGTCAACAGGAACAGGGTGATGCCGAGGCCGAAGCCGAGCATGAGCGCACCGCTCAGGCTGCAGGCCTTCGCGAGCACGGCGGTGCGCATGGCGCGGAACGGGTCGAGGTGCTTGGTCGCCTTGCCCTTGACGGCACGGCGGATCGGCCAGGCGAACGCCACGACGAGCGCTGCGACCCCCGCGAGGGTGATCGGGAGCGAGAGCGGGGGCACGATCGCCTTCGACCCGTTCGAGACGATCGCGAGGTCGATGAGGTAGCCGGCGACGATGCCCGCGAGCACGAAGGCGACGATGGTGGAGGGGTGCGTGCGCCTCATCGGCGAACCACCTCGTCTGACGCTGCGACACGCAGGGCGGCGATCGGCCCCCGCCCGGCGAGCTCGGCATCCGGGTCGACGTCGAGCCACGGGGCCAGCACGAACGCCCGCTGCCAGGCGCGCGGGTGCGGCAACGTGAGCCGGTCGTCGTCGAGCACGACGCCGTCGACGTCGATGAGGTCGAGGTCGAGCGTGCGGTCGCCCCAGTGCTCGGTGCGCACCCGGCCGTGCTCGAGCTCGATGCGCTGCAGCAGATCGAGCAGTGCGTGCGGCTCGAGTGCGGTCTCGACGACGACGACGCCGTTCAGGTAGCGCGGTGCGTCGAGGTCGACTCCGGCGTCCTTGACGGCCGCGGTCTCGTAGACGGGCGACACCGCGACGAGATCGACTCCGGGTGCTTCGGCGACCTCGCGCACCGCGGCGGCGATCGTCGCCTCACGGTCGCCGAGGTTCGCCCCGAACGCGATGACGGCGCGCGTCATGGCCGGCTCCGCACGATCGTGACCGCGACGTCGCCGAACGGCACGGTGATCGGCGCCTGCGGCTTGTGCACGGTGACCTCGACCTCGTCGACCGCCGGGAAGCCGAGTGCCACTGCTGCGACCCGCTCGGCGACGGTCTCGATGAGGTCGACCGGGTCGCGCTCCACCGCCGCGACGACGGCTTCGGCGAGCTCGCCGTAGTGCACGGTGCGGTCGAGATCATCGGATGCCGCTGCGGCCGCGAGGTCGACGGCGACGGAGACGTCGATCACGAACTCCTGTCCCTCGACGCGCTCGAAGTCGAACACGCCGTGGTGTGCGCGCACGCGAAGCCCCGTGAGGGTGATCTTGTCGCCTCGCCCGCGATCGCGCAGTTCAGTCACGTCGTCCACTCTGCCATGCGCCGAGGACGTCGAGGGCGCGTCGCGTGCCCTGCACGTCGTGCACGCGCACCGCCCAGGCGCCGGCCTGCGCCGAGAGCACGCTGACGACGGCCGTCGGAAGGTCGCGGTCGGTGACGGATGCCGTCTCGGGCAGCATCGCGCCGAGGAATCGTTTGCGCGAGGCGCCGACGAGGATCGGCAGCCCGAGTCCGGCGAGCACGTCGAGACGGCCGAGCAGTTCCCAGTTCTGGTCGCCGCGCTTGGCGAAGCCGAGGCCGGGGTCGAGGATGAGCTTCTCGGGGGCGACCCCGGCCGCCACGAGGGCGTCGACCCGCTGGGCGAGCTCGTCGCGCACCTCGACGGCGACGTCGGTGTAGTCGGCGAGCGAGTCCATGCGGTCGGAATGGCCGCGCCAGTGCATGGCGACGTAGCGTGCACCGGTCTCGGCGGCGATCGAGCCCATCGCCGCATCAGCGAGGCCTGCGGAGACGTCGTTGATGATCTCGGCCCCGGCCTCGACCGCGGCCTGGGCCGTTGCGGCGCGCATCGTGTCGACGCTCACCCGGATGCCGCGGCCCGCGAGCTCCCCGATGACGGGCACGACTCGGCGCAGCTCCTCTTCGGGCGCGACCCGCGCGGCACCCGGTCGGGTCGACTCTCCCCCGACGTCGAGGATGTCGGCGCCGGCGGCGACGAGCTCGAGCCCGTGGGCGATCGCCGCATCGGCGTCGAACCAGCGGCCGCCGTCGCTGAAGGAGTCGGGCGTGACGTTCACCACACCCATGACGAGCGTGCGATCAGGCATTCGTCTGGGCCCCGATGAGCGTGATGATCTCGCTCCGGGCTGCGGGCTCCGAGAGTGCGCCGCGGCTCGCGATCGTCACGGTGGAGCTGCGCTCCTGACGCGAGCCCCGCGTGGTCACGCAGCGGTGCTGGGCATCGAGGACGACGAGCACTCCCTTGGGATCGAGCCCCGCCACGAGGGCGTCGGCGATCTCCTCGGTGAGCCGCTCCTGCAACTGGGGTCGACGGGCGAGCGTGTCGACGACCGCCGGGATGCGGCCGAGCCCGACCACCCGGTCGCCCGGCAGGTAGGCCACGTGCGCCGTGCCGACGAACGGCAGCAGGTGATGCTCGCAGACGGACCGGAACGCGAGGTCGCGGAGCACGACCGCGTCGGACGTCGCCGGCACGCCGGCATCCGTCGCCCCGATCGGAACCGTGTCGGCGAGGTGACTCTGCGGATCGACGTCGAGACCGCCGAAGAAGTCGGCGTAGGCCTCGGCGACGCGTTGCGGCGTGCGCTCGAGCCCCGGTCGCGAAGGGTCTTCACCGATCGCGAGCAGGATCTCGTGAACCGCGCGCTGGATGCGCTCGGCGTCCACTCCGGCCATGGCTTCCCCTCTTCGGGTCGTCGGACTCGCCGCGCCCGCGACTAGGCGGTCGCGGGCCGCGGGTTCGACTGCGGTGCGCGTGCCGGCGCCTCGTCTTCGACGGGCAGCTCACCGGAGTCGACACCGCCGTCGACGGCACCCTGATCGATCGGCATCTTCTGGGTCGGGAACGCGATCGGCGGACGGTCGGAGACCGGGCGCTTGTCGCTCGAGAGCCACAGCGGACGCTCGGGCAGCTTCTTCACGTCCTTGAAGATCTCGGCGATCTGCTTGTGGTCGAGCGTCTCGTTCTCGAGCAGTTCGGCGGCCAGCTTGTCGAGGATGTCGCGGTTGTCGTTGAGCACCTGCCAGGCCTCGTCGTGCGCCTGCTCGATGAGCGCGCGCACCTCGAGGTCGACCGTCTCGGCGACCTCTTCGGAGTAGTCGCGCTGGTGGCCCATGTCGCGGCCGAGGAAGACCTCGCCCTGCGACTGGCCGAGCTTGACGGCGCCGACGTTCGCGCTCATGCCGTATTCGGTCACCATCTTGCGTGCCGTCGAGGTGGCCTTCTCGATGTCGTTCGATGCGCCGGTCGAGGGGTCGTGGAAGACGATCTCTTCGGCGACGCGGCCGCCCATCGCGTAGGCGAGCTGGTCGAGCAGCTCGTTGCGGCTGACGGAGTACTTGTCTTCGAGCGGCATCACCATCGTGTAGCCGAGGGCACGGCCGCGCGGCAGGATCGTGATCTTCGTGACGGGGTCGGTGTAGTTCATCGCCGCCGCAGCGAGGGCGTGGCCGCCCTCGTGGTAGGCCGTGATGAGCTTCTCCTTGTCTTTCATGACGCGGGAACGACGCTGCGGGCCGGCGATGACGCGGTCGACGGCCTCATCGAGGGCGCGGTTGTCGATGAGCTGCGCGTTCGAGCGAGCCGTGAGCAGCGCGGCCTCGTTGAGCACGTTCGCGAGGTCGGCACCGGTGAAGCCCGGGGTCTTGCGCGCGAGCACCTCGAGGTCGACGCCGTTGGCGAGTGGCTTGCCCTTCGAGTGCACCTCGAGGATCTTCTGGCGACCCTTCATGTCGGGGGCGTCGACGCCGATCTGGCGGTCGAAGCGGCCCGGACGCAGCAGTGCGGGGTCGAGGATGTCGGGGCGGTTCGTCGCCGCGATGAGGATGACGTTGGTCTTCGGGTCGAAGCCGTCCATCTCGACGAGCAGCTGGTTGAGCGTCTGCTCGCGCTCGTCGTGACCGCCGCCGAGGCCGGCGCCGCGGTGGCGGCCGACAGCGTCGATCTCGTCGACGAAGATGATGGCGGGCGCGTTCTGCTTCGCCTGGTCGAAGAGGTCGCGCACGCGGGACGCGCCGACGCCGACGAACATCTCGACGAAGTCGGAGCCCGAGATCGAGTAGAACGGCACGCCGGCCTCACCCGCGACCGCGCGGGCGAGCAGCGTCTTGCCGGTGCCGGGAGGGCCGTAGAGCAGCACGCCCTTGGGGATGCGCGCGCCGACGGCCTGGAACTTCGCGGGCTCCTTCAGGAACTCCTTGATCTCATGCAGCTCCTCGATCGCCTCGTCGGCGCCCGCGACGTCGTCGAAGGTGACCTTGGGGCTCTCCTTGGAGACGAGCTTCGCCTTCGACTTGCCGAACTGCATGACCTTGTTGCCGCCGCCCTGCATGCCCGACAGCATGATCCAGAAGAAGAGGCCGATGAGCACGAGCGGCAGCAGGATGCCGAGCATCGAGAGGAACCAGTTCGGCTGCGGCACCTCGTCGTTGAAGCCGTCTGCCGGGTCGGCCGCGTCGACGGCGGCGACGATGTCGGCGCCGCGCGGGGTGACGTAGTAGAACTGCACCTGCTTGCCGAGCTCGTCGTCCTCCTTCGCGAGCGTGAGGTCGACGCGGTTCTCGCCGTCGACGATCTTGACGGCGGCGACCTTGCCTTTGTTGAGGAGGTCGAGGCCCTCTTGCGTCGACACCTCTTTGAAACCCGATGCGGTGATGAGGCTCGACCCGATCCACACGGCGACGATCGCGAGCAGAATGTAGATGATCGGCCCGCGCAGGATCTTCTTGATGTTCATGGTGCTCACAGGCTACATTGCAGTCGCCGAATGCCGGCCGAGTGTTCGCTGTGGGCTATTCGAGTCGAGCGCGGGCAGCCATCACTGAGCGGATGCCGCGCGGCGGGTGTCGCGCATTCCGAGCATGTACGGCAGCCCCGGGCCCACCGCGGCGAACGTCTGCCCGATGCGCTTCGGCCACGAGGGCGACGGCAGCGGCTGGGGCGTCTCCTCGAGATCGCCCACGTCGACGAAGTACGCGCGCACGGTGCCGAAGCCCTCGAGATCGGGCGACACCTCGCGCACGGGAGCCGTCACCGAATCATGACCGGTGCGGTAGAGCTCCTCGGAGAGCAGCACGTATTCGGGGATGTCGACGGGGTTCTTGAGCATGCGGTGCACCTGGATGACGTCGATGCCCACGAGCTTGATGCGATCGCGGATGGTCTGGATGGCGACCTCGCCGACGTGCGCCACGAACTTCAGCTTGAGGTCGGCGGCCCCCCTGCATCCCTTGCACGGGCACAGGTTCGCCGTGACGTACTGCCGCTCGAGGTGGAAGGCGCGGTGCATGGCGACCGCGGCGTCGAGGATCTCGGGGATCGAGGCATCCGTTTCACCCTCGTCGACGTGCAGCGAGAGGAAGGCGGCATCGCCCTCGATCTCGATGAGATCGAATCCGGGAGCGGCGTCGATCATGCGTTCGAGCATGCGACCGGTGTTGACCTCGGCGTGCGCGAGACTCATGCGGTGGGAGCTCATGTAGTCGGTGTATCCACCGATGTCGGCGATCAGCAGCACGGCACGGCCGGAGTCCATGCCTCACGATCCCACCAAGGCGAGGAGTTCTCAACACCCCTGTTCGGAGGGGGCCGTCAGGAGGGCGGGTCGTCCAGTCGTTCGTTCGGCGAGTAGCGGTCGAGCTGGTCTTCGACGACGACCGCCGCCTCCTGGGCGCTCGCCGTGTAGCCGAGCACGACGGGCAGGAAGCGGTCCGACCCGAGCGCCCGCAGGCCGAGGGCGCTCCTCGCGACGACCGAGGCCGTGCGGCGCGTGCGGCGCAGCAGCGCGATCTCGCCGAATCCCTCGCCCGGGCCGAGTGTCGCGACGACCCGGCCGTCGCCCACCACGTCGGCCTCGCCCGTCTCGATCACGTAGTAGCGGTCGCCGACGTCGCCCTGTGTGAACACGGACGCTCCGGCGGGCACCCCGACGGGCTCGAGTCCCCGCGCGAGCTGCTCGATCGAGGGCAGCGGCAGGGTGCGGAACATGGGCACCTGCTGGAGCAGCCCGATGTCCTCGTCGAGCACGTCGACCGTGCGGTCCATGCTCCGGAGTCGCGGCAGCGACGCGAGTGCGAGCACGGGGCACACGAGTCCGATCGCGATGAGTGCGGTCTGCACGCCGAACCACTCGATCATCGTCGAGGCGACGATGGCGCCGATGCCGATGAAGACGGCAACGAGGCTCTCGAGCACACCGAAGACGCGGGCGAGCACCTCGTCGGGGGCCATGCGGGCGATGAGCGTGAACCCGGCGACGTCGACCAGCGCGTTGCCGACGCCGACGAAGGCGAGCAGCCCGAGCGCGGGTGCCTCATATGGCGCGAGGCCGACGAGGGTGAAGGGCAGGCCCCAGAGCCCGACCCCGACGGCGAACCAGGCTCCCAGCCGGCCGGTGCCGACGAGCAGGGATGCCGCGAGCGACCCGAGCACGGCGCCCACGCCGACGGCGGTCATCAGGGCGCCGACGCCGGGCTCGCCGGTGCCGAGCAACTCGATCGCGACGACGACCGAGAGCACCGTGAGCGCACCCCGCGTGAGCGCCTGCGCCGCGGCGAGCCCGAGGATGAGCATCAGGTCGCGGTTCGCGGTGACCGCCCGCACGCCCTCCGCCGCCTCCCTGGCGAGGTTCGGGCGCCGCGGCGCCGGCGGACGCGGCGGGGCGTCGTACTTCAGTCGCGCGAGCAGGGCCGCCGCCCAGAACGACGCGGCCGCCGCCACGGCGAACACCACGTCGACCCCGGTGAACTGCAGCAGCACCGCGGCGATCAGCGGGCCGACGAGTGTGGCCGCGGAGTCGAGCAGGCCGCGCACGACGTTCGCGCTCGCGAGCTCGTGCCCGGTGCGGCAGAGCGATGGGAGCAACGCGGAGTGCGCCGGGCGGTAGAGCGTCGCGGCGATCGTGGACAGGATCGCGAGCGCATAGATGACCGCCGGAGGCCCCGCCACGGCGGCGACCACGGCAGCTGCCGCCGTCGCGAGCCCGCGCACGATCGACACGAGGATGAGCACGCGCTCGCGGCGCCCCCGGTCGGCGATGGGTGAGAGCAGCGGGGCGAGGATCGCCGACGGCACCATGCGGAGCAGCCCGACGAGACCGAGCGCTGCGGCGCCGCCGTCACGGTACGCGACGATGCCGAGCGCGACGGTGAACGCCCACTCGGCGGTCCACGCGCCGAGGAAGCTCAGCTGGGCGCGGCGCAGGTTCGGATTGCGCCAGTTGCTCGTGAACGCAGCGGCAGCGTCGCGAACCCTGCCGCGGCGCCGACCATCGCCCATGCGATGACTCTAGGGCCTCGACCCCGTCACCGCGCGAGGAAGTTCAGGAGTAGACGTGCGGCGCGAGGATCGCGACGTCCCGGAGGTTCCGGTAGTTCTCGGCGAAGTCGAGACCGTAGCCGACGACGAACTGGTTGGGAATGTCGAAGCCGAGGTACTTGACGTCGACCTCGACCTTCGCCGCGTCGGGCTTTCGGAGCAGCGCGCAGATCTCGACCGACTCCGCGCCGCGCGACTCGAGGTTGCCGAGCAGCCAGCTGAGCGTCAGGCCCGAGTCGATGATGTCCTCGACGATGAGCACGTGCCGGCCGGTGAGGTCGGTGTCGAGGTCCTTCACGATGCGCACGACGCCCGACGACTGCGTGCCGGCACCGTAGGAGGAGACGGCCATCCAGTCCATGTTGATATGCCCGGCGAGCTCGCGCGCGAGGTCGGCCATGACCATGACCGCGCCCTTCAGCACGCCGACGAGCAGCAGGTCCTGACCCTCGTAGTCGGCCTCGATGCGGCGGGCGAGCTCGGCGAGCTTCGCGTGGATCTCGGCTTCGGTGACGAGCACCTCGGTCAGGTCGGCTTCGATCTCGTTCGCGTACATGGCTGCTCTCCTGGGTGGGGCGATCGGGGCACGTCGCCGTGGGTGCGCGGCGAACGGATGCAACGAGCCTACGCTGTCACTTCCTGCGGGTTGAGCCTGTCGAAACCTGCAGCAGGGGCGGTTTCGACACGCTCAACCCGCAGTCGGACCGCTCAGTGGTCGTGGGGAAGGATCTCGGTCGACCCGGTCGTGCTCAGCACGATGTGCCGGCCCGCCCGAGTCGCGAGCACTCCGCCGGGCAGGTCGATCGGCCCCTGCCCGTGCCAGTCGGTCACGAGGCGAGCGACCTCGAGCGTCTGCGCCCGTGAGAGCGAGACGCCGAACTCGCTGCCGACGACGTGCCGGATGATGCGTTGGCGCAGCGCCGCCGGGTTCGCCGCGAGGGCGCCGACCGAGATCGCGATGCCTGCCTCTGCCGGCTCGCAGATCTCCTCGATGAACTCCTCGATCTGCTCGGCGAACGCCGCCTCGTCTTCGCGGAGGTGCTCGGCCGTGCGCGCGAGCGCCTCGGCGATGCCCGGCCCGAGCTCGGCCTCGAGCACGGGAAGCACGCGTTCGCGCACCCGCACCCTGGCGTAGGCGGGGTCGAGGTTGTGCGGATCGTCCCACGGTGCGAGCCCGGCGTCGAGGCAGGCCTGTCGCGTGGTCGCCCGGCGGATGCCGAGCAGCGGCCTCGCGTAGCGACCGGTGCGCGCGGGCATGCCCGAGAGGCTCGCGGCGCCCGAACCGCGGGCGAGTCCGAGCAGCACGGTCTCGGCCTGGTCGTCGAGCGTGTGGCCGAGCAGCACCAGCGCGGCGCCGGTCTCGACGGCTGCCGCGTCGAGGGCGGCATACCGGGCATCGCGAGCGGATGCCTCGGGCCCGCCGCTGCTCGGCGAGCCTGCCGAGGCGACCTCGACGCGGCGCACGAGCACGGGGTCGAGCCCGAGCTCCCGCGCAGTCGTCGCCGCGGCGGCGGCGACTTCGGCCGAACCGGGCTGCAGCCCGTGGTCGACGATGACCGCGCCTGCGCGCCAGCCCGCCCGGGGCGCCTCGAAGGCGGCGGCCGCGGCGAGCGCGAGCGAGTCGGCGCCGCCCGAGAGGGCGACGAGCAGGAGCGGATCGCGCGCGGCATCCGAACCGGTGGGAAGCGCGGTGCGCACGGCCCGGCGCACGTCGGCGATCGGGGGTGTCAGTCGCGGGCGGCGGGGGGCCGCGGCATCCGTCTGCTGGTCAGGAGGCATCAAGTAACCTTATTCCGCCGATCGCGCCCGATTCCGAACGGGTCGGCCCGCGGGCCAAGCTTCGAGAAGCGACTTCCAACACAAGGAGAACCAGCATGGGCGAGTACGCCGCCATCATCGAGATCCCCAAGGGGAGCCGCAACAAGTACGAGGTCGACCACGAGACCGGCCGGGTCTTCCTCGACCGCGTGCTCTACACGACGTTCGTCTACCCGACCGACTACGGCTTCTTCGAGAACACCCTCGGCGACGACGGCGACCCGCTGGACGTGCTCGTGCTGCTCGACTTCCCGCTCTTCCCGGGCGTGGGCGTGAAGGTGCGCCCCGTCGGCGTCTTCCACATGACCGACGACGGCGGCGGCGACGCCAAGGTCATCGCGGTGCCGGCCGGCGACCCCCGTTGGAACCACATCCAGGACGTGGACGACATCCCCGAGTTCACCCGCAAGGAGATCGAGCACTTCTTCGAGCACTACAAGGACCTCGAGCCCGGCAAGTGGGTCAAGACCGAGGGCTGGGCGAACGCGGCCGAGGCCGAGTCGCTCATCCAGAAGGCGATCGAGGCGTTCCCCGGTCACTGAGCCGGGCATGAACCGAGCGGATGTCGCGAGCTCGCGACATCCGTGATGCAGAAGGGGCGGGCCTCACGGCCCGCCCCTTCCGTGCGTCTCCGCCCGTTCAGCCGGCGGGGCGCGCCGCTGCAGAGGGGCTGCCCCAGACCGGCCACTCGCGCACGGGCTTGCCGTAGTCGGAGGCCTCGAGGATGCGGCCGCCGCCGAGGTAGATGGCGACGTGGTAGTAGTCGCCGCCCGAGCCCCAGAAGAGCAGGTCGCCGCGCTGCACGTTGCCGAGCGAGACCGCCTTGCCGCGTGCGGCGAGCGTGTAGTACTGGTTCGTCGCCGAGTGCGTGCCGATGCCGATGCCCGCCGCGCCGTAGGCCGCACGCGTGAGTCCCGAGCAGTCCCAGGCGTCGGGGCCGGCGCCGCCGAGCTCGTAGCGTTCGCCGAGCTGCTGGCTCGCGAACCAGATCGCGGTCTCGACGGCACTCGCGTTCGGCGGGGCCGGGTCGGGGTTCGGTGCGGGTGTTCCACCGCCGTTGCCCCCGCCTGCGTTCCCGCCGCCGCCATCGTTCCCGCCGCTCGATGGCGGGGCCGGTTCGTCCGGTCGGTTCGCCTCGAGCGCCGCCTCGGCGGCCTCGCGCGCCTGACCCTCGACCCGCTCGCGTTCGAGGTCGGCGGTGGTGTCCTTCAGCGTCGCGAGCTGTGCGTAGAGCTCGGCCGAGCGCTGCTCCTGCGCGGTCACGGCCGCCATCGCGGACTCGGCTGCGGCGTTCGCCTCGTTCGCCTTCGTCTCCGCCAGGGCCGCGAGACGGGTGCGTTCCTCGGCGGCCTCCGCGGCCTGCGCGCGCAGCGCATCGGCGGTGTTTCGGTCGGCGATCGCCTGCTCGTAGACGGCCTGCGACTGCTCGCCGAGCTTCGACGCCATGCCGAGCTGCTTCAGCAGCCCATCGGTGTCCTCGCCCGAGAACACGAGCTCGGAGGTCAGGTCGTTTCCGGCGGTCTTGGCGAGGTGGGCGGCGAGCAGGCCGGCCCGCATCTTGGAGATCTCGGCGACGGCGTCGGCCTCGTCGGCCTGCTGCGCGAGCGCGCTCTCGCGTTCGGCTGCCCGATCGCGCTGGTCGACGGCGATGCGATATGACTCGGCCGCCATCTGCGACGCCTGCACCGCGGCATCCGCCACCTGCTGCAGGCCGGCCAGCAGGTCGCCGACTCGGGCGATCTCGGCCTGCTTCGTCGCCTCGTTGGACTTGGCCTGCTCGATCTCGCTCCACGACGGATAATCGGGCTCGGCCATGGCGGGGCCGCCGCCGGCCACCACCGATGCGGTGACCGCGCCGACGGCGACGGCGGAGAAGACGGTCGCGGGCTTCACGCGCGACACCGGCCTGGTGCGGTTCTCAGCCAAAGTAGACCCCCCGATCGGCCATGAACGGCACCGGATCGATGCGGCTGCCGCCGCTGTAGACCTCGAAGTGCAGGTGGCACCCAGTCGAGGCGCCCGTCGTGCCGCTCGAGGCGATGTTCTGCCCGGCATCGACCCACTCGCCCGAGCCGACGAAGCGGCCGCCGTCGCGGATGTGGGCGTACCCGGTCGAGATGCCGCCGCCGTGGTCGATCTGGATGAAGTTGCCGTAGGTGCCCGAGTAGCCCGAGAAGGTCACCACTCCGCTGTTCGCAGCGTAGATCGGCGCGTCGCAGCCGGTGCCGAGGTCGACGGCGTAGTGGAACGAGCCGGAGCATCCGTCACCGGCGCAGATCGGCGATCGGGGGCCGTAGTTGCCCGTGATGCCGCCCCATGCGGGCTTCGCCCATCCCGACGACGCCGGCGTTCCCGGCGTGCCGGCGCGCAGGGCCTCTTCGCGGCGCTTGCGCTCCTGCTCCTGCCGGATCCGCTCGCCCTCCTCGTAGGCGGCCGTGGTCTTCGCCTCGGCGTCCTTGAGGAATGCAAGCTGGGCGTCGAGCTCGACCTTCTTCGTCTGCGACTCCGCGAGCGCGGCCTCGGCGGCGGCCTGCGCCTCCTGCGCGGCGACGAGCGCCGCCTCGGCGGCGATGCGCAGCTTCTCGCGCTCGGCCTGCGCGACCTCGGCCTGATCGCTCAGCGCCTCTGCGGTGTTCTTCTTCTCCTGCGCGCGGTCGTAGATGTTCGAGGTGCGCTCGACCATCTTCTCCATGCTGCCGAGCTTGGAGAGCAGTTCGTCGGTCGCCTGCGCGTCACCCGCGTCGAGGAAGAGGTTGACCCCCACGTCGCCGCCGCCACCGGAACGGTAGAGCTGTGCCGCGACCTGGCCGGCGTTCGTCTCGGCCGACAGCGCCTCCGCGGCGGAGGCATCGGCCTGCGCCTGGATCTGCTCGGCCCGGAGCACGGCTTCGTCGTACTGCTGCTGCGCCACGAAGAGCTCGTCGGTGCGGCGCTCGGCCTCCGCCCGCGTGACCTGCACGTTCACCTCGAGCTCGGCGATGAGCGCGGTGATCTGCTCGACTGCGGCGGCACCGGCCGCGGTGTCCGCCTTCGCGGCCTGCAGTTCGTCCCAACTCGGATAGGTCGCGGCGAGGGCCGGCTGCGTCGGTGCGACGACCGGGCCGACGAGCGTCGCAGCGATGATCGCGACGACGGCGACGAGACGCTGCGTCGTGCGCCGGCGGCCCGAGCTCCGCGCTTCCCGCGCTTCCCGCGCTTCCCGCGCTTCCGCGGGAACCGGGCTCGTTCGAGCGCCGTCTACGGGTGTTCGGTCTGTGGTGCGGTACATCATTCCCCGTCCACGCGGGCTCGGGTCCCCGCGCTCCTGACTCTCGGTTCGGGCATCGGCAGCCCCACGATAAGCGTGAGATCGGCGCTTTCCGGGCATTTGAGACGCATGTCCGCGGATGCCGCGTGGTGGGTCCGGAGGCATTCGCGACCCTCGTTTTGCCATCTGCGCCGACTGCACGTATGCTTGGCTGTCGGCGGGCGTGACCCAGGTAACGCCCTCCGGCCCCATCGTTTAGTGGCCTAGGACACCGCCCTTTCACGGCGGCAGCACGGGTTCGAATCCCGTTGGGGTCACTGCACGACCAGCACGTATAATTGAATAACTCGGTGCCGAAAGGCACCACGAGGCCCTGTAGCGCAGTTGGTTAGCGTGCCGCCCTGTCACGGCGGAGGTCGCGGGTTCAAGTCCCGTCAGGGTCGCTCAGGCGACAAGCCCTTTCCCTTACGAGAGAAGGGGCTTTCTCCTTATTCGGGGTGATTCTCTCACCTCGAGGCTCTGTAGCTCAGTTGGTAGAGCGCACGACTGAAAATCGTGAGGTCACGGGATCGACGCCCGTCGGAGCCACAGTCTGAGAACGAGAAGGCCCCCGGTTCACCGGGGGCCTTCGTCGTTTCCGCGGTGATCGGCGCACCGCTGCCCTGGCCCTGACCCTCGATCGACCGACGCGCCCCATGCGAGAGATCGAGACCGGTTCGTGACATTTACGAAACGGAACGTGCCGTAATGTAACTGCATGGCTCGCAGCACCGGAGACGCACTCGGACGTCCGACCGACGTCGAACTGACGGGGCGCATCCTCGACGCGACCATCGAGCTGCTCGCGGAGCACGGCTACCCCAGCCTCCGCATCGAGCACGTGGCGAAGCTCGCCGGCTGCGGCAAGAACGCCGTGTACCGCCGATTCGCCGACAAGGCCGAGCTCGCCGCCGAGGCGCTGCGCAGCCACGGCGAGCTGGGCGAGATGCCCGACCACGGCAACGTGGCAGACGACCTGCTCGAGCACGTGCTGCAGAACCAGGCCAACCAGGTGCGCGCCGCGAGCGGCGAGACCCCGGTCGGCAACAACGGCTGGCGCGTCGCGTTCGAGCCCGAGGTGTTCCCCATCATCTGGGAACGCTTCTTCTCGCACCGACGTGACCAGGGCATCGAGCTCATCCTCCGCGGCGCCGCCCGCGGCGAGCTGCCCGCCGACGTCGACGCCGACCTCATCCTCGACACGTTGGCCGGACTCACCCTGTTCCGGCAATCGATCAAGGGCGTCTCGATCACGCCCGAGCAGTACCGCGCCATGATCGCGGCCGTCCTCGCCTCCCCTCCCCGAGGCGGCGACTCCACCTGAGTTCCGGATGCCCCGGCAGCACGCCGCGGCACCGATCACCCCCGACCAGAAGGCCGATGATGACCGACTCCCCCTCCCCCGCCGTCCCTGCGGGCCGCACCTCGGTGCGCGCCATCGTCGGGTTCCTCATCTTCTGCGAACTCGCGAGCGGCTTCGTACAGGGCTACTACGCCCCGCTGCTCGCCGCGATCGCCGACCACCTCTCGGTCACCGATGCCGACATCACGTGGTTCCTCACCGTGCAGACGCTCGCGGCGGCCGTGTTCGTGCCCCTGCTCTCCAAGCTCGGCGACATCTTCGGCCACCGTCGCATCCTGCGCATCGCCGTGGTCGCCGTGCTGATCGGCACGCTTGTCACCGCGTTGGTGCCGAACTTCACGGTCGTGCTCATCGCGCGCGTGCTCATCGGCCCGCTCGCCGTATGGCTCCCGCTCGAGATCGCACTCGTGCACAACCGCATCAGCGGTGACAGCGCACGCAAGGCGATCGGCATGCTCGTCTCCTTCCTCACGGTCGGCGCGATCCTCGGCACCGTGGCGTCGGGCGTCGTGAGCAGCGTGTCGCCCTCGCTGACCGTCACGCTCCTGGTTCCCTGCGTCTTCGTGCTCGTGAGCGTCTACGCCGTGTTCTTCAAGGTGCCCGAGTCGACGAGCCGGGCGAACCCGCGCATCGACGTGCTCGGGTTCGTCGGCCTCGCCGTCGCGATGGTCGCGCTCCTCGGAGGGCTGCGCCTGGCATCGACCGAGGGCTTCGCCTCGCCCGTCACGATCGGCGCGCTCGGACTCGCCGTCGTCGTCTTCGTCGCGTGGGTGGTCTGGGAGCGCCGCACGCCCGCCCCCGCGGTCGACGTGCGCCTCGTGGCCTCCCGCACCCTCGGCCCGATCTACCTCACCGCGTTCCTGTTCGGAATGGTGATGTTCGGCATGCAGGCGCCGATGACGACGTTCCTCGCCGCCGACCCCGCCGTCACCGGCTACGGCTTCGCGGCCACCCCCGGCCTGATCTCCGCGGTCATCGCCGTCATCACCCTGCTCGCGACCGTCGGGGCCGCGACCTTCGCGTACCTCGCCAAGCGCATCGGCATCCGGGCCGTGCTCCTCATCGGCGCCGTGCTCGCCGGCGCCGGCAACTTCATCCTCGCGGCCTTCCACGGCACGCTCACCGAGGTCTGGATCGCCTCCGCCGTCATGGGCATCGGCCTTGGCCTGCTCCTCGGCGCGCTGCCCGCGCTGCTCGCCGAGCTCGCGCCGAGTGACCAGACCGGCATCGCGGCCGGCGTCTACAACTCGCTGCGCACGCTCGGCGGGGCCGCAGCCGGTGCGGTCTTCGGCCTCGTGCTCGCCCTCTGGGTGGCGCCGGGCGGCGAGTTCGCCGAGATCGGCGGCTACGTGACCGTCTGGGTGCTCTGCGGCCTCGCCTTCGTGGGCGCGCTCATCGCGCTCGCGTTCATGCGCATCCCCGATGGTCACGGCACCACTGCACACGCGTCCGCCACCGACGAGGCGGCCGCCGAGGCATCCGCCGCCGTCTGACCCCACCCGATGCCGCTCGCGGCAGATGAACGGATGCCGCCTGCCGGCACACGAACGAAGGAGACCCCGTGACCCTCACCGACGAGACCACTGCATTCGACGCAGCCGACGCCCCCGAAGGCAGCGCCGCCGCGTTCATCGCCCACGGCGCCGAGATCCTCCCCGATCTCGTTGCGCTGCGCCGCCGCCTGCACGCCGAGCCCGAGCTCGGACTCGAGCTCCCCGCGACGCAGCAGAAGGTGCTCGACGCCCTCGACGGGCTGGGGCTCGAGATCACGCTCGGCGAGCGCCTCACGTCGATCGCCGCCGTGCTCCGCGGCGGCCGACCGGGCCCGACCGTGCTGCTGCGCGGCGACATGGACGCCCTGCCCGTCGCCGAGAAGACCGATCTCGACTACGCCGCGACGAACGGCAACATGCACGCGTGCGGCCACGACCTGCACACGGCCGGTCTCGTCGGGGCGGCGAGGCTCCTCGCCGCCCGTCGCGAAGAGCTCGCCGGCAACGTGCTCTTCATGTTCCAGCCCGGCGAGGAGGGCTTCGGCGGGGCGAAGATCATGCTCGACGAGGGGCTGCTCGAGGCCTCGGGCGAGAAGCCGATCGCGGCGTTCGCGATCCACGTCGCGCCCGGCCCGCGCGGCGGGTTCATCACCCGTCCGGGCACCGTCGCCGCGGGGTCGAACCAGCTGAGCATCACGGTGCACGGCCGCGGCGGCCACGGCTCGCAGCCGCACCAGACGATCGACCCGGTGCCCGTCGCAGCGGAGCTCGTGCTCGCGCTGCAGACCTTCGTGACCCGCCGCTTCGACGCGTTCGACCCGATCATCCTCTCGGTCACCAAGCTCGAGGGCGGTGAGGCGCTCAATGTCATCCCCGAGTCGGCCTCGCTCGCCGCGACCGTGCGCACGCTCTCGGCGGCATCGCTCGAACGCCTCCAGCGCGAGCTTCCGACGCTCGTGAACGGCATCGCCGGCGCGCACGGCTGCACCGCCGAGCTCGAGTTCGTGGTGCAGTACCCCGTGACCGTCAACGACGCGGCGAGCACCGAGCGCACGCTCGCCGAGCTCCGCGCCCAGTTCGGCGAGCAGCGCGTCATGGAGATGCCCACGCCCATGATGGGTTCCGAGGACTTCTCGTTCGTGCTCGACGAGGTGCCGGGCACCTTCGTGGCCCTGACGACGTCACCGGTCGGCACCGACCTGTCGACGGTCGAATGGAACCACTCGCCGCGCGTCGTGTTCGACGACGGGGTGCTCGGCGATCAGGCCGCAGCCCTCGCGCAGCTCGCCTGGGCGACGCTCGAGTCGGCGGGCTGACGCCTCAGCCGGCGCGCTCAGGGACTCGTGAGGCGAGTGCGAGCGGGCCGACGCTCAGTCGGCTGCCCGCCCACACGAGCGCGCCGGCAGCGAGCATCGCTCCGAGCGGCCCCACGACGTGCAGGGCGAGTGAGAGGGGTCCTCGTTCGGGGAGCAGGAAACCGTACGGAACCCATCCGTCGGTGATGCCCCGAACGAGGACGACCCCCAGCCACGCGATCGGATACGGGAGCACGAGCCAGAGCTGACGCCAGGGAAGGGGCGGTCGATCTCCGACGAGCAGCCAGTCGAGCACGACGACGAGCGGGAACACGAGGTGGAGCACGGCGCTCACCCAGGGCGGCGCCGACCCCGTGCCGGGGACGAGCACGTTGTAGACGACCGCGACGACGACGAGGCACGCGGTCGCGATCCCGCGAACGGTCGACAGCCATGCCGGCACACGTCGCCCGAGCACGGCGAGCGCGCCCGAGACGATCAGCACGACGCTCGTGAACAGGCTCGTCTGGTTGGTGAAGTATCCGAAGAAGTCGAGCGGGCTGCCGTCGCCGACCTCGATGCGCAGACCGTAGGCGTAGCCGAGCACGGTGATGCAGAGCACGCCCCCGACGATCCTGGCCAGCCCGACTGCATCGGTTGCGGTCAGCAACCGGCGGCCCTGAGTCATCCGGTCAGCCGAGCGATCAGCCGCCGAGCCGGATCGCGACGATCCCCGAGACCGCGCACACGGTCGCCGTGACCCGCCACTTGCTGAACGGCTCGCGGAAGACGAAGTAGCCGATCACCCCCGCAGCGAGCACACCGGTCTCACGCAGCGCGGAGACCACCGCGAGCGGCGCGAGCGACTGCGCCCAAACGACGATCGTGTAGGCGGCGAGCGAGAGGATGCCGCCGAGCGCGCCCATCGGCGCGTGCCGGCGCATGCCGATCAGCATCTCGCGGCGGTCGCGCGCGAGCAGGAAGCAGACCAACGGGATCGTGATGCCCTGGATCAGGAACAGCCACGAGGCGTAGCCGAACGGCTCCCCCGAGAGGCGCACGCCGATGCCGTCGATCACCGAGTACGCGGTGATCGTGATGCCGACCGCGACGGCCATGAGCGTTCCGGCAGGGCCACCCCGGCCCTTCGGCGACCACGACAGTGCGAACAGCGCGACCGCGACGACGGCCACACCGGCGATCTGGGCCGGCGTCATGAACTCACCCAGGAAGGTCGTCGAGATCAACGTGATGCCGAGCACGGCGATGCCGCGGGTGAGCGGGTAGGTTCGGCCGAACTCGCCCTTCGCGTACGCCGCCGTGAGCAGCACGAGGTAGAGCGTCTGCACGGCTGCCGAGATCAGCAAGTACGGCCAGACCTCCTGCGGCGGGAGCGGGAAGACGATGCATCCGATCGCCCCCACCAGCAGGTAGACCATCCCGATCAGGGCGGAGGAGACGAGCCGAGCCGGAATCGCCTTCGCGATCGCGTTCCAGGTGCCGTGCAGCAGCGCGGCACCGAGGACGGCGAGCAGGATTCCTGCGCTCACGCGAGGAGCCCGCGGGGATCGTCGTCGTCGTCGACGCGCACCGCTCGCAGCAGCACCGCCTGCTCGGGGCGGAGTCTCGGCATCACGACGCCGATCGAGTCGAGCGCCGCTCCCGTGAGCTCCAGAGGCCCGAGCTCCCACCACGGCGCCGTGTCGGCCCCGTGCGGCAGCCCGTCGACGAGGGCGGGCTCGACCCGGTACGTCGCGGTCGGCAGCAGTCCGGGCAGGCGGATGCGTCCGGGGCTCGCCACCGACGCCCGTGCGAGCGACACGTACGCGAACAGGCCGGCCGAGCCGTCGGCCGCGACGACGCCGTTGAGCGAGAGCGAGGCGTCCGGGTGGTCGAGGCGCACGAGCTCGCCGCCGTGGAGCAGCTCGCGGTTCGCCTTGTGCAGCCGGATCCATCCCTCGAGCTCGGCGAGTTCGGCCTCGCTCGCGCGGCGCAGATCCCACTCCACTCCGAGGTGCCCGAACAACGCCGTGACGGCGCGGAAGGAGAGCGCGTGGAGTCGGTTCGTCGTGTGCGAGGCGCCCGAGGCGATGTGATTGCCCATGAGTTCGGGCGGCACCAGCTGGGTCGTCCACCTGTTCGACTGCTGGCGGTCGATGGGGTCGTTGTTGTCGGAGACCCAGACCCGGTCGGTGCGGTCGAGGGCGCCGAGGTCGACGCGCCCGCCGCCCGACGAACACGACTCGATCTCGAGCTCGGGGTAGCGCGCCTTCAGCTCATCGACGAGCCGGTAGAACGCGAGCGTCTGCTCGTGCACCCCGGCCCGGCCGAGCGGCTGCGTGCCCGCGTCGACGAGGTCGCGGTTGTGATCCCACTTGATGTACGCGATGTCGTACTCGTCGAGGATCGCGCACATCGCGTCGCGCACGTGGGCGTAGGCCTCGGGGATGCCGAGGTTCAGCACCTGCTGGTGCCGGGACTCCACCGGCAGCCGGTCGCCCGTCGCCATGATCCACTCGGGGTGCGTCCGCGCGAGGTCGGAGTCGATGTTCACCATCTCGGGCTCGAACCAGAGGCCGAACTGCATGCCGAGGCCGCGCACGCGGTCGACGAGCGGATGCAGTCCGTCAGGCCACACCTCGCCCGAGACGGTCCAGTCGCCGAGCCCCGCGCGGTCGTTGCGGCGTCCGCCGAACCATCCGTCGTCGAGCACGAACCGTTCGATACCGATCTCGGCTGCGCGATCTGCGAGCTCGAGGAGCGTGTCGACGTCGTGGTCGAAGTAGACGGCCTCCCACACGTTGAGCGTGACCGGTCGGATGGAGCCGGGGTGCTGCGGGCGGGCACGGAGGTGGCGGTGCATCCGCCTGGCCGAGTCGTCGAGGCCGTCGCCGTAGATGCCGTAGACCCAGGGGCTCTCGTACCGTTCGCCCTGCGCGAGGCGCACCTCACCGGGAAGCAGGAGCTCACCGCCGCCGAGCAGCTGCTCGCCGCTCAGCACCCGCTCGACCTGGTGCACGTGGTTGCCCGACCACGCGGTGTGGACGCCCCACACCTCGCCGTGCGCGAAGCCGAAGCCCGGCGTGCCCACCGAGAGGATCATCGCCGCGTCGAGTCCGGTGCGGCCGCGACGCCCCTCGCGCCGGTGCGCGCCGATCGCCATGGCGCGACGCTGGGGTGCGCGCTCGCCCGCCCAGCGGCCGGCGAAGTCGAGCACCTCGCTCGCGATGGCCGGTGTCGGCAGGCAGAGCAGGAGCTCGTCGACCTGGTAGGCCTCCTCGCCGAGGTTCTGCAGCTCGGCGCGCGTGCGCACGATGCCGGCCTCGCTGAGCTCGACCGTCAGGGTGACGGCCAGGCGGGCGTCGTCATCGGCCGCGGTGACGACGAGCGTTCCGGCGCCGTGGTTCACGACCGTGCGATCGGATGCCCCGGCGAGCTCGGTGCCGTCGAGCATCGCCCCGGTCACTCGCCAGAGCGGCGACCACGCGGCACCGGCCCTCGACCCGCTGAGGCCGGGGCGACCCATCCAGCCGCGCGTGTGCTCGGGGAGGATCGAGATGCGCACCGGAACGTCGACCTCGCTCGGGGCGACCGGGAGCACCCCGGTCGCGAGCAGCGCCGAATACCCCTGCTCGTCGAGTGCTCCGCAGTCGGCACCCCAGTGCAACACGGCAGGCAGACCGCCCTCGCTGAGGTCGAGAACGAGGGCGACGCCGCCGGCGCGCAACACGACGCCGAAGTCGGGGGTTTCGGTCATTTCTTGATTCCTTTCAAGGGAGGCTTCGGAGTAGTGTTTACGTCACCATGACGTACGCATCGAACGGTCTGTCCGGCCACGCATCGCAGCCCAGAGCACGCGCATCGATCAACGACGTCGCCGTGCATGCCGGTGTCTCGGCTCAGACCGTCTCGCGCGTCGCGAACGGCCAGACCAATGTGCGCCCGTCCACGCGCGAGCGGGTGCAGGCCTCGATGCAGGCCCTCGGGTACCGGCCCAACAGCGCCGCGCGCAACCTGAAGTCGGGGCGGTTCCGGAGCATCGGCTTCGTCACCTTCAATCTCGCCACGCTCGGCAACGAGCGCACGCTGAACGCCGTCGCCGAAGCATCCGAGGCCGCGGGCTACACGACCACGCTGCTGCCGGTCATCGACCCGACGCAGCTCGACGTCGCGGGTGCCTTCGGGCGCCTCGAGGAGCAGGCCGTCGACGGCATCATCCTCGTGATGTCCTCGGAGGTCGGCTCGCTCGACGATCTGGGCATCACGGCCGGACTGCCGCTCGTGATCGTCGACTCCGACGCGAACCTGCCGTACACGATCGTCGACACCGACCAGGAGCAGGGCGCGAAGATCGCCCTGCAGCACCTGCTCGAACTCGGACACCGCGACATCGTGCACATCTCGGGACCGGCCGACTCGTTCTCGTCGCGCCGCCGTGCCGACGCCTATCGGCAGACCGTGGCCGACGCGAACCTGCCGGCGCGGCCCGTGCTCGTCGGCGACTGGACCGCCGCCTCGGGTCTCGCGCTCGCGCGCGAACTCTTCGCCGACGAGAACCCCCCGACGGCGGTGTTCGCCAGCAACGACCAGATGGCCCTCGGCGTGATGCACGCGATCCACGAGCGCGGCTGGAGCGTGCCCGGTGATGTCAGCGTGGTCGGCTTCGACGACATCGAAGAGGCATCCGTCTACTGGCCGGCCCTCACGACCGTGCACCAGAACTTCGATCAGGTCGGTCGTCACGCCACGACGCTGCTGCTCTCGCTCATCGACGGCGAGCCCAACACGAAGCAGAAGATCCTGATCACGACGCAGCTCGTCGTGCGCGACAGCACCGGCCCCGCGCCGAGGGCCTGACCTCGACCGCGGGGGCACGAGCCGCCGACGCGGCCGCCGCCGCGTGACCACGGTCACGCCTCGGTCTGGCCGAGCTCGGGACGAGCGACGAAGCGGACGGCCGACGATGCCGCACCGACGGTCTCGAAGATCACCAGCTCGTTCGCGCCGGCGCGCACGACGGGTGCGGGCACGTACATCGTGCGCTGGGGCCCGCGGCTCCAGTACCTGCCCAGGTTGACGCCGTTCACCCACACGACGCCCTTGGTCCAGCCGGGCAACGACAGCTGCAGGTCGGCGGGCTCGTCGAGCGTGAACGTGCCGCCCGCGAACACCGGGCCCGACAGCGGCGTCGCCCCGCTCACGGCGAACTCGGCGATCGGCGCGGCTGCGAGCACTGCGCGAACGGATTCGAGGTCGTCGAGGGCGATCGACCCCGCCGACCATTCGGTGAGCGGTACCCCGTCGAGCATCGCGGGCGCGATGAGGCCCTTCGCCTCGCCGAGGCGCGGCCCGTAGTTCACCCCGCCGAGGTTCTCGACCAGCACGGTCAGCTCGCCGCGTGCATCTTCGGGAAGCGGCAGCATCCGCTCGTGGAGTTCGCGGTCGAGCGTGCCGACCAGCGCGCCGTCGAAGTAGACCTGTGCGCGATCGCGCACTTCACCGAAGGCGAGGAGTCCGCCGTGCTCGATGCGCGTCGAATAGCACGAGAAGCCGCGCGTCGACCCGAACTCCGCCGCGACGGGCAGGTGGTCGAAGGGTTGCGACGCGACGATCGGCACGGACCAGAGCGAGGCGCTCCGGTCGAGGAGCACCTCGAGCTCCGGGGCATCCGTTCGCTCTGCCGGCACCTCGTCTGGAACCGGCGCGTACTTCGCGATGACCTCGCGGAAGCGCCAGAACTTCTCGGTCGGCGTGCCGTCTTCGGCGAGCGGTGCGTCGTAGTCGTACGACGTCGCGATCGGGCGGTAGGTGCCCTTGTCGTTCGCACCGGCGGTGAAGGCGAAGTTCGTGCCGCCGTGGAACATGTAGACGTTGACGGATGCCCCGGCCGCGAGCAGCTCGTCGAGCTCGCGCGCCGCGTCCTCCGCCGAGGTCGTGTGGTGGATCTCGCCCCAGCTGTCGAACCACCCGCACCAGAACTCGGAGCACATGAGCGGCCCGGTCGGCTGGTGGCGGCGCAGCGTGGCGAGTCGCTCCCCCACCCGCGAGCCGAAGGAACCGGTGCGGTGCAGCTCGTCGAGGCTGCCGTGCTCGAGCATCTGCTCGAGGGGCTGGTCGACGGTGGTCAGCGGCACGTCGATGCCGTGCTCCCGCGTCAACTCGGTGAGCCGGCGGAGGTACTCCTTGTCGGCGCCGTACGCGCCGTACTCGTTCTCGATCTGCACGAGGATCACGGGTCCGTCGTGCTGGATCTGACGCGGCTGCACGATGGCGTAGACCGCATCGAGGTACTCGCCGACGGCGTCGAGGTACGCGGCGTCGTGCGAGCGCAGCACGATCGCCTCGTCGGCGACGAGCCACGAGGGCAGGCCGCCGTCGTGCCATTCGGCGCAGATGTAGGGTCCGGGTCGCACGATCGCGTGCATGCCCTCGGCGTGCACGAGGTCGAGGAAGCGTGCCAGGTCGAGCTGGCCCGCGGTACGGAACTCGCCGCGCGTCGGGGAGTGCTCGTTCCACGGCACGTACGTCTCGATGGTGTTGAGCCCCATGAGCCGGGCCTTGCGGATGCGATCGCTCCACTGGTCGGGATGCACCCGGAAGTAGTGCAGCGCGCCGGAGAGCACGCGGTGCGGCGAGCCGTCGAGGAGGAAGTCGGTGTCACCGATGGAGAAGGTGGGCATTCGCTGGTCCTGGGTCGAGAAACGGACCGCGGGGCAGCCGCCGTGACGGCGACTGCCCCGCGGAGTGATGCGTGGTGATTACTTGTTGACCGAGAAGCCCTGCTCGTTGCCGTACTCGACGAGCGTGTCCTGCCAGTCGACGAGCGCCTCGTTCAGGTCGCCGCCCGAGCCGAGCGCCTTGCCGACGGAGTCGGAGAAGACGTTGTTGGCGTAGCCCTGGTAGGGCAGGTACTGCCATCCGGTGATGACCGACTCGGCCGAAGCCGCACCGACCTGGTTGGCGGGCTGGTCGCTGTACCCGGGGAAGGGTGCGTCGAGCCACTCGGGGTTCTCGAGGTCGGCGATGGTCGACGGGAAGCCGTTCGCGTTCAGCAGTGCACGACCCTCACCCTCGGCGAGGTACTTGAGGATGCCTGCAGCTGCAGCCTTGTTCTCGCTCTGCGAGGTGACCGAGAGGCCACTGCCGCCGTTCTCGGCCGAGGCCGGCTGACCGTCCCACGTCGGCATCGGAGCGACCTGGAAACGGCCGGCGGGGCCGTAGTCCTGCATGCCGCCGCTGATCATCCAGGAGCCCATGAGCAGGGTGCCCAGCTTGTCCTGCGTGAGCGCCTTGGTCCACTCGTCCGACCAGGTCGCGAGGCCCGAGAGCTCGCCGGCCTCGAGGCGGTCGCTCCAGAAGTCCGCGAACTTCTTGGTGCCCTCGTCCTGCAGGTCGATGGTGACGTTCTCGCCATCGGTCTTGAACGGCTGGCCGCCCGACGCCCAGATCATGCTGGTGAAGAAGCCCGCGTCGCCGCTGTTCGCGATGTAGGCCTCGGGGTCTGCTGCGTGGATCGCCGCGGAAGCCGTTGCGAACTCGTCCCACGTTGTGGGTGCCTCGGTGATGCCGGCCTTCTCGTACAGGGCCTTGTTGTAGATCATGACCATGGGGCCGGAGTCGCCGGGCAGGCCGACGAGCTGATCCTGCACGTTGACCGAGTTCCACGTCGACGCCGTGAAGGCGTCCTCGTACTCGGCGAGACCGTAGGGCTCCAGGTCGGCGAGTGCGCCGCCCAGGGTGAGCTGCGGCATCGTCTGGTACTCGACGGGCACGATGTCGGGCGCACCCTTGCCGGCCTTGATCGCGTTCTGGAGCTTCGTGACGACCGCGTCGGGGTTCTCGAGCTTGACGACGTCGAACGTGACGTTCGGGTACACCTCGGAGATGGCGTCGGCCTGCTCCTGCGTGGTGTCGCTCCAGGTCCACCAGGTGAGCGTGACGTCTTCCTTGAGCGCCGCGTCGGTGTCCGTGGAGCCGCTGTCGGCGCCCGGAGCTGCGCCACTGCAGCCTGCGAGCACTCCGACGAGCAGTGCACCGGTGCCGACGACGGCCCCGAGACGCGCCCATCGGCGGGTGGTGATCTTTTCCATTGCTGTGATTCCCTTTCGCTTGGTGTGTGAGGGTGGTGCGCCGGACGGACCGGAGGTACCGGGTCGGGCCGGTGGTACCGGTCGAGCCGGACTATTTGACGCTGCCGGCGGTCAGTCCCGACTGCCAATAGCGCTGGAGATAGAGGAAGGCCGCCGAGATCGGGATGACGGTGAGGAGTGACCCCGTGATGACGAGGTTGGGTACCGCCTGGCCGCCGATCGCGCTCGACTGCGCCGCCCACTGGGCGAGGCCGACGGGCAGCGGGTACCACTGCGCGTCGCTCAGCATGATGAGTGGGAGGAAGTAGTTGTTCCAGGTCGCGACGACCGTGAACATCAGCACCGTGATGAGTGCCGGCGCGAGCTGGCGCAGCGCGATCACGAAGAAGATGCGGATCTCGCCGGCGCCGTCGAGGCGGGCGGCCTCGAGCAGTTCGTCGGGGATCGCCTCACGGGCGTACACCCATACGAGGTAGAGCCCGAAGGCGCTGACCATTGAGGGGATGATGACCGACCAGGGCGTGTTCGTGAGTCCGAGGCCGCTGAAGAGCAGGAACTGCGGCACGGCGAGCGCCGAGGCCGGGATGGCCATCGCGCCGAGGATGATCGCGAACACCCATTTGCGGCCCGGGAAGTTGTACTTCGCCAGACCGTACCCGGCGAGCGTCGCGAGCAGGGTGGCGCCGCCGGCGCCGATGACGACGTAGAGGAGGGTGTTGCCGAGCCAGCGCAGGAAGATGCCGTCTTTGTAGGTGAAGGTCTCGACGATGTTCTGGAAGAGGGCGAACTCGCCACTGAACCAGAAGGCGAAGGAGTTGTAGAGCGAGTCCATCGTCTTCGTGGAGTTGACCACGAGCCACCACAGCGGCACGAGGCAGTAGAGCAGCATCAGCGTCATCAGGATGCCGAGCGTCACCGAGGCACGCTTGTGGCGAGGCGTGGCCGTCTTCGTTCGCTTCGACTCCGTGCGCACGACCTTGCCGCTCGCGAGCCGGCTCGGTGCGCGGCCCGACCGGGCCGCCGTGTCGACGGCGCTCATGCCTTCTTCTCGTTCTTCTCGCCCGCGAGCTGCACGAGGTAGGCGACGACCATGGTGATGACTCCCGAGACGATCGCGATCGCGGCGGCGTAGTTGAACTGCGAGCCGGCGAACGACAGGTTGAAGGCGTAGAGGTTCGGCGTGAAGTACGTGGTGATCGAGTTCGGCGCGATGGTCTGCAGGATCGACGGCTCGTTGAAGAGCTGGAAGCTGCCGATCACCGAGAAGATCGTGGCGATGACCATCGCGCCCCGGATCGACGGGAGCTTGATCGAGAAGATCGTGCGGAAGGTGCCCGCGCCGTCGATCTCGGCCGCCTCGTAGAGCTCTTGCGGCACCGCCTTCAACGCGGAGAAGAAGATCAGCATGTTGTAGCCGACGAACTCCCACGTGACGATGTTGCCGATCGACAGCAGGATGAAGTTCTCGGCGAGCGGGGAGGGCAGCTCCACGCCGAAGAAGCGGTTGATGTCGGCCACGAGGCCGAACTGCGAGCCGTACATGTAGCCCCAGATCATGACCGCGACGACGCCGGGCACGGCGTAGGGCAGGAAGATCGAGAGCCGGTAGAACGGCACCCAGCGCAGCCGCGCGCTGTCGAGCGCCAGAGCTGCGAACAGCGCGAGCCCGAGCATGATCGGCACCTGCACGAGCAGGAAGATCGAGACCCGGAGCATGGCCTCCCAGAACTTCGGGTCGACCATCGCCTTGGCGTAGTTCTCGAGCCCGACGAAGGAGTTGCCTCCCACGAGCGTCTCGCGGAAGAACGACAGGTACATCGCGTAGAGGAGGGGCGCGACGAAGACGAGCCCGAAGACGAGCATGAACGGGCCGACGAACCACCAGCCCGACCAGTTGCGGCGCACACGCTTGCGTCGACCGCCGCTGCGCGCGGCACCGGTCACGGCAACGCTCGCGTAGGTCTCGGTCGAGACTCCGGCGGGCTGCTGGGGGTGAACATGCGCCACGGTCATCTGCGGCCTTCTCTCGCGCCTCGGGTTGGCGACGTCTTCGTCATTCGCGTCCGCACTCCTTCGTGAATGTTTGCGTTCCCATCGCAGTATAGGCGAGGATGATGTTTGCGCAAACAGACCCGCGCGATTCGAAGGTCACAAAGGAGTCACGCTTGCATCCGTCCCCCGTTCGTCCCCCGGATACCGGGGCCGCGCCGACCGCAGGCGGTGAGTCGCGTGTGACCGAGGAATGGTGGCGCAGCGCCGTGATCTACCAGGTGTACCCGCGTTCGTTCGCCGACAGCGACGGCGACGGCATCGGCGACCTCCCCGGCGTCACCTCGCGCCTCGACGCGCTGCAGGAGCTCGGCATCGACGCGATCTGGCTCTCCCCCTTCTCCACCTCGCCCCAGCGCGACGGCGGCTACGACGTCGCCGACTACTGCGACGTCGACCCGCTCTTCGGCACGCTCGCCGACTTCGGCGCGTTGCTGGCCGAGGCGCACGCCCGCGGCATGCGCGTGGTCTCCGACATCGTGCCCAACCACTCCAGTTCCGACCATGCGTGGTTCCAGGCGGCGCTCGCCGCTGGGCCCGACAGCCCCGAGCGCGGTCGCTACCTCTTCCGCGAGGGCCGCGGCATCGACGGCACCGAACCGCCGAACAACTGGCGCTCGCACTTCGGCGGCCCGGCATGGACCCGCGTGATCGAGGCCGACGGCACCCCCGGCCAGTGGTACCTGCACCTCTTCGACAGCTCGCAGCCCGACTTCGACTGGACGAACGACGAGGTGCGCGAGGAGTTCCGCCGCATCCTGCGCTTCTGGCTCGACCGCGGCATCGACGGCTTCCGCATCGACGTCGCCAGCAGCCTCGTGAAGGCGGAGGGCCTCCCCGACCGCGACTTCGAACTCGACGAGGACCTCGCACCGTACACCGGCCAGCCCGGCGTGCACGAGATCTATCGCGACTGGCGGTCGCTCGTCGACGGCTACGACGGCGACCGCGTGCTCGTCGCCGAGTCCTGGATCAAGCCCCTGACGCGCCGCGCCCTGTGGGTGCGTCCCGATGAGCTGCACCAGGCGTTCAACGACCTCTTCGACGACTGGGATGCCCCGAAGCTCCGCGGCATCATCGATGAGACGCTCTCCGCGTTCTCGGCGGTCGGCGCACCCTCGAGCTGGGTCGCGTCCAATCACGACATCGTGCGGCAGGCCACCCGGCTCTCGCTCCCGAGGGCCGAGCGCCCGAACGGCCTCGGGCCGAACTCGACCGGCATCCCTCGGTACGACGACACCCTCCCCCGGGCACGTGCGCTCGCGATGCTCACGCTGGCACTGCCCGGCGCCGCCTACATCTACCAGGGCGAGGAGCTCGGCCTTCCCGAGGTCTCGGAGATTCCCGACGAGGCCCGGCAGGATCCGACGTTCCTGCGTACCGAGGGCGAGCAGTACGGCCGAGACGGATGCCGCGTGCCCCTGCCGTGGGAGGCTGACGCGCCGTCGTACGGCTTCGGACCCGGCGGGTCGTCATGGCTGCCGCAGCCCGGCATCTGGGCGCGGCTCGCTCGCGACCGTCAGCAGGACGTCGCCGAATCGACGCTCACCCTCTACCAGGATGCGGTCGCGATGCGCCGTTCGCGTACGCTCGGCGCGGGAGATCTCGAGTGGCTCCCGGGCCACCCGCCCGAGGTCCTCGCGTTCCGCAACGGGAGCACGACCGTGCTCATCAACATGGGCTGCGATCCGGTCTCGCTCCCCGCGGGCGAAGTGCTGCTCGCGAGCTCCCCCACCCAAGCCGATACCCTCGCCCCCGACACCGCAGTTTGGATGCACGCATGATCACCACCGTCCACGTCGTCTTCAAGACGCACCTCGACCTCGGCTTCACCGACACCGCGGCGAACGTCACCGACCGGTACGTGCACGAGTACCTCCCCCGCGCGATCGCGCTGGCCGAGGAGCTCGAACGCCGCGGCGGCGATGCCCGCTTCATCTGGACCACCGGCTCCTGGATGATCCACGAGGCGCTCCGCCTCGGCGACGCCGACGAACGGGCCGCACTCGAGCAGGCGATCCGCGCCGGCCACGTGACCTGGCACGGCCTGCCGATGACGACGCACACCGAGAGCATGGACGCCGGCCTCGTCGAGCACGGCATCGCGATCGGCCGGAAGCTCGATGCGCGATTCGGCCACAGCACACAGGCCGCGAAGATGACGGATGTCCCCGGCCACACGATCGGTCTCGTGCCCTTCCTCGCCCGAGGCGGCATCGACTTCCTGCACCTCGGCGTCAACGGGGCATCCGCGGTGCCCGACGTGCCGGAGTTCTTCGTCTGGCGCGCGCCCGACGGCAGCGAGGTCGTCGTGAACTACGCCCGGAGCTACGGTGCCACCGAACTCGGCGTTGCCGTCGTGCCCGGTGGCTCCGACGCCCTCCACCTCGCGCACACCGGCGACAACTTCGGCCCCCCTCCGGTCGAGGAGGTCGAGGCACTGTTCGCCGAGCTCCAGGCCGCCTATCCCGGTGCCGAGGTGATCGCCTCGACGCTCGACGCATTCAGCCGCGAGGCCGTGGCGTCGCGGGCGAGCCTCCCGGTGCTCGAGCAGGAGATCGGCGACTCCTGGATCCACGGCATCGCCAGCGACCCGGTGCAGACCGCACGATTCCGCGCGCTGCTGCGGCTGCGCACCGAATGGGTCGCAGCCGGCGCACTCGTGCCCGGCACGGAGGAGTGCGACGCGTTCAGCGACGGCCTGCTGCTCGTGCCCGAGCACACGTGGGGCGAAGACCTGAAGACCTACCTGCCCGACTACGTGAACTACGAGAAGGCCGACTTCCAGCGCGCGCGCGCGGCCGATGTCGTCGACACGGACGCGAACCCCGCCGAGTTCGACGAGTACGCCTGGGCGTACACCGAGCACCCGAGCCCGCAGGGCCTCGCCTACTCGGCGTTCGAGCGCTCGTGGGCCGAGCAGCGCGCCCACGTCGACCGCGCGCTCGCCGCGCTCTCGCCCGAACGCCGGGTCGAGGCCGAGGCGGCGATCGCCGCGACCGTTCCGCACGACGTCGACCCGAGCGCGACGGCGAGCGCCGAACCGATCGACCTCGACGCCGAGCTGCAGGCTGGCGCCTACCGCGTGCGGTTCGGCGACGACGGCGCCCTCGTCTCGCTGGTCGACGGTGACGGCACTGAGTGGGCGGGGCCGGAGCATCCGCTCGCCGCCTACCGCTACGAGACGTTCGACGAACGCGACGAGGCGCGCTGGATGCGGGAGTACTGCCGCGACATGGAGGAGAACGGCATGTGGGCGGTGCCCGACCAGTCGAAGCCGGGCCTCGCGATCGCCGAGACGCTGCCCGCCACGACATTCGCGCCGCGGGTGACGTCGGCCGAGCGGTTCGACGACGGCACCGACACGGTCGTGGCGCTGCGTCTCGCGCTGCCCGACGCGGCGTGCGAGGCATGGGGCGGGCCACGCGACATCCGTCTCGCCTATCGCTTTCCGGCCGAGCCGGGACCCGTCGAGGTCACGCTCGACCTCCGCGGCAAGGACGCCTCGCGGCTCCCCGAGTCGAGTTGGCTCGGCTTCCGCCCGCGCACCGAGCCCGGCGACTGGCGGCTCACGAAGATCGAGACGCCGGTCGACCCGCAGTCCGTCGTGCGCAACGGCAACCGCAGCCTGCACGCGGTCGCCGAGATCACGCACACCGCGGCGAAGACGTTCTCGCTGCGTCCGCTCGACGCCGCGCTCGTCGCGGTCGGCCGCCCCGCGCTCTACCGGTTCGACAACACGGTGCCCGACCCGAGCGACGGACTCCACGTGAACCTGCACAACAACATGTGGGGCACGAACTTCACGATGTGGTTCGACGACGACCTGCGGTTCCGCTTCGTGCTCGACCTCGGCGCCGGCACGGGAGTCGCGCGGTGACCGCGTCGATCGTGACCAGTCCCCCGGTCGTGATGGCACCGCGCTCCGACGGCTTCGAGGTCGTCTGGGGCGTCAGCCGACTGAGCCGCGGGTGGCTCGAGTGGGAGGCGGATGGGTCGCACGGCACCGTGACGGGCGATGCGTTCGGCATGGTGGCGCAGGGCGACCGGGTGCTGCGCGTGCGCTCGAGCGGATGGCCCGCCGGCACGTCGCTGCGTATGCGCTCGATCACCGAGGCGGTCGAAGGGCCGGCCGAGCGCCACGAAAGCGAGTGGAAGACGGTGCGCACGCTCGACGCAGCATCCGACACCGCTCGCTTCGCCGTGTGGAACGACACGCACCAGCGCGACGACACCCTGCAGGCACTGCACGAGGCCACCCCCGACGTCGACGTGCTCGTCTGGAACGGCGACCTCTGCAACGACTGGACGGACCCGGCGGAGTTCCCCACGACGGTGCTGAACCCCGCCGGCCTCGACGTCAGCTCGGGCCGGCCGCTCGCGATCGTCGTGGGCAACCACGACGTGCGCGGCACGTGGGCATACCAGCTCGAGGACTTCGTGGCGACGCCCGAGGGGCGGCCGTTCACGGCCTTCCGCATCGGGCCGGTCGCGTGCATCGTGCTGCACACCGGCGAGGACAAGCCCGACGACCACCCGACCTTCGAGGGCCGGGTCGCGTTCGAGCCGCTTCGCGCCGAGCAGGCGGAGTGGCTGCGCGAGGTCACGGCACGGCCCGAGATCGCGGATGCCCCATACCGCGTCGTGTTCTGCCACATCCCGTTGCGGTGGGTCGACGAGACCGTCGTCGACTACGACGCCGACGGCTACGACTGGTTCAGCCGACGGAGCCGCGATGCCTGGCATGACTCGCTCGTCGAGTGGGGCGCCCAGATCATCGTCTCGGGTCACACGCACTACCAGACCTGGATGCCGGCGACCGAGGAGTTCCCGTACGCGCAGCTGATCAGCGGCGGCCCTGATGCCGAGACGACCTCCGACGAGGCAGCCGCGTGGATCGACGGCGTCGCCTCGGCCGATGAGCTCGTGCTCACCATGCGCGGCCTCGGCGGCGAAGTGCTGCACGAGGCGCGGCTCCCGCCGCTCGCCTGACGGCGGAACGAGAAGGGGCCGGGTCGCAACTGCGACCCGGCCCCTTCTGTCATCCGCCGATCAGCTCAGCGGCTTGCAGAGCAGCGCGTCGGGCACGCCGCCGTGGTTCCAGCGGTAGGTGTACGCCACACCGGCGATGTACTCGCTGTCCTTGCACTGGCCTTTGTAGTTGCCTGGGGCCCAGTCGCTCGCGGTCGAGCCGCCGCCGGCAGGGCGGTTGTCGCCCTTGTCGAACCAGATCAGACGCCCCTGGCTCGCCGGCAGCGCCGTGGTGCTCGTCGCGCAGACGAGGTTCCACATGGCCGCCTTGGTGCCGCCGCCGGTACCCAGGCTGTAGCCGACGGCGACCTCGCCGGGGTTGCACTGCAGCTTGTCGTAGCCCGAGGCCCAGTCGTTCGTGATGTTGCCCTGCCCGCTCTGCACGCGCGGGTTCGAGGTGCTGATGCCGCCGACGTCCGTGCAGAGCGCCCGGTTGGTGCTCCGCGCAATGCCCTGGAGGCGCTGGCTGTCGGGGCAGGTGCCCTTCCACTGGCCCGGCGACCAGTCGCCCGCCTGGAGCATGCGCAGCGACGACTGGCTGTCGACGAAGCTGCCGCTGCCGAGCATGTTCCAGCGCGGCACGGATGCCACGGGGCCGGTCTTGCCGTTCGCGTTCACGAGCTTCTTCCACTGCGGGTAGCGCCAGTCGTCGGCGATGCTCAGCTTGGTGCCGTCGGCCTTGTAGGCGAGGAGGGAGAAGGTGTCGACGAAGCTGCCGTCATCCCTGGCGTGGGCCACGAGCGGCCATGCCGCGAAGTCGCTGTCGTTCTCGATCAGGATGTCGGTGAAGTTCGCCCACCACGCCTTCTCCTTGTCGTTCGTCTGACCGGCGCCGGTGGTGCCGAACTCGCTGAACCACACGGGTGCGGTGTAGTGCTGGTTGGCCGTGTTGACGAAGGCCGCCCCTTCGGTGACGGAGGCCTTCAGTTCGGCCGCGGTCATGTCGCGATAGCGCGGGTCCGTGGTCTCGCCGAGTCCCGTCGCGCCGGTGTGGTTCGGGCCGGTGAAGCCGTAGATGTGCGCGGCGTAGACGAGCTTGTCGGGGTACGGCAGCGCGTTGGAGAGGTTCGCGACCGGCTTCAGGTGCGGCCGCTCGTGGGGGGTCAGATCAGTCGGGATGCCCTGCCAATTGATGCCCTCCATGATGACGAGCACCTCGGGGTTCGCCTTCTGGATGGCAACCCCTGCGCGCTGGTACGCCTGGTACAGGTCGTAGTCGTTGCCCCAGCCCCAGTTCGCGTCGTTCAGGATGTCGCGCCGCACCTCGTTGCGGAGGTCCATGCCGACCACGCGCGCGTTGTCCTTGTAGCGGGTCGTCAGCATGACCCAGTCGCTGATCCACTTCTCGGTGGTCTGGCTGCTGTTCCAGCGCTCGTTGCCGTCGTTGGTGCCGCAGCACCAGTGCGAGGTGGTCGTGTGGTTGTTCAGGATGACGGCGAAGCCGTCGGCGGTGAGCGCCGCGACGACCGCGTCGAACACCTGCAACGGCGTCTTGCCCTTCAGCTGGGGGTTCGCCGCCACGGCCACGTCTGGCACCGGCGCGGTCATGCCGAGCATCTCGTTCGAGAACGACAGCCGGATGCTGTTGATGCCGACGCCGTGGAAGTCGCTCATGAGGGTCGCCATCGGCACCCGGTCGAGCCCCATGGGGACGTCGTAGCTGATGCCGCTGTTGTGGTTGGCGGGATCGTTCTTGTCGCCGCTGCCGCTCCAGTGGCCCTGCGCGCCGTCCCAGTTGGCGGACTCGAGCTTGAAGCGATCGCCGTCGGCGTCGACGATGTATCGGCCGACGGTGCTGAGCGGCGCCGTCCACGACTCCGCGAGCTCGGCGCCCGTGAGCACCTCGATCGGATCCTCTTGCGCTGCTGCTGCGTACACGGGACTCGCGACCGATATCGCGAGGACTGCGGTCGTGAGTCCGACCGCGACCCGTAGGGTACGACGATGCATTCTGCGAACCTCTCTGTTCTGCCGTTCGCGGCGCCCCTGCCGTGTTGCGAGGCGCGGCTCCCGACTCTTGACTCCGGTCAGGTTATGGGCGGGATCACGGTAATGTCAACGCAAACATTCCCGTAAAGGTTGCGTAAACATTCCTGCTGACGCCGAGCCGCGGGTTTCCGCCCGCATCGAGGCCGGCCGACTCGCCTCACGAGCACGGCGCGTCGCTCGTTGACGGGAAAACCGGCGGCGAGGATGATCGACGCATGGGCACGAGAACCGCGGCGCGGCGGCCGCCCCGGCGGCCGGAGTCGAGTCTGGCCGAGCGCTGGACCACGGTCGACGGCATCGAGCTGTTCTACCGCGAGTCCCCCATGCCGCCGGATGCCCCGGCGATGATGCACCTGCACGGGTTCGGCCTCTCCGGCCGGTACCTCCTGCCAACCGCCGAGCGCCTCGCCGATCAGTTCCACACCTTCGTGCCCGACCTGCCCGGCTTCGGCCGCAGCGGCAAGGCCGCCGACGCGCTCGACGTGCCCGACCTCGCGCACGCCGCCGCCAGGTTCCTCGACGACCGCGGCATCGAGAAGGTCACGCTCGTCGGCAACTCGATGGGATGCCCCGTCATCCTCGAGTTCGCGCACCACTACCCCGAACGCATCGAACGCGCGGTGCTCGTCTCACCGGCGGGCGGGTTGTACAACCAGCCGCTCCGCCGCGCGGTCGGACAGCTCACGCGCGACGGCCGACGGGAGCCGCCACGCATGATGAAGGTCGCGGTGCCCGACTACCTGCGCTTCGGCGTGCCGAGCACGTTCAAGATGTTCCGGTCGCTGACGCAGTACCCGACGCTCGAGCGACTGCTCGAACTGCACATCCCGACGCTCGTCGTGATCGGCGACCGGGACCCGTTGATGCCCACCCCGGCCCGCGTGCAGGAGGTCGCGGCCGCGACCGACAGCCACGTGCTGCTCGTGCGCATCGAGGGCGCGGCGCATGCCATCAACTTCAGCCACTCGGGCGAGCTCGCCCACCTGATCCGACTGTTCATGGCCGACCGGCCGATCGTCGACGACCCGGCCTCCCCCGGGCACGCGCGCCTGGCCGAGATCCATCGCGGCAAGCACCTGCCGCCGTCGACCGACCCTCGCGACGAGGGCTAGTCGGCAGGCGCCGCCGTCACGCCGTCAGTCTCGCGGCCGCCGCGTCCGGGACATCCGACTGCGCGGTGCTGCGGAAGGTCCACCACACCGCCACGAGGGCGAACAGGCCGACGACGAGGTAGAGGATGGCGGTGAGCCCGACCAGCGGGGAGGTCTCGCCGTAGCCCGACGAGAACGTCGAGAAGTCCCAGAAGCCGTGCAGCACCATCGCCCAGACGAGCGACCCGGTCGTGCGTCGCAGGATGTAGAAGATCGTGCCGCCGAGGAAGGCGAACCCGACCTGCTGGGTCGTCGGCAGGAAGCCCTGACCGGCGAAGACGTTGATGTAGTGCATGAGCGCGAAGGCGAGCGTGCTGAGGAACCAGACCCACGGCTCCGACAGGCGGCTGCGCAGGCCCACGAGCAGCAGGCCGCGAGTCGTGAGCTCCTCGGTGAACCCGACGAGCAGCAGCACGATCGATGCCCCGAAGAAGGCCACGTCGTACGCCGCCCAATCGGTCGCCGCGAGGTTCACCAGCACCAGCACCGCCATCGCGATCGGCGCGATGATCGGCCACCGGTGACGACTGCGCGCGGCATCGAAGAGGGCAGGGCGCCACCACCCGAGCAGCGACGTCGTGATCGCGAGCAGCACGCTGCCGACGATGAGCGACAACCCGACGCCGAAGAACAGGTTCTCGCCGCTGTCGCCGAGTTCGGTGTAGGGAACACCGGTCAGCTTCTGCATCGCGAAGACGACGACGATGTAGCCGACCCAGATCGCGAAGCCGATCCAGACCCGAGGGGTGACGCGCAGCGTGTTGGGCATACTCGAATCCTGCCATGGGCGGCGGCACGTCTTTGCACGAGTGCCCAGCGACGTCTCGCGCCGCCGCGTCAGCCGGTGACCGGCTCCAGCCGGAGCGTCGTCGCGACCACCTTCGGCCCGACGACGGTGCCGACGACCTTCGGGCCGTAACGGTCGTACTTCGCGTGGTACGCGGCATCAACCGCCGCATGCGCCTCGGCCGGCGGCTCGGCGAACACGACGTCGCGCTCGACGCCCCCGGCGCGGATGCGACCGGTGCCGCTCGCCTGCGCCCGGCGGAACCAGGGGTTGCCCGGCCCGTAGGCGGAGCGCACGTACAGATCGTCGCCGGCCCTGACGACCCAGATCGTCACGAACGGCCGGAGCGACCCGTCGGCGCGGCGGGAGGCGATCTGCAGCTCCTCGGCCCTGCCGATGCGATCGAGTTCATCGGTGGTCCAGGTGTCCATGGGGGTCCTTCCTCCAGAACGGATGTCGCGGTGCTCGTGTTCCATCTCACGCCGGAAACCGCCACGCGCGGGAGTGACGGGTGTTCCGGGTACCGTCAGTGCCACCCTGCTCACCCCGAGCGATCGCGACTCCACTCGAGCAGGCGATCGACCGGCCAGGTCGTGACGATGCGCTCGGCCGGCACGCCGTTCGCCGTCGCACGCGCGGCGCCGAGTTCGAGGAACGTCAGGTGCCCCGGAGCATGCGCGTCGCTGTCGATCGAGAACAGGCAGCCGGCTTCGAGCGCGATCGCGATGAGCTCGTCGGGCGGGTCCTGCCGCTCGGGCCGGGAGTTGATCTCGACCGCGACGCCGTGCTCGGCGCACGCCTCGAACACGGCCTGCGCGTCGAACGTCGATTGCGGTCGGGTGCCGCGAGCGCCCTCGACGAGCCGGCCGGTGCAGTGCCCGAGCACGTTCGTGTGCGGGTCGGCGATGGCGCGCAGCATCCGCTTCGTCATCTCGGGTGCCTCGGTACGGAGCTTGGAGTGCACGCTCGCGACCACGACGTCGAGGCGGCCGAGCATCTCGGGGGTCTGGTCGAGCGCACCGTCGAGCAGGATGTCGACCTCGATGCCGCGGAGCAGTCGGATGCCGCGGACCTCCGCCTGCACGTCGGTGATCGCCTGCTGCTGCGCGGTGAGCCGTTCGACGCTGAGACCGTTGGCCACCCGGAGGTTCGGCGAGTGGTCGGTGATCGTGAGGTACTCGAGCCCGAGCGCCTCGCCGGCGCGCGCCATCGTCTCGAGGCTCGTCGTGCCGTCGGACCAGTCGGTGTGGCTGTGCAGGTCGCCGCGCAGTCGCGCCCCGAGACCGGTGCGCGCGCCCTCGGGTGAGAGCCCGGCCCGCGTACGCAGATCGGCGAGGTAGTCGGGCACCGCGCCATCCGCCGCCTGGGCGATGACGGCGAACGTCGTATCGCCGATGCCCTTCGTGCGCTGCAGTCGGCCGTCGCCGACGCGGGCCGCGATCTCGTCGGGATCGAGGGGCCGGATGACCTCGGCCGCCCGCCGGAACGCCTTCGACTTGAACGCCGACGCGCGATCGCGCTCGAGCAGGAACGCGATCTCCTCGAGCGCCGCGACCGGGTCCATCGCCCCATTCTGGCGCGTCGGACGGGCGCCGGCCAGCGCGCCGCGGCGGCTGCGCCTCCCGTCACACGCGACCCCGCGGCTTGACAAGGGTGCTTCAAGGTAGGTATATCTATACCCCCTAGGGGTATTCAGAGAAGGAGCATTCCATGTCCGCATCCACTCCGCCGACGAGACGTCGGTGGCTCGGCCTCGCGCTCATCGCGGCGGCCCAGTTCGTCGTCATCATGGACACGTCGATCATCGGCGTCGCCCTGCCCGACATCCAGGCCGAGCTCGGGTTCACCCCCGAGTCCCTGTCGTGGGTGTTCAACGCCTACGTCATCGCCTTCGGCGGTCTGCTGCTCCTCGGCGGCCGCCTCTCCGACGTGTTCGGCGCACGACGGGTGTTCATCGCCGGTTGGCTCACGCTGATCATCGGCAGCGTGCTGGCCGGCGCCGCAAGCAACGTCGGCCTCGAGATCGCCGGCCGCGCCGTCCAGGGGGCGGGTGCCGCGCTCATCGCCCCGGCCGCACTCACCCTGCTGATGACACTGTTCGGCGGCACCGCTGAACTCCCGCGCGCCTTCGCGGTGTACGGCGCCGCTGCACCGATCGGCGGCACCGCCGGGGTCTTCCTCGGCGGGGTGCTCACGGAGTACGCGAGCTGGCCGTGGGTCTTCTACGTGACCGTGCCGATCGCCGTGCTCGTCATCGCCCTGACGCCGTTCGCCCTCCCCCGGGTCACTGGCGGGCGCGGCCGGGTCGACCTCGGCGGTGCGCTCACCGCGACCGCGGGACTCGCCGCGATCGTCTACGGCGTCGTGCGGGCCCCAGAGGTCGGCTGGGCCTCGGTCGAGACGATCGTCGCCCTCGCTGCCGGTGCTCTCCTGCTCATCGCGTTCTTCGCGATCCAGGCGCGCAGTCGCACGCCGCTGCTGCGCCTCGGCATCTTCCGTGCCCCGCAGCTCGGGGCGGCGAACCTCGCCCAGCTCCTGCTCGGCGCCGCCTGGGTGTCGATGTGGTTCTTCCTGAACCTCTACCTGCAGCAGGTGCTCGGGGCGGGCGCGTTCGCGTCGGGTGCCGCACTCCTGCCGATGACCGCGCTCATCGTGGTCGGCATGGTCGCAGTGGCGCCGCGGCTGCAGGCGCGGTTCGGTGCGAAGCCGCTCATCGTCGGCGGGTTCGCGTTGCTCGCGGTGGGCCTCGGCTGGCTCGCGCTCGTGCGACCTGACGGCAGCTACGCCGTCGACGTGCTGCCCGCCTCGCTCGTCGCGGCGCTCGGCATGGCGCTCGCGTTCGTGCCGTCGCTCGGCACGGCGATCGGCGCGGCACGACCTGAGGAGACGGGCGTGGCCTCGGGCCTCGTCAACACGAGCTACCAGATCGGCTCGGCGATCGGCCTCGCCGTGCTGACGGCCGTCGGCGCTGCGGTCACCGCCGGGGCAGCCACCGGCGGTGCAGCGGATGCCGCCGCGCTCACGGCCGGCTTCTCGTCGGCGTTCATCGGCGCCGCCGTGCTGGCGGTCGCCGGGCTCGTGGCATCCGCCCTGTTCCTGCACCCGACGCCCCGCCCGGCGACCGCGCCGGCTCAGGAGACGGTCGACGCGTGAACCACGTGCTCGTGGGGGCCGGCATCGGCCCCCACGAGCACTGCGCCTCAGTAGGCCGGGTACATCTCGATCGAGGTGTTGAAGACGCTCACCATGACCACGACGAACCAGACCGTCACGCCGATCGTGATCGCCACGGTGAGTGCGATCGCCGCGGCCATCGGCAGGTACCCGCGTCCGGCCTGGCGCCGCACGACGACCGAGCGGCCGATGACGTAGACGAGTGACGAGAGGAACGCCCACGCCCAGTGGAATCGGCGCTGGTACCCGAGCCGTGCGAGCTTGGCGCTGTCGAGGGCGGCGAACCAGACCGAGAGACCGTAGATGATCCATCCGCCGAAGGTCGCGGCGAGGTACCACGGGTCGGTGTACGGGCCGAGCGCCGTGAGCATCGTGCTCGTCGACGGCGACATCGACTGCTCCAGGTACGCCTCGAAGTCCCAGAAGAAGAGCGACAGCACCGAGAGCACGGGCATCACCACGATCAGCCAGATCCAGATCGTGTCGACGGGGGTGCCTTCGGGCACGCGGGTCGTCGGTGCGACGGCGCCGTAGGGTGCCGGCTGCCCGACGCCCTGCGCAGGCGCCGCTCCGACGTACGCGGGTGCCGACGCGTACGCGGGCGCCGGCGCGTACGCGGGCGCCGAGGTGTATGCGGGCGCGTAGGCCGGCGTCACCGGGGCGACGTACGCAGGCACGGCAACGGGAGGCGCGACGACCGGCGGCGCCACCGGCACGATCGGAGGAACCGACGCCCTCGGCGCGACCTGCTCTACGGGAGCCACCGGGGCGGCCGGCGCGACATGCTCCGTCCACTGCACCCCGTCCCACCAGCGCTGCGCAGCGGCGTCGCTCGGGTCGGGATACCAGCCTGCGGGGGTCGCACGACCTTCGCTCATCGATTCCTCCTGTGGGTTCTCGGACATGCTACGGGTACGCCCGAGGCCGGCCGGCGAGCGAGCGGATGCCGCTACAGCTCGACGACCGTCATGCCCGAGCCGGCACCGCCGGCCGTGCCCATCGCCGCGAGCGCCGCGGGCACCTCGTCGAGTGTGATGCGGCGACCGACGAGCTCGATCGGCCGGAAGTCGCCCGATGCGACGGCGCCGAGCATCGAGGGGTACTCGTGTGCGGCCATGCCGTGGCTGCCGAGGATCTCGAGCTCGCCCGCGATCACCGCGTCCATCGGCATCGCGGCGAGCGCGGAGTCGCCGACCATGAGCCCGATCTGCACGTGGCGGCCGCGCTTCTTGAGGCTCCGCACCGAGGCGAACGAGGTCTCGGTCGAGCCGAACGCGTCGACCGAGACGTCCACTCCCCCGCCAGAGGCCTCGAGAATCCGCTCGGCAGCGCCCTCGCCGCCCTGCAGGGGCACGGCCCCGAGCCCCTCCGCCGCGGCGAGCGCGGCGTCCGAGACATCGACGCCGTAGACCTTCACTCCGGCAGCGACGGCGATCATGATCGCGGAGAGGCCGACCCCGCCGCATCCGTGCACCGCGATCTGCTCGCCCGGGGCGAGACGCGAGCGCGAGACGATCGCCCGGTACGCGGTCGCGAAGCGGCAGCCGAGCGAGGCCGCCTCGACGAAGCCGAGCGACTCGGGCAGTCGGATGAGGTTCAGTTCGGCCTCGTCGATCGCCACGAACTCGGCGAACGAACCCCAGTGCGTGAACCCCGGCTGCGACTGCTGGTCGCAGACCTGCTCGTTGCCCGTCAGGCACTCGTGGCATCGGCCGCACGCGCAGATGAACGGGGCGGTGACGCGATCGCCGACGGCCCAGCCCGCCTCGGGGTCGATCTCGGAGCCGAGCACGGCGATCTCGCCGGCGAACTCGTGGCCCGGCACGTGCGGCAGCGACACGGTGTCGTCGTGGCCCATCCAGGCGTGCCAGTCGCTGCGGCAGACGCCGGTCGCGCGCACCCGGATGACGGCGCCGCGCGGCGGGCACTCCGGCTCCGGCACGTCGACGAGTTCGGGGTTCTCACCGAAGGCGTTGAAGAGCACGGCGCGCACAGGAGTCCTTTCCGTTTCGGGTCACGGATGTCGGCGGCACTCACGGCATCGTCGCCGGATCGCGCGCGCGACATCCGCGAGCTTATCGGCCTGCGGGGGTGCGCTCGTACGGCGTCGGGAGGAGAACGCACGGTTCGGAGGCCGACTCCCCTCGCGGCCTCCCCCCGATCGCGCGATCTCCTCCTGACGGCTGGCGTCCGATTGTGTAACAATGTGCCATGCGATTCGTGACCGCCGTGCTGCTCGCGGCCGTCTGCTTCGGCACCACGGGCACCGCGCAGGCGCTCGGGCCCGAGGCGAGTGCGGCCTCGGTCGGGGCGGCGCGAATCCTGATCGGCGGCGGCGCCCTCGGGCTCATCGCCGTGATCCAGGTCTTCGCCGGGCGCCGGCGCGGCGCGGACGGGACACCCGCCGCGCCGGCGGCCGGCGTCGGCACGCGGCATCCGCTGCCCGCCTGGCTGCTCGTCGCCTTCGGCGCCGCCGGCGTGCTCGCCTACCAGCCCGCGTTCTTCGCCGGCACCGCCGCGAACGGCGTCGCGGTCGGCACGGTCGTGGCGCTCGGCTCGGCGCCCGTCATCACGGGCGGGCTCGACTGGGCGCTCCGGCGCCGCTACCCCGGCCACCGCTGGGCGGTGGCCACCGCCATCGCGACGCTCGGCGTCGGCATCCTCGCCGCCGCGACCGGCGAAGGAGGAGCAGCAGGCGCCGATCCGCTCGGACTGCTCGCGTCACTCGGCGCGGGCGCCTCGTACGCCGTCTACACACTCGCAGCGAAGGCGCTGCTCGACCGCGGCTGGAGCGGATCATCCAGCATGGGTGCGCTCTTCGGCACCGCAGCCGTCTTCAGCATCCCCCTGTTGGCGACGACGGATGCCTCGTGGCTCGCCACCGGGCCGGGGCTCGCGATGGCCCTCTGGCTCGGCCTCGTGACGACGACCGTCGCCTACCTGCTCTTCGGCTACGGGCTCGGCGGGCTCACGCCCGCGACGGTCTCGACCCTGACCCTCGCCGAGCCGCTGACCGCCGGCATCCTCGGCGTCGCCGTGCTCGGCGAGGAGCTCACCGCCGGGGCACTGCTCGGGCTCCTCGTGCTCGCCGCCGGCATCGTCGTGCTCGCGACGGCGAATGCGCGACGGCGACCGCGGCTGGCCATCGGCTGACCGGGGCGTCACCGACGTGGGCTACCTCGACGTGCCGACCGGTCACCGGGCTCGGTTCACGAAGCCAGTCGAGCTGCGCCGGGCGCTCGTCGCAGCGCTCGAAGGCTGAGCTTCTGCTCGTCCGAGGGCGCCGACCTCGTCGCGCCGCCGCGCCGGCCGCGGTCGGGGCCGCTCTGGGCGGATGCCTCGTTCAGGGGCTCGCCATACCAGTGGTCGACACCTCGTCGGCAGGTGCACGAGAGTGCCACGGTCTCGTCGATCGTCACCGCGCGGAAGAACTCGCGGTGGGGCGTAGGGATCTCACGTCGTCGTGCCATGTCGTCGCGCTCCATTCTGCGCACGTCACGGTGCGCTTACTGGAGAGACGACGATGCCGCCGGATCATGACGCGGATGGCGCGAACTCGTTCGCGCCGCGCATTCAGAACTGACGGTCAGAGGTCGCCGGCGCTGACCGAGAACGTGTCACAGGCCTCGGCGCCCTGTTCGTAGCCGGTCGTGAACCAGTCGATTCGCTGCTGGCTGGTGCCGTGCGTGAACGTGTGCGGGTTCACCTGCCCTTGCGTCGCCTGCTGGATGTGGTCGTCGCCGACCGACGCGGCGGCGTCGAGGGCGTCCTTGCGCTGTTCCGCCGTGATCGGCTGCAGGAACGGCACGCCGCTGTCGTCGGGCACCGTCGAGGCGTTCGCCACCCAGGCGCCGGCGAAGCAGTCGGCCTGCAGCTCGACCCGCACGGCATTCGACGACGGGCCGGTCTGCCCGTCCTGCGAGCGCTCGAGCACTCCGGCGAGGTTCTGGACGTGGTGGCCCCACTCGTGCGCGATGACGTACATCTCGGCGAGCGGGCCGCCGTTCGCCCCGAATCGGCTGCGCAGCTCGTCGTAGAACGTCACGTCGATGTAGATCATCTGGTCGGGCGGGCAGTAGAACGGCCCGGTCGCCGACGAGGCGCTGCCGCACGCCGTCGTGGTCGCCTGATCGAAGAGGATGAAGTTCTGCGGCGCGTTGTAGGTCACGCCGAGCGCCGGCGCCTCCTCGGCCCAGTACGTCTCGAGCGACGCCGAGGCGCCCTTCATGCGGCACTCGACGTCCTCGTTGGCGTCCTGGCCGGTGAGGCACCGCTCGAGCGTCGAGTCGCTCGCCTCGGGCTGAGCCGCGCCGCCGACGAAGTCATCGAGGTTGACGCCGAGGAACTGCGAGATCAGGAAGATCGCGAGCGCGCCGATGCCGCCGCCCGCGAGGGCGATGCCGGTGTTGCGGCCGCGCTTGGAAGCCTTGCCCTTGCTGATGTCGGCGTCGGGATTGAACGTCATGATCAGACGCTACCGGGTGCCGGGACGGTCCGCGCGGAAGCGGCGATCGTCGTCATCATCGTCGTCATCATCGTCGTCGTCGTCGTCGTCATCGACGTCATCGACGTCATCGACGTCATCGTCGTCATCGTCGTCATCGTCGTCATCGTCGTCATCGTCGTCGTCGACGTCATCCACGTCATCCACGTCATCCACGTCATCCACGTCGTCGTCATCGACGACGTCGTCCTCGACGACGGGCTCCCGGCGCTCGTACACCACGGCGTCCCCGCCGAATCCGTCTCCGCCGGCGAACCGGTCGGTCGCCGTGATGAGCGCGTCGACGATGCCGGGTTCGTCGAAGGCGTGCCCGGCGTCGTCGATGATCGTGAGCTCGGCCTCCGGCCACGCGCGGTGCAGGTCCCACGCGGTCATCGTGGGCGTGCACATGTCGTAGCGCCCCTGGATGATCACGGCGGGGATGTCGCGGAGGCGCGAGGCATCCCGGATCAGCTGCCCCTCGTCCCACCATCCGCCGTGCCGGAAGTAGTGGTTCTCGATGCGCGCGAACGCAGTCGCGAATTCGGGTGCCGTATAGCGCGCGACGTTCGGCGCCTGCGGCAGCAGCGTGATCGTCGAGGACTCCCACCGCGCCCACGCGATGGCGGCCGGCTCGTGCACCTCGGGGTTCGGGTCGGCGAGCAGCCGTGCGTAGGCCTCGACGAGGTGCGTGCGCTCGAGCACCGGGATCGGCGCGATGAAGTCCTCCCAGAGGTCGGGGAACACCGCTGAAGCCCCGCCCTCGTAGAACCAGTCGAGCTCCTGTCGGCGCAGCGTGAAGATGCCGCGCAGCACGAGTTCGGTGACGCGTTCGGGATGGGTCTGCGCGTACGCGAGCCCGAGCGCGCTCCCCCACGAGCCGCCGAAGACCTGCCAGGTGTCGATGCTGAGATGTCCGCGAAGCCGCTCCATGTCGGCGATGAGGTGCCACGTGGTGTTGGCGGCGAGGTTCGCCTCCGGCTCGCTCGCGTGCGGGATCGAGAGGCCGCAGCCGCGCTGGTCGAACAGCACGATGCGGTAGCGCTCGGGGTCGAAGAGACGCCGGTGGTCTGGTGTGGTGCCCGCCCCCGGCCCCCCGTGCAGGAACACGACCGGCTTCCCCTGCCGATTGCCCGACACCTCCCAGTAGATGTGCTGGCCGTCCCCCACGTCGAGCATGCCGGTCTCCAGCGGCTCGATCTCCGGATACATCTCTCTCATGGCGCCACGGTATCGACCAGCGGATGTCGCGGCCGGGTGCCGCGCCGGAACCGCATGGCGGCTCGCAACATGCCGACCAGCGGATGTCGCGGCCGGGTGCCGCGCCGGAACCGCATGGCGGCTCGCAACATGCCGACCCGCGGATGTCGCGGCCGGGTGCCGCGCCGGAACCGCATGGCGGCTCGCGGCTCGCGGCAGCCGATTCGGGCGGCGGCCCGGTCGCCGACGGGCGGTTAGGCTCGGAGCATGGCCGCGAAGAAGCCGATCACCGTCACGCTCACGGGCGCAGGCGGCCAGATCGGGTACGCACTCCTGTTCCGCATCGCCTCGGGCGCCATGCTCGGGCCCGACACCCCGGTTCGTCTCAACCTGCTCGAGATCCCGCAGGGCGTGCGCGCCGCAGAGGGAGCGGCCCTCGAGCTGCAGGACTCAGCCTTCCCGCTGCTCTCGCACGTCGAGGTCTACGACGACGCGAACGCGGCCTTCGCCGGAGCGAACGTCGCCCTCCTCGTCGGTGCCCGCCCGCGCACCGCCGGCATGGAACGCGGCGACCTGCTCACCGCGAACGGCGGCATCTTCGGCCCGCAGGGTGCGGCCATCAACGCCGGCGCGGCCGACGACATCCGCGTCGTCGTGGTCGGCAACCCCGCGAACACGAACGCGCTCATCGCCTCGGCGCATGCACCGGATGTCCCGGCCGAGCGCTTCACCGCGCTCACGCGTCTCGACCACAACCGGGCGCTGGGTCAACTCGCGGCCACCGTGGACACCCCGGTCGGCGACATCCGCGGCGTCACCATCTGGGGCAATCACTCGGCGACGCAGTTCCCCGACATCGCCCATGCCACCGCGGCAGGCGACTCGGTGCCGGCAATCCTCGCGGGCCGGCTCGGCGGTCCCGACGGGGCTCGCGAGTGGCTCGTCGACGAGTTCATCCCCCGCGTGGCCAAGCGCGGCGCGGAGATCATCGAGGTGCGCGGCTCCTCGTCGGTCGGCTCGGCCGCGAGCGCGACGATCGACCACGTGCACGACTGGGTGCTCGGCACCCCAGACGGGTGGACGAGCGCCGCGGTCGTCTCCGACGGGTCCTACGGAGTGCCCGAGGGACTCGTCTCCTCGTTCCCGGTCGACTCGGTCGACGGCGCCTGGCGCATCCGCCAAGGCCTCGAGGTCGACGACTTCGCACGGCGCCGCATCGAGGCATCCGTCGCCGAACTCGTCGAGGAGCGCGACGCGGTGCGCTCCCTCGGGCTGCTCTGACGACGACCTGCGCCGACATAGGCTGAAGGCATGGCCGAGCAGACCCCCGCACGCAATGCCCGTCGCAATCAGCTGATCGTCGGGCTCATCGTCGGCATTCTCGTCGGCGTGGGCGTGAGCCTCTGGACGAGCTTCTGGCTGTGGCTGCCCGCGGGCATCGTGGTCGGCATCGTCACCGGCCTGCTCATGCGGCCGCCGTCGAAGGACTGACCGTCGGCGGGGCTCGCAGGCCGAGCTAGCGGGCAGTGACCCGGATGTAGTCCACGATGCCGTCGATCAGGCGTGCGAGTCCGAATTCGAAGGCGTCCGATGGGTCAGCGGAATCCGCCGCGCCCGCCGCCTGCCCGACCCGTGCCGACACGGGATAGCGTTCCGCATCGAGGATCTCGTCGAGCAGCGGCTCGTTGCGCTCCCACCAGTCGACGGCCGACTCCTGATCGGCGGCGCGATGCCGCTCGGCGTCGAGATGCGCGCGGGCCGGCCCGGTGACGAAGCCGAGCAGCAGCGTGACGATGCGGTCCATGTCGAGGTCGGAGAGCCCGAGTCCGTCGATCGCGCGCAGGCACCATTCCCAGTGGTCGGAGACGTTCGGTCCGAGGGGCGGCCTGCTGGTGTCGATCGAGAGCAGCCACGGGTGCCGCAGGTACTCGTTCCATTGCTGTCTCGCGATCTGGGCGAGGCGCTCGCGCAGGTCGCCGTCGAGGCTCGGCAGCGCCATCTCGCCGGCGACGCGATCGACCATGAGGTCGACGAGCTCGGCCTTGCCGGGCACGTAGGTGTACACCGACATCGGCTTCAACCCGAGACGATCGGCGATGCGCCGCATCGACACGGCCTCGATGCCGTCGACATCGGCCAGTTGCACCGCTGTCTCGACGACCTCGTCGACGCTCGATCGCTGCTTGGGACCTCTGGAACCGACGGGCTCGCCGAAGTGCGACCGCCACAGGAGCCGTAGGGTGCGGTCCGGTTCGCTGCCTGTGGATTCTCCCGCCATGCGGGCCAGCCTATATTCTCCGTACACCTTACGGTCGCGCCGTGTGCTGGGCACCGCGTGCGCGCCCTCAGCCTTCGTCGTGACCGACTCGTTCGGCCGCGAACCTGGCGATGAGGACCGCCTGGTCCACGTCCTACGCCGCCTTTCGCCGCGCAACCGTGGCCTTGGCGAGGTCCACAGCTTCGACGAGTCGGTCTGCCAGATGGCGGCAGACCTCTTGCTCCCCGAGTGACCCGAGATCTGCCGGGACGGCGACCTGCACCTGGATGAGGCGATCACGCCGCGAGAGCGTTCCTGTGCGGATTCCCTCGTAGTCCGGAGTCAGGAGCGGACCCGGCACATGGAAGACCACGTCCACTCCGGTCTCCTGGTCCGTCGCCTCCCAGGGCGCCTCACCGGCCGCGCGGGCGAGCAGCCCGATGCCATCCGAGACCGGCCGGTTCCGGCCGGTCGGTCCGCCTACGACGGCGCCGATGAACAGCGGTGCCTAGGGCTCTTCCTCGATTGCCATCAACCCTCCTCGGGGTGAGCAACGAGCCTACCGGCCACCGGACGACGAAGGCCGGGGCGCCCTGAGCGTCCCGGCCTTCGTCGAGCGGTGCTACTTCTTCTTCGACTTCTCCGGGACGGGCAGCGTGCCGGCCGCGCGCTGCGCGGCGTAGTAAGCGCGCGCCTCGTCCTGCCGCTCCTGCTCCGCGCCCGACGCGATCTTCGCGCGCAGGTGCTCGGGGCCGTAGCCGAACGCGTCGACCAGGTCCTGCGCGTGCGGGCGCAGCCGCTCGAGCAGGCGGTCGATGTACGCGGTGACGGCCTGCGCGCGCTGCGGCGAGAGCCGGCCGTTGATGAGGTACCAGGCCAGGTGCTTCTCGACGAGGCCGAGGCCGAAGAGGTCGCGCACCCAGGTCAGCACCTGCTTCGTGCCGGGGTCGGTGGTCTTCGCCAGCGCGCGGGTGAACGCCTCCCACTGCAGCAGCTCGCCGTGCGCGCGTGCGGCTTCGATGAGTTCGTTCTGGTTGCGGTTGAACGCCGCCGCGGCGTCGGCCTTCGGGAGCTTCCGCGCATCGCGCAGGCGCCCGGCGATCTCGGAGATCATGGCCTCGACGCGGTCGGTGAGCAGCTCCCGCTGGCTCTGCTCGTCGCGGAGTTCGGAGACCGAGCGCGCCGTCGAGCCGAAGTCCGCGATGGTCTGCGCCAGGCGACGGAGCCCGGTGCCGTGATAGGCGCGGTCGGCAGTCTGCGCGACGACGTAGCGAGCCATCACACCGGCATCCGCCTTCGCGAACTGCTTCGAGAAGTCGGTGAGCAGGCGCTTGGCGACCAGCTGCAGCAGCACGTTGTTATCGCCCTCGAACGTCACGTAGACGTCGAGGTCCTGTCGCAGTCCGACCATGCGGTTCTCGGCGAGGAAGCCCGAGCCGCCGGCTGCCTCGCGAGCCTCCTGCAGCGTCTCGAGCGCGTGCCAGGTCGAGAGCGGCTTCAGCGCTGCGGCGATCGTCTCGAGGTCCTGACGGTCGTCGTCGGTGTTGGCGGCGCCCGAGAAGACCGCGTCGAACTTCACGAGGAACTCGTCGTGCGCGAAGATCTGCGCGTACGTCGTCGCGAGCTTCGGCAGGAGGCGACGCTGGTGGCGCTGGTAGTCGAGCAGCACCTCTTCGTCGGTGTCGCTCGCCGCATTGAACTGGCGGCGCTGGTTGCCGTAGGTGATCGCGATCGTCAGCGCCATCGCCGCGGCGGTCGTCGCCGCACCGTCGAGCGAGACGCGACCCTGCACGAGGGTGCCGAGCATCGTGAAGAAGCGGCGCCCCGGGCTCGAGATCGGGCTCGAGTAGGTGCCGTCTTCGGCGACCGAGCCGTAGCGGTTCAGGAGGTTCTCGCGCGGCACGCGCACGTTCGCGAAGTGCAGGCGGCCGTTGTCGATGCCGTTGAGGCCGCCCTTCAGGCCGTCGTCTTCGCCGCCGATGCCCTTGAGGAATCCGCCCTTCGTGTTGCGGATCGGCACGTAGAACGCGTGCACACCGTGGTTGACGCCCTTCGTGATGAGCTGCGCGAAGACCACGGCGGCGGTGCCGTGCACGGCGGCGTTGCCGAGGTAGTCTTTCCACGCGCCGCGGAACGGCGTGTTGATGACGAACTGCTGCTTGGCCTCGTCGTACGTCGCGGTCGTGCCGATCGCCGCGACATCCGAACCGTGACCGGTCTCGGTCATCGCGAACGCGCCGGGCACCTTCAGCGACATGATGTCGGGCAGGAACGTCTCGTGGTGGTACTCGGTGCCGAGGTGCAGCACGGCGGCGCCGAAGAGCCCCCACTGCACGCCCGCCTTGATCTGCAGGCTGGGGTCGGCGATCACGAGCTCTTCGAACTGGGCGATGTTGCCGCCGTGGTCGTCGAACCCGCCGAGCGAGGTGGGGAAGGCGCGGTGCACGGCGCGCTGGTCGACGAGGATCTTGAGCTGCCCGAGCACGCGCTCGCGGTGCTCGTCCATCGACTGGCCCTCGATGCGCTGCAGGTCGGGGTGGGCGGCGCGCTCGCGGGCGGCGAGACGGAGGTCGGCCCAGGTGCCGAGCAGCTGTCGACCGAGGGTCGCCACATCGATCGAGGGCTGGGCGGGAGGCGCAGACTGGGGGGCGGATGCCGCGGTGCGCGCGGACTTCGGCGGCGAAGTCTCGGCCGGGCGCTCGGGGGCGGCCTTCTGCTGCTTCGAGGCGGTGCGGGGTGCCGTGTCAACCATCGTCGGTGTCTCGTCCTTCGTGTGCGGTCTGGGCTTCATTCCACGGTAGGTCGAGGGCATGCGGCGAGGAAACCCTGCGTCCGTGCCCTACAAACGCGGGCGGCGGCGCGTCGGACGGCACTGTGAGGACCCTACAAAAGGCACTCTCAGCATCGATGGGATACCGACAAGAGATTCAACTTCGGAAGAAGGCGTTCGCCCGACCCGACCACAGGAACGCCAGCACGATCACCGAGATGACGATGCTGAAGTACTCGCCGATCGCTCCCGCCGGGTAGGCGATCGCGAGGAAGATTGAACTCGCGATCGAGAGCACCTGCAGGATCGTGATGAACATGCGCGCGCCGGCGCTGCCGCGGAGCAGCCCGCCTGCCACGGCGATGACGACGACGCCGATGAGGATCGAGATGATCGCCGAGGCGATGAGCTGGCTCGCACCGCCGAACTCCTCCACCGTGGCCGCGACGCTCGTCTGGAAGAGCAGGATCGTGCCGCCGATGACGTCGAGGAGGCCCGAGATCCAGGTGAGCACCGCAATGAAGGTGACGCCGCCCGGGCGGCCGACCGCATTCACTCAGGCCTCCGGCTGCCGGCTGCCGAAGAACACGCTCGACTTGTGCCCCCACAGCAGGAACAGCACGACGAGCGAGACGACGATGCCGAGCCATTCGCCGACCGCACCACCGAGGTACGCGAAGGCGAGGAAGAGCGAGCCGATGATCGAGAGCACCTCGACGACGGTGATGATCATGCGGGACACCCAGCTGCCGGTGAGCAGCCCCGCGGCGACGGCCACGACGATGAGGCCGAGCACGATCGAGCCGATGGCGGCGACGTAGAGCGGGCCGGTGCCGCCGAGACCGTCGGCGACGGATTCGACGCCCGCCTGGAACAGCAGGATGGTGCCCGACACGATGTCGAGCGCCCCCGCGATCCACGCGAGGATCGCGACGATGGTGACGCCCATCGGCCGAGCCATCTGATCGGACATGCCGAACCCCCTTGCCCCATGCGCCGTCGACACGGCGTCCCTGGGGCGATGCTAGCCCTCTCGGGCCGCGAGCGTCGCGATTTCGCTCGGGTCGGGCCGGAAACGATCGAGACCCCCGCCTGCTCGGCGAGGGTCTCGAGGTGCGCGATCGGCGGGGCCGACCGGGCAGGGATCAGGCGGAGTAGCTCAGGCCGTGACCGAAGCGGAACAGCGGGTCGGCAGTGTCGAACGGCACATCGGAGCGGTTCGCCTCGACGGCGGCCATGCTCGACGGCAGATCGAACGGCATCCTGCCCTTCGGCGCGGCGTCGCCCACGAGCACGTCGAGCAACGCACGCGGGCTCGCGCCCCAGTTGGCGGTCAGCGCTGCGAGGTCGCCCACGAACGGCGTGAGGATCGCGGGCCGGTCGAGGAACACGTCGACCACGGTCGGCACGGCTGCGGCGACCTCGCGCACGTGCGCGATCTGCTCCGCGGTGTAGTCGAGCGAACCCGAGTGGAAGAAGTTCTCGAACACCGTCGGGCGCTCCTCGAAGGGAGCCTGCAGGCGCAGGATCGCGACATCCGCCTCGGCGGGCGTCGCGACGACCTGGCCGTACTCGGCCGCGATCTCGGGTGCGATGCCCTCGACGTAGAGGCGCAGGCCGCGTGCGAGCGGCAGCGTGGGGCGCGCGGCGCCCGAGGCATCCGTCTGCTCGCGGTTGACCAGCAGGGTGATCGCGGCTCGCTGCGCGGCCTCGCCGGCGGCGACGAACTCGGCCGAACCGACGACGCGCGACGCGCGCTCGACGTCGACGTAGGGCTGTTCGAAGAGCCCCAGCACGAACTTCTCGCGCAGCAGGCGTCGGGCCGAGATGTCGAGGCGTTCCTCGGTGATCTCACCGGAGTTCACGAGGTCGACGAGCATGGCGGGGTCGGCCTCGCCGCCGAACTGGTCGACGCCCGCGTCGATGACCTTCTTCATGCGCTCGCGCGGGGTCAGGTGCTCGACGCCCCAGGCGCGGGCCGGGAAGGGCTGGCCGAAGATCGCGGCGTCGTTGATGAGTCCCCAGTCGGTGCAGACGATGCCGTCGAAGCCGTAGCGCTCGCGCAGCAGGCCGGTGATGACCGACTTGTTGAAGCCGAAGCCGACCTCTTCGTACTCGGTGCCGACGGGCATGCCGTAGTACGGCATGATCTGGCTCGTGCCGGCCTCGAACGCGGCCTCGAACGGCTTCAGGTGCGTCTCGAACTCGCCGCCGGGGTAGACCTGCTCGCGACCGTGCGCGAAGTGCGGGTCTTCGCCGTCCTTCTGAGGGCCACCGCCCGGGAAGTGCTTCGTCATCGTCGCGACGGAGTCGTGGCCGAGCTCGGCGCCCTGGAAGCCGCGGATGTAGGCCGCGCCCATGCGCCCGGCGAGTTCAGGGTCCTCGCCGAAGGTCTGCAGCGCGCGAGACCAGCGCGGCTCGGTGGCGAGGTCGATCTGCGGATGCAGCGCGACGCGGATGCCGACCGCGGTGTACTCCTGGCGGGCGATGTCGCCGAACCGCTCCACGAGGGCTTCGTCGCCGACCGCCGCAAGGCCCATGGTCTCGGGCCAGACTGAGAACGAACCGGCCAGCATGCCCGAGAGGGGGTTGTCGGTGTACGAGTGACGCGGGTCGGTCGAGACCGTCACGGGGATGCCGAGACGGGTGGCGGCGGCGGCCTCCTGCAGGCGGTTGTGCCACTCGGCGATGAGCTCCGCCGTGGGCGGCGTCTGCAGCACGTTGAAGTGGTTCATGAGGCGGCGCCCGACGTACTCGTCGGTCGCGGGCAGGCCGAACATGTCGTCGCCCTGCGAGAGCGTGCCGTCTTCGCCGGCGGCGATCATCGTCTGGAAGAAGAGGCCGGCCTTCTCTTCGAGGGTCATCTGCGAGAGGAGGATCTCGACGCGCTCGGCGACGGGCAGGCTCGCGTCGCGGTAGCGCAGGTCGAGTTCGCCGGCGGTGTCGACGGGCGCCGCGGCATCCGTCTCGTAGTTCAGCTGATCGGTCATGCCAGCACTCCTTCATGCTTCGAAATCGGGCCGCGACGCGGCATCCGGTTCATCATAAACCGAATGTCGCTTGGTTTTCGAGTCCCCGGCGGAAACACACAGGCACGGACGCTCGAGATGCATCCGTGCCTGTGCGGTCGAGTGGTGGGCGGGTCAGCCGATCAGTCGGATCCGGCCTCGACGTAGCTCAGGTCGTTGACGGTCTTGATCGTCCACTCGCCGCGGCTGTAGACGAGCTCGCTGACCGCACCGTTCTCGATGCCGCTCGTGAGTTCGCTCACGTCGGCCCCGAGCGTCTCGAGCGCGAGCATGATCGTGATGCCGCTCGAGACCACGAGCACCTCGCCGCCGCCGTGCTTCGCCTGCTTGGCGGCGATGTCGTCGAGCGCCTCCACCGCACGGGCGGCGACCTGTTCGGGCGTCTCGGCGACGAGGCCGCTGCCCTCGCTCAGGCGGGCGACCGCGCTGAGGCCCTCCATGAAGTCGAAATCGGGGTCGGTGAACAGCTCGCCGACGTTGGCGTAGCCGAGCTCGGTTGCGATGGCCGCCCACATCTCCATGTTCTTCGCTCCCTCGAACTTGCCGAAGGAGATCTCGCGGAGTCGCTCGTCACGGGTCGCCTCGTCTTTCGCGTCGAGCTCGTCGAGCGCGAGCGAGACCGTCTCCCAGTGCCGCACCATGTCGGCCGAATAGGCGGCCTCGAACTTCACGCCGGACTCGGCGAGGCCCGCGCCGAGGTGCTCGGCAGACAGCCGGCCCTCTTCGGTGAGCGGCGAGTCTGACCAGCCCTGCGCTCGCTCGAGGGTGTTCAGCATCGTCTCGCCGTGGCGCGTGAGGTAGATCGTGACCGTGCCCGGCTTCGGCTTCTTCGGCTCGGCCGCCTGGGTGGCCGGCACGGCCGAGAAGGCGGCGAGCGTGGCGAGGGTGGTGATGGCGAGGGCGCCGGCCGTGACGGCGCGCGCGGTGCGGTTCATCGGGACTCCTTTGTGGCGATGTAGGCGGGGCGGATGCCCGGTGTCAGCATATGGGCGCAATACCGACCGTGCGGTAACAAAATGGGTTCGATGTCCGCGGGTAGGCTGAGCGCCGATGCCGCCGAACAGCTCCGGACCAGAAGCCGCGCCGCCCACGGCGTCCGCGGGGTCCGCACGGCCCGCGACGTCCGCGCGGCCCGCGGCGTCCGCACGAGGCCGCGCGACGCGCGAACGCATCGTCGCCGCCGCCGCACGGTGCTTCGCGGCATCCGGCTACCGCGGCGTCTCGCTTCGGGAAGTCGCGGCGGAGGCCGGACTCTCGCACCCCGGCGTGCTGCGGCACTTCTCGTCACGCGAGCAGATCCTCGACGCCGTGGTCACCCGGTTCGAGCTCGAGAACGAGCACTGGCTCGCCGCGCGCACCGACGTTCCGCCGCTCCTGCTGATCGCCCTCGCCGAGCACAACCAGTCGAAGCCGGGCTACCTCGAGCTCTTCTCCGCCCTCGCCGGCGAGGCCGTCAGCCCGGAGCATCCCGCACACGGCCGGTTCGCAACCCGCTACCGGGAACTGCGCGAAGAGAGCCTGCGGCAGCCGCCGGCGACCCCGTGGTCGCGCGACGATGCGACACGAATGCTCGCCGGGTGGGACGGCCTCCAGTTGGCATCGCTCTACAACCCGGGCGAGGTGGATGTCGCGGCGGAACTCGCGCAGCAGCTGACGGGCAGGCGCGAGCAGGCGGGAGCAGAACCCGAGGCCGGAGCAGGCACCGAGGCCGGGGCGGGCGACGGCCCGACGGCGGCGGCGGCGGCCACCAGCCTCGCCTCCCACGGGACCGCGGCCGACGCGCCGCAGCCCTCGACTCCTGCGACCGCCCCACCGGCCGGCTACGCGGTCGGTCGCGCTCGGCAGGCCCGCATCATCGCCGACGCCACCGAGCTCTTCGCGCGCCGCGGATACCACGACACGAGCCTGCGAGAGGTCGCCGAGGCCGTCGGCATCTCGAAGTCGGCGCTCCTGCACCACTTCCCGACGAAGGACGCGCTGCTCGTCTCCGTGATCGCCGAGCGCGACCGCCGCACGGTCCCGAGCTCGGAGGAGCTCCTGGCGGCCTCCCCCGCCGAGACGATCGAGCTCATGGTGCGAACAGCCCGCCGATCCGAGCTCGACACGCCGGGTCTCGTCGAGGTCTACACGGTGCTCACGAGCGAAGCGGCGTCGCCGGCGCATCCGGCCCACCGGTTCTTCGCCGAGCGTTCGCGGCGCACCATCGCCGATTTCACCGCGCTGTTCGAACGGCTCGCCGCAGACGGGCTCCTCGCCCCCGGCCGGAATCCGAGGCATGAGGGACGCTGGGTGCCCGCCATGTGGGACGGCCTGCAGGTGCAGTGGGGCTACGACCCGGCGATCGACGTCGCGGGCATCCTCGCCGACTACTTCGACGCCGCGGTCACGTTCTCGGTGCATGCCCCGCCGCGGGTCTCGCCGCCCGCCTGAGACCTGCCCATCTGCGCCAGTGCGGACGGATGACGCGACACGCCGACCCCGGGCCACCGGGATCGGCGTGTCGCGGCGCGGATCCGCCGACTCGCAGGCTCGCTCGCGGTCCCACGAGCGGATGCCGCGCCACGCCCGCTGCCGAGGGCTACGCGCTGCGCTGGTAGACGCGGAACGCCCGCGTCGCCACCCAGGCGAGCACCGCGGTGAACACCGCGAGTAGGCCGAGGTGACCCCACACACTCGCCCAGTCGGGGCTCGCGCCGAGCGCCTCGCGGCCGGCCACGACGGCCCACTCGAAGGGGTTGAACCGCGCGACCTCGGCGACCCAGTCGGCCGACAGGCTCGTGTCCATGAGCGCCGAGCTCAGGAACATGAGCGGGATCGTGATGAGCTGCGAGATGCCGATCAGCACGTTCTGGTTGCGCGCGAGCAGTGCCGCCGCGTTCGACAGCGCCGAGAACGACGCCGTCAGCAGCATCGCCGCGAGCAGCAGGATCAGGATGCCGCCGGGGCCGCCGTCGAACCGCGCCCCGCCGAGCCAGGCGACGCCGAGCACGATGAGCGACTGCACGAGGGTGAGCAGCGCCTGGTAGACGAGCGTCGAGACCATCATCGCGCCGCGGCTCGTCGGCGAGGTGAGGAAGCGATCCATGACCCCGCGATCCATGTCCTGGATGTAGCTCGTGCCGGCCCAGGCGCTGCCGAACAGCGCCATCATCATGACGATGCCCGGCGTCAGGAACTCGAGGTAGTTGTCACCGCCCGTGAATCCCGGGATATCGACGACCGAGGTGAACAGCTGGCCGAACAGCAGCAGCCAGATGAGCGGCTGCACGACGTTCATGACGATGAACGCCGGTATGCGCACCGCCGCCCGCAGCTGCCGGAGCGTCAGGTAGGCGGTGTGGCGGAAGAAGCTCGGGCGCGCGTACGCGGGCCGCGTCGCGACGGGGGCGGGGTTCGTGAGCGTTGTCATGATGCGACCTCCTCGAGATCGGTGCGGGCATCGACGGACGAGCCGGCGTGCACCGCGGCGAACGAATGCCCGGTGTGGGCGAGGTAGACGTCGTCGAGGCTCGGCCGCGACACGGTCGCGGAGGCGACGGCGATGCCCTCGCCGTCGAGCGCCGCGAGCACGAGCGGCAGCGCGGCGCCGCCGTCATCTACTCGGGCTCGCACCGCACGTCCCTCGGTCGCGACCTCGTGGAAGCCGCCGAGGCGGTCGAGCGAGTCGAGCACCCGAGCGATGACGGATGCCTCGTGCAGTTCGATCACCACGGCATCGCCGCGCAGCTCGCTCTTCAACTGTTCGGGTGTGCCCTCGGTCACGACCCGCCCGGCATCGACGATCGCCAGTCGGCTCGCGAGCCGATCGGCCTCCTCGAGGTAGTGGGTGGTCAGCAGCACGGTCATGCGCTCCTCACGGGACATCCGCTCGATCTCGGCCCACATCTCGGCGCGCGCCTCGGGGTCGAGACCGGTCGTCGGCTCGTCGAGGAAGAGCACCTGCGGACGATGCATGAGGCCGATCGCGACGTCGAGCTTGCGCGCCATGCCGCCCGAGTAGGTCTTGACCTGGCGGCGGGCCGCACTCGTGAGCGCGAACCGCTCGAGCAGCTCGCCCGCCCGACTGCGCGCAGCACGCGTCGACATGCCGTGCAGCTGACCGGCGAGCACGAGGTTCTCGACGCCGGTGTCCATGGGGTCGGAGACCTGCTTCTGGGCGACGAAGCCGATGGCGCTTCGTGCGCGACCGGGGTGACGTCCCACATCGATTCCGGCCACCGTGGCGGTGCCGGAGTCTGGGCGTGCGAGGGTCGAGAGGATCTTGACGGTCGTCGACTTGCCGGCGCCGTTCGGCCCGAGCAGGCCGAAGACCGTGCCCTCCTCTGCCTGGAACGTGAGCCCGTCGAGGGCTCGGAGCGGGGGCTTGCCGCGCCCCTGCGGATAGGTCTTAACGAGATCGGCGGCCACGAGGGCCATCCCGTCGGGTGATGCAGCCATGAGGCTCTCCTTCGGTGGGGAGCCGTTCGGTCGTGAGGGCGCGCCGATAGAATGGCGGCACGCGCTGGGATGGATTCGATTCACGTTGAACGACTCGGTTGCGAGATGGCTCGGGTGTTGCCGCATCCGGGCCATCGATCTGTGTACTGGTCAGTGCTGCTGCTGGTCTGCGGCTCCTTCCGCCAGGTAGTGCGCGAGCCGCGCCTCGATCTCTTCGGCCGTCGCGCCGGACTCGATCAGCTCGTGCATGGCCTTCCACGCCTCGAGCCCCCCGAGCTCGCCGGCCTCGAGCCGCTCGAGCATGCCGGCGACGAACTCGCGCTCGGCGCGGGTCATGGCGACGCGGTAGTGGAACTCGACGAGGAACAGCTCGGGCAGGCCGAGCTCGTCGGACTGCTCGGCGAGCTGCGCCCGCGAGGCGAGCTCTGCATCGAGGCGCTCGAGGCGCTCGCGCAGGAGGGAGATCGCCTCATCGGGTGCGAGCAGCGCGATGAGCGAGAGGCCCGACTCGAATGCCGGGTACTCCTTGATCGGCACTGCGATGAGCTCGCGCATCCAGTCGTGCGCCTCGGCGCGGCCGGCATCGGTGATGGCGTAGACGATGCGCTCGGGCCGATTGCCCTCGCGCTCGACGCGCGCCTCTTCGATGAGGCCGTGTTTCTCGAGCGACTTGATGATCGCGTAGAGGGAGCCGAAGTTCAGCTTGATGCTGTCTTCCTTGCCGCGCTCGCGCAGCGTGGTCGTGATCTCGTAGGGGTACATCGGGCGCTCCCACAGGCTCGCCAGCACCGCGAGTGCGAGCGGGTTGCTCACCGGTCGACGCGACATACTCACCTCCAAATACTTTGTTCAGAGTATATCGCGAGTGAGGATCCGTCAAGGTCACCGGATGCCGTTCGACGGACGCCGGTCGGAAGGACGGCGAGCCGGGCCGAGGAGACGTGGCTCGAGCCGAGGAGAGGCTCGAGCCGGGTCGATGGCGTCAGGCCGAGGCGACGACCGAGAGCAGCGCCTCGCCGTAGGCCTCGCGCTTCTTGGCGCCGATGCCGGTGATGCCGTCGAGGTCGGCGAGGCTCGACGGCTTCGCGACCGCGACGGCGCGCAGGGTCGCGTCGCCGAAGACGATGTACGCCGGCACACCCTGCTCCTTCGCCTCACCGGCCCGCCAGGCGCGAAGCTGCTCGAAGAGCTCGACCTGCGCCGGCTCGAGGTCGGCTGCGGCGGTGGCCGCGCGGGTGCTGCGCGAGCGCGACACGCGCTCGGGTTCGGTGCGGAGCTTCACGACCCGCTTGCCCGAGAGCACGTCGGCCGCGGCATCCGTCACCGTCAGGGTGCCGTACTCGCCGTGCGTGGCGAGGAGGCCTTGAGCGAGCAGTTGCCGCACGACGCCGCGCCACTGCTGGTCGCTGAGGTCTTGGCCGATGCTCCAGGTCGCGAGCGCGTCGTGGCCGTACTGGCGCACCCGCGGTGTCTCTTTGCCGCGCAGGATGTCGACGAGGTGGCCGGCGCCGAACTTCTGCCGGCGCTCGCGCTGCAGGCGCACGATCGTCGACATGAGTTTCTGGGCGGGCACCGTGCCGTCCCACGAGGCGGGCGGCTCGAGGCAGGTGTCGCAGTTGCCGCACGGCTCACTCGGCTGACCGAAGTAGCCGAGCAGGTTCTGGCGGCGGCACTGCACCGTCTCGCAGAGGGCGAGCATCGCGTCGAGGTGCTGTGCGAGACGACGCCGGTGCGCGAGGTCGCCCGGACTCTCGTCGATCATGCGGCGCTGCTGCACGACGTCTTGCAGACCGTAGGCGAGCCAGGCGGTGGCGGGCGCACCGTCGCGGCCGGCGCGACCCGTCTCCTGGTAGTAGCCCTCGACCGACTTCGGCAGGTCGACGTGGGCGACGAAGCGCACGTCGGGCTTGTCGATGCCCATGCCGAACGCGATCGTCGCGACGACGACGACGCCCTCTTCACGCAGGAACCGCTCCTGTGTGCGACGGCGCACCGCAGCGTCGAGACCCGCGTGGTACGGCATCGCGTTGACGCCGTGCTCGGCGAGGTACGCGGCGATCTTCTCGGTGCTCGCACGCGAGAGCGCGTAGACGATGCCCGCAACCGGGTTGCCGGCGGCGTCGCGCCCCTCACTGCGGATGAACTCGAGCAGCTGCTTGCGCACCTCGAGCTTCGAGTCGATGCGGTACTGGATGTTCGGCCGGTCGAAGCTCGAGACGAAGTGCTCGGCTCCCCCGAGGCTCAGCCGCTCGGTGATCTCGCGATGCGTCGCCTCGGTCGCCGTGGCGGTGAGGGCGATGCGCGGCACGTCGGGCCAGCGCTCGGCGAGCTCGGAGAGGGCGAGGTAGTCGGGCCGGAAGTCGTGCCCCCACTGCGCGACGCAATGGGCCTCGTCGATCGCGAAGAGGGCGATCGAGCCCTGCTCGAGGAAGCGCTTGGTCGCCTCATTGCCGAGCCGCTCGGGGGCGACGTAGAGCAGGTCGAGCTCTCCGGCGAGGTACGCGCGCTCGACCTCCGCGCGCTCGTGCGACTGCTGGCTCGAGTTCAGGTATGCGGCGCGCACGCCGTTGCGCACGAGCGCGTCGACCTGATCGTGCATGAGCGCGATGAGCGGCGAGACGACGATACCCGTGCCCTCGCGCAACAGCGACGGAATCTGGTAGCAGAGGCTCTTGCCGCCGCCGGTCGGCATGAGCACGACGGCGTCGCCCCCGCTCGCGACCTGCGCGATGATCTCGGCCTGTTCGCCGCGGAAGCTGTCGTAGCCGAAGACGGTGTGGAGGGCTTCGGCGGCCGAGGCGAACCGTGCAGGCGCAGCAATGCGACGACCCGCCGCGACGACTCCCGACGACTGGCGGGGCGACACGCCGACCGCACCCGCCGAACGCGCCGGAGCGGAGCCTCGCGCGGCGCCGAACTGGGCGTCATCGACGGGCGGAACCCACTCGTCGTCGGGCGGCGGAGCGAGCTCGTCGGGGTCCCACGGGACCTCGTCGGTCCAGTCGGGTTGCGCGTTCCAGCTCATCCGTCGAGTCTAACGAGGGCAGCGGACACGCTCAGCCGTGGCTCGGACGCGATGGCCGCGAGCCGGGCGGTCGAGGAGGAGTGCGCACGAACGAAGGGGCGAGCGGATGTCGCATCCGCTCGCCCCCGTCGTCGACTCTTCGCCTCGGTCACCCGATGTTCAGCACGAACGAGCTCGCCGTGCCGGTGGTCGGCACAGAGATGTCGAATCGCGTCGGCCCGCTCGCGCCCGCGGGGACCGCGAACGTGACCGTTGCCTTGCCGATCTCATCGAGCAGCGGCGTGTACGCCCGCACGACCGGGGCCGTGGCGACCTGTGCGCCGCCCTGCGAGATCACGACGGTACCGGAGACCGGCTCGCTGCGGCTGAAGTCGAGCGACGACAGCAGCACCGTGACGGTCTCGCCCGGCGCGTAGGTGCCGTCGCCGTCCACGTGCACACCGACCGCGCGCTGGGCTGTGTCGGGCGTGATGGTGTGCTCGGGAGCCGCCTCGAAGTAGTCGACCATCGACTCGAGGTCGATCTTGCCCGAGTCGGCCTTGGTCGCCGCCACGGCCTTGTCGGCGAACGTGAAGAAGTTGTCACCGCCTGCCGCGAGGAACGAGTTGGCTCCCACCGTGTACGTGGCCCCGAGATCGACCGGCTCGCCGTTCAGGCGCATCTCACGGATGTGCGAACCGGCCGCAGCCGTCGGGTCGTAGGTGTAGGTGAACTCCTTGTTGATGCCGAGCTTCAGGAACGGACGCGACGCACCCGTGGGCTGCCACTGCTCCTCGAGGAGCGACTTCAGCTGCGCGCCGGTCATGCGGACCGTCACGAGCGTGTTCGCGAACGGCTGGACGTTCGCGGCCTGCCGGTACGTGACCTCACCCGATGCCAGGTCGGCACGAAGGCCGCCCGGGTTCATCACGGCGACATCGACGTTGCGGGTGCCGTCCTCGTTGAGCGACCACAGCTGCACGTCGGCGACGAGGTTGCCGAGCGTCGACTCACCGCCCCGGTTCTCGGGGAACGACGATGCGCCCGCCGGGTCGGAGGCCACCGCGCGGCCGAAGTCGCCCTCGGCCTCGCCGAGCACGACACTGCCGAGTTCGTTCGCGACCTGGACCGCGTCGTCGACGATCAGCTTCACCGCGGCGTCGTCAGGGAAGAGCGCCGTCGTGCCGTCCATGAGGCTGTAGATCTCGTTCTTCATGGTGAACGACTTCGTCTTGCGGTCCCACTGGATGTCCATCTTGCTGAACCGCTCGCCGTACTGGCCGCTCGAGATGACCGGCATCGGCGCGTGGTCGAACAGCTCCGAGTCGGTACCGGTGACGACGTGGTTGTAGGCGAGGTGGGTGTGACCGGAGACGATCGCGTCCACGTTGGCGTCGACGCCGAGCACGATCTTGCCGAAGCGCGACACCGGGTCCACCGCAGACGACTTCTCGACGGTCGCCGCACCCTCGTGCACGAGCGCAACGATGATGTCGGCCTCGCCGTTCTCGTCGTTGCCGTCGCTCAGCTGGTCGGCCACACGGTTGATCGCCTCGGTCGGGTCCTCCACCGTGATGTCCTCGATCCCGGCCGGGCTCACGAGGGACGACAGCTCATCGGTGACCGCACCGACGAAGCCGATGGTCACGCCGTCGAACTCCTGGGTGTAGTACTCCGGCAGAGCGGCAGCGCCGGTGTCCTTGTCGCGGATGTTGGCGCCGAGGTACTCCCAATCGGCCAGCGGCATCACGCGGTCGGTGAGGTCGGCGAAGCCCTGGTCGAACTCGTGATTGCCGACCGAGCTGACGTCGAGACCGGCTGCGTTGAGCGCCTCGATGGTCGGAACGTCCTTCTGGATGAACGAGGTGAACGTCGAAGCGCCGATCATGTCGCCCGCTGCGGCGAACACCGTGTTCGGGTTGCCTGCACGGATCTGCTTCACGGCGCTGGAGAGCGCCGCGATGCCGCCCGACGGGGCCGACTGCTCGATGCGACCGTGGAAGTCGTTGACCGTGACGAGGTCGATGTCGACCTTGCCGGGCACCGCCTCGGAACCGACGCCGACGAGGATCGGGTCGTGATCGCTCGAACGGAACGGCGTGGCCTCCGCGACCGTCTCGGCAGCGGGGCCCCAGTACTCGCGGCCCGCCCACTCAGGGGAGTTGATCGACCAGACCGCGGCCTTCGCGACGCGGCTGTTCGCCGCGGGCGACGCGATGACGTGATCGAGCGAGCCGAGCTCACCGTCGAAGGTGTAGGTGTACTGGCCGCGCGCCTTGCTGAAGACGAGGTCGCTCCAGCCCGCGTCGACGAACACCTTGATCGGGTCCTCCTTGGCGTAGGAGTTGAAGTCGCCCACGAGGTAGACCGCGTTCTTGCGATCCTCGGAGAGCTCGTTCGCGAAGGCGAGCAGCGACTCGGCCTGCGCCGTGCGCTCGTCGTTGAAGGCGTCCTGGCCGGGCTGCGGCGAGGGGTCGGTGCCGCTCTTCGACTTGAAGTGGTTCGCGATGACGGTCACGAACTGCTTGTCGTACTTGAAGGTCTGGGCGATCGGCTCGCGCGCGATGTCCCACACCGTCTCGTCGATGATCGTCTGCGCCTCGCCGCTCGGCTTGACCGATGCGGGCTTGTAGATGATCGCGTTCGTGATGACGTCGGTGATCGCGGGGTCGTGGAGCGACTCGGGCGTCTTCACGTACTTCCACGTGCCGGCGCCGGCCGCGGCGTTGAGGCCCGCGACGAGGTCGGCGAGCGCTTCATCGGGCTTCTCCCCGAGTGCGACCGAGTTCTCGATCTCCTGGAGCGCGACGACATCGGCGTCGAGGCCGTTGATCGCCTTCACGATCTTCGCCTTCTGCACCGCGAACTCCTCGGCGGTGTCGGCGCCGCGGGCCTCGGGGTTCTCCGACGTCAACGTCGTGAAGTAGTTCAGCACGTTGAACGCGGCGACCGTGATGTCGCCGCCGACGGCGGGTGCCGCGGTCGGCCGCGGGTTGCCGATGACCTTGCCCGCGGCGTCGAGGCTCGCGAACGTCGGCTTGACCGATGCGGGGCTCGCGTCGTTGATCGGCTGAGACGGCTGCAGGCGCCATTCGTTGAAGCCGAAGCCGAGCACGTAGCCCGAGGTCGGGAACGTCGCGACGTCGCCGTTGCGGACGACGGTGGCCTTCGTGAAGTAGGGCTGGTCGCCCGGGTGGGCCGGGTTGTCGGTGCCGTTCGAGTTGCGCACGGCGATGCTGTACCCGTCGTCGAGCAGGATGCGGCTGGCCTTGTTCGCCGCCGCGATGTCGCTCGCGCCCTTCGAGCCGGGCAGCTGCGTCTCGGTCGACTTCACCGGCATCGCGGCGCCGGCGTTCAGCCAGAGCTCGCCGAATCGGTTGAGGTTGTGGCTCGAGACGACCTTGTAGGTGCCGCTCGGCGCGACGAGCATGCCCTCGAACGCCTCGCGGGCCGTGTTGCCGACGGCAGTGGCGGGCAGCGGCGTCAGCGCGGGCAGGCCCGCCGCAGCCTGCACGAGCTCGACGTTCGCGGCCTTCTCGGGACGGATCTGGGTCAGGCCGTTGAACTCCTCGACGAGACCGGTGACGCGCACCTTGTCGCCGATGCCGACGGCGGGGTTCTCGCCGTGGAGGTACACGAAGACGCCGTCGGAGGCCTTGGGCGTGGCATCCGTCGCACCGCCCGAGCCCGCCGTCTGGATGTAGACGCCGTCGTAGCCCCCGACGCGGTGGTCGGCCGTGACGATGCCCTCGGTGACGACGGCCTGGCCGACGAGCGGGCTGGCAGCGACGTCGGTGCCCTGGATCTGGGCGATCGTCTTCGAAACGGGAAGAACGGGTCCGCCGGGGCTGCCGGAGTTCTGCGGAGTCGGCGTCGCCGCGAAGGTGAAGTCCTTCGAGTTGTCGTCGGTGTCCTTGAAGCCGGAGCGCACGATGCTGCCGGGGACGGCGTTGTCGCCGGGGTACGCGGCGGCCGCGGTCTCGAAGTTCGCCGAGGTGCCGTAGCCGACGTAGTCGGCCACCTGCGGGTTGTTCACGACCGATCCGTTGCCCGGGTTGATCGCACCGGGCACCTTGGCGAGGAACAGCGAGCCGTTCGTTCCGCTCGGCGCCACGGAGAAGGAGGCGTCGGCGGTGGGCAGCGCAGCACCGGTTCCGCCGTTGCTGTTGAGGCCGATGAGGTAGTAGCCGCCCGACTTGATCGTGCCGCTCAACGCACCGACGCCGCTCGAGGGGCCCGTGCTCGTGGCCGAGCGGTACTGCAGCGACCATCCGGCGAGGGAGACGTCGGCGTTCGTCGGGTTGTAGAGCTCGACGAACTTGTTCTGGAACGGCTGGTTCGCGCTGCCTCCGCGCGCGTAGACCTCGTTGATCACGACGCCCGAGCCGTCGACCGCGGCGACCGCGGGCGCGGCGCCGAGGAACCCGGCGACGAGCGTGCCCGCGGCGACGAGCGCCACCCCGGACAAGCAGTTTCTGGTGCGACGTTGCATGACTCTCCTCATCGAACGACCACACCCCACCTCGGATTCGACGCTGCAGCGAGCACGCCGGCGGCGGGACGATTGCTCCGTAGCATAAGACCGCGCTGTGCCGCTGCCAAGGGCTTGCCACCACCCGCTCGCCCCGATTTCACGCGGAGTTCACAACCTCTGCTCAGATGAGCAGATGACCGGGCGGCAGCCGCACGGATGAGCAGTTCCGGCCGTACGGGCGGTGCCCGATACGCTGAGCAGCACCATGCTCACCGCCGTTCTCTCGCTCACCGGAGCGTTCGTGTTCGGGGCGGCGGACTTCCTCGGCGGGCTCGCCGCGAAACGCATCGGCGCCGTGCTCGCCACCGCGGTCGCCGCGGTCGCCGGCTTCATCGGCCTGGCCGTCGCGACGCCGCTGGCGGGTGGGGCGTGGACCGCCGCCGACCTCTGGTGGGGCGCTGCGGCGGGTGTCGCAGGAGCGGCCGCCATCGGCCTCCTCTACGCCTGCCTCGCGATCGGCCCGATGTCGATCCTCTCTCCGCTCACCGCCGTGGTCTCTGCGATCGTGCCGATGCTCTGGGGCCTCGCGACCGGGGCACGGCTCGGCCCGCTCGCACCGTGGGCGCTCGGCCTCGCGCTCGTCGCGGTCGTGCTCGTCGGCTTCGTGCCCGAACGCGGCGCGGTCAGGCCGAGCCTCACCGGCATCGTCATGGGCATCGGATCGGGCACCGCGATCGGCGCGTTCTTCATCCTCATCGACCGGACGTCCGACGAGAGCGGCCTCGCGCCCCTCGCGGTCAACAGCGCGGTCACCGCAGCCGTCATGTTCGCCCTGGTCGGCGGGCTCGCGCTCCGGGCGCGGGCGAAGCGGTCGCGGATGCCGCGTGCCGACGAGTCGACGGACGCCGCCCTCGCCGCTCGGGACCGTGCACGAGGCATCCGCCTCGCCATCGTCGGCGGGCTCGTCAACGCGGCCGCGAACGCCCTCATCCTCTTCGGCATCCGCGCCGGGGAGCTCGCGATCGCCGCCGTGCTCGGCGCGATGTACCCGGCCGGCACGATCCTGCTCGCTGCCATCGTGCTGAAGGAGCGCATCGCTCCAGTGCAGTGGGCCGGCCTCGTGCTCGCGCTGACGTCGGCGGCCATGCTCGCGGTCGCATGACCCGTTCGCAGGTCGAGGACAGCCCGGGGCTCAGAGCCGAACGACCTCGGTGACGTGCACGACGGCCGCGCCCTCCTCGGCGGAGGCATCGAGGTCGACCTCGGCCCTGATGCGCCAGTCGTGATCGCCGGCGGGGTCGTCGATCGTCTGCTCGACGCGCCACATGCCGGCTGCGGCATCCGACTCGTCGATCGCGACCAGGCGCGGCGAGCGGGCCGCCGCTCCGGTGCCGATCTCGTCGTGCTCGGCGTAGTACCGGTCGAGGGCGTCGGGCCAGCCGGCGTCGGGGTCGAGCTCGGCGAGGTCGTCGTCTCGCTCGAGTGCGGCGAGCTGCACGCGGCGGAACAGCTCGTTGCGCACGAGCACCGTGAACGCGCGCCGGTTGGTCACGACCGACGGCGGAGCCGGCGGCACGACCGCGGTCTCGTCTTCGGGCAGGTGGGCGGCGGGGTCGATGAGCTCGTTCCACTCGTCGACGAGACTCGAGTCGACCTGGCGCACGAGCTCGCCGAGCCATTCGATGATGTCGAGCAGCTCCTCGTTCTTCGCCTCGGTCGGGACCGTCTGGCGGATCGCCCGGTAGGCGTCGGAGAGGTAGCGCAGCACGAGCCCCTCGCTGCGGGCGAGCTGGTAGAAGCCGACGTACTCTCCGAACGACATGCTGCGTTCGAACATGTCGCGCACCACCGACTTCGGTGAGAGCTCGAAGTCGCGCACCCACGGCTGGCTCGTGGCGAAGACCTCGAACGACTGGGCGAGCAGCTCGTCGAGCGGCTTCGGCCAGGTGACCAGCTCGACGAGCTCCATGCGCTCGTCGTACTCGATGCCGTCCTGCTTCATGCGGCCGATGGCCTCGCCGCGCTCCTTGAACTGCTGCTGCGAGAGGATCGGTCGCGGGTCGTCGAGCGTCGACTCGATGACGCTCACGACATCGAGTGCGTAGTGGCCGGTGCCGGCTCCGTTCTCTGCCGTGGCCTCGGGGTCGAGCAGTTCGATCGCGGCGAGCGCGAACGGCGAGAGCGGCTGGTTGAGTGCGAAGTTCGGCTGCAGGTCGACCGTAAGGCGCACGATCGGCAGGCCGTCGCCCGCAGGGGGCAGCAGTTCGACGACACCGGCGTCGCGCAGGGTGCGGAAGATCTCGAGCGCCCGCCGCGCGAGCTCGAACTGCCGGGCGCGCGGCTCGTGGTTGTCGAAGACGAGCGAGCGGATGTCTCCGATCACGTCTCCCCCGCGGGCGATCACGTTGATCAGCATCGCCGCGGTGAGCTTCAGCTGCGGCACGAGCGGCTCGGGCTCAGCGGCGACGAGTCGCTCGTACGAGGCCTCGCCCCAGGTGATCTGACCGGCGGGCGCCTTCTTGCGCACGATCTTCTTGAGCTTCTTGGGGTCGTCGCCCGCCTTGCGCACTGCGGCGTCGTTCTCGATCTCGTGCTCGGGTGCGAGCACCACGACGGTGCCCGCGGTGTCGTAGCCGGCCCGCCCGGCCCGCCCCGCGACCTGGTGGAACTCGCGCGCGGTGAGCTGGCGCATCCGCTGCCCGTCGAACTTCGCGAGCGCGGTGATGAGCACCGTGCGGATCGGCACGTTGATGCCGACGCCGAGCGTGTCGGTGCCGCAGATGACCCGGAGCAGGCCGCGCTGGGCGAGCGTCTCGACGAGCCGGCGGTAGCGCGGCAGCATGCCGGCGTGGTGCACGCCGATGCCCGCGCGCACGAGTCGCGAGAGCGTCTTGCCGAACGCGGTGTTGAAGCGGAATCCGCCGATCGCCTCGGCGATCTCGTCGCGCTGCTCGCGCGTGACGACGCGGATCGACGACAGCGCCTGCGCGCGCTCCATCGCCGCGGCCTGCGAGAAGTGCACGATGTAGACGGGCGCCTGCCGCGTCTCGATGAGCTCCTCGACCGTCTCCTGCACGGGCGTCTTCGCGTACGAGAAGTGCAGCGGCACGGGGCGGTCGACCCCGGTCACGAGCGCGGTCTCCCGGCCGGTGCGACGCTTCAGGTCGGCCGCGATCGCGGTGACGTCGCCGAGCGTGGCCGACATGAGCACGAACTGCGCCCGGTGCAGCGTGAGCAGCGGCACCTGCCACGCCCAGCCGCGATCGGGGTCGCCGTAGTAGTGGAACTCGTCCATGACGACCTGGTCGACGTCGGCGTCGGGCCCGTGCCGCAGCGCGAGGTTCGCGAGGATCTCGGCGGTGCAGCAGATGATCGGGGCATCCGGATTCACCGAACTGTCGCCCGTGACCATGCCGACGTTCATCGCGCCGAAGATCTCGACGAGCTGGAAGAACTTCTCGGAGACGAGGGCCTTGATGGGCGCCGTGTAGTAGCTGCGCCCGCCGCGTGCGAGGGATGCCGCGTGGGCCGCCACCGCGACGAGCGACTTGCCGGTGCCCGTGGGCGTCGAGAGGATGACGTTCGCGCCCGACACGATCTCGATGATCGCCTCGTCCTGCGCGGGATACAGCGAGAGCCCGCGACCTTCGGCCCAGCCGACGAAGGCGTCGTACATCGCGTCGGCGTCGTACGGGCTCGGCGCGAGCTCAGGCAGGGTCGAGGTCATCCGTCGAGTCTGTCACGCGGGCGCGAACGTGCGCGTCGCGGGCCGCCCGACTGGATCAGGCCCCGGGGGCGAAGTCGGCCCGGAGCCGGTCGAGCGTGTCCTCGTCGACCGCATCGAGCGCGCCGGCGGAGTCGGGGCTGCCGGGCGACGAGTGGATGACGACGACCGGCCCGGTCGACGACGACCACTCCACGGTGCCGTGCTCGAAGACGCCGCGCAGCACACCCGTGCCCGGCACGAGGTCGACGTCGAGCACCGGCAGTCCGAGCGCCGAACGCTCCCACCCGAGCAGCGCCCAGATGTCGCGCACCATGCCGAACACGATCGCCGGGCCGTGAGCCGGACTCCAGTAGATCGAACCGCCCTCGAAGTGCGCGAAGCCGCCGGCGATCCTGCCGCCCTGCTCCGATGCGGCGAGCGGCTGCTCATCGGTCGTCGGGAACCCGAGGAACGACGTCTCGGCCCCGACGCCCTGCCAGTGCTCGGCGACCGCCCCGTGCACCTCGTGCGCGCCGGTGCGCGCCGACCAGTACACGGCCCCGCGCTCGTATTCGCGGCGGTACATCTCGCCCTCGCCGAGGCGTGTGTGCGGCGTCGTCGCCTCTCCGAGCCACGAGTGCTCGGCGCGCTTCGCGCTGATCGCCGGCACGGCGAGCAGCAGTCGGTTGGCGGGGTCGTAGCGCACGGCGGTGCGGAAGTCGCTCCAGCTCAGCGCGCGATCGACATGCGCGGAACGCACCTCTGCTCGGGCGGGCGCGGCATCGCGCTGCCGCGTGAGGTGCATCTTCCGCTCGGTCATCGCCCTGCCGTTCTGCTGTGCGCCGACGGCGCCTCAAAAAGGGGGAAGCCGGCCTGCACCTCGTGTTCGGGACTCGGTGCTGACCGGCTTTCCGATCGCCACCTCGCGGTGACAGTTCCCCCTGCAGTCCGCGGAGCGGCGATCGATACTCACAGTACGAGCGTCGACGGATGCCGCGAATCAGGGTTATCCCTGAAACTCCTGATGGATCTCAGCGATCCGCACCCGACCGGTCGCCCTCGGGCGACCGGCGCTGCGCCGCCTCGGCGAGGAGCTCGACCGTCTGCACGATCGACCTCCGGCGCGCGGCGCGGCGATCGGCCACCGGGTCGTCGGCGCCGACGAGCAGCTCATCGAGATGGCCGAGCACCGGCCAGGCGTTCACGAGCGTGACGATCGTGAGCAGGAGTTCGGCGGCGTTGCGCCGGTCGACACCGGGCAGGAGCTTCTGGAACCCCTCGACCTTGACGCGGTGGTAGTCGGCGCGCGCGGCATCGGCCGCCGCGCTCTCGCCGCGTTCGAGCCCCTCCCAGAAGACCAGGCGCGGGATCGTCGCCTCGGCGATGTGGTGATCGAAGAGCCGTCCGGCGTAGTCGCCGGCTGCCGCCGGGCCCGCTCCGATCATCGGGACCGCGTCCATCGTGCTGCGCAACTGCGTGCCGAGCACGGTGGCGAAGAGCTCGTCCTTCTTGCCGAAGTACTGGTAGATGCGCTCCTTGTTGACGCCGGCGTTCGCCGCGATGCGATCGATGCGTGCACCGGCCAGCCCGTGTTCGCTGAACTCCGCCGTCGCCGCATCGAGCAGGAGGCGTTTCGTGCGCTCGACGTCCCAGGCCATGGTGCCATCCTAGCAATTTTCCAACTGAACGGTTGCGAATCTACGACCGGCGTGGTTCAATTACAACCGTTCAGTTGGAAATCATCGAAGGGAACCACAGATGAGCACCACCGGCCCCGCCACCGCAGCGGCCATCCCGACCCCCGTCGCACCCCCCGCGCCGCCCTCGGTCCACGTGCGCGCCGTCATCACCTGGCTCGCGATCTTCCCCCTCGTCGCCGTCGGAATGATCCTCATCGGGCCGATCTCCGAGTCGTGGCATCCTGTGCTCCGCGCCTTCGCACTCACCGTGGTGGTCGTGCCGCTCGCCGTGTACCTCGTCGTGCCGCGCCTGCTCGCCGTCTATGGGGCGATGCGCCGCCGCCGCATCGCGCGAGCGGGTCAGGGCCTGCACTGACGAGGTCTCCGCGATGACACAGGCGACAGGGGGCGGGTCGAGCCGCTAGCGTTCGCTGAGACGCACTCGCTCGAGGAGAATCCATGCGGATCGCACCCAGCCCCACGCCAGACGAGTCAGCAGCCACAGCACCGTCGGACACTGACGTCGTCACCGACGTCACCGACGTCACCGACGACGCCGCGCCCGGCACGGCCGATTCGACGACCGGGCGCCAGTCCGAGGCATCCGATGACCAGCCGTTCGACCGGGCGCTCGTGGTCGTGCACGGCATGGGCAACGCCTACCGCAGCCAGATCCTGCTCGAATGGGCAGAACCGCTGCTCGGACGCATGGACTGGCTCGCACGCGATCGGGTGATCGGCGCCGACGAGCGCCACGGCGTCGACATCCGCACGTCCGACCTGTCGGGCGACCTGCCGATGATCACGGCGACCGTGCGGTACCCGGGGCCCCTCGCGCAGGCGGCGGGCGCACCGGCCGACGAGACCGACGACGTCGTGCAGAAGTTCGCGATCATCGAGGCTCGCTGGTCGGAGTCCTTCGTGCCGATGAATCGCGGCGAGATCTTCCAGTGGGCCGTCGTCTTCATGTGGCGCACGATCTGGCGCGTGCTCGACCTCTTCCTCGGCACCATGGTGCTCGTTCCCTGGTACACGCTCGTGCAGCACTGGACCAAGGCGCCCGGCGTGCCCCGAACGCTCCCGAGGGGCGTCGACCTCGCCATCGACGTCGTGCGACTCGCCGTCTGCACGGTCGCGTTCGCCGTCACGTGGGTCTTCCTCGTGCTGCTCGCCACCGTGCTGACGCCGATCCTGCCGCTCATCAGCCCGCTCCTGCTGATCCCGTGGTTCAAGAACGTCGCACAGGGGGTCATCGACGGCATCATCGAATCGATCGGCGACGTCGCCGCCTGGAAGGAGCGCCCCGTGCGCGCCTCGGCCATGCGCCTCGTCGTGCGCGACGCCCTCGCCCGGGCGAAGGAGCTCGTCGGCGACGACGGCGACGTGCACCTCTTCGCCCACTCGCAGGGTGCCGCGGTCGCGACGTACGCCCTCTTCGAGGAGCTGAAGCCGAGCGAGTTCAACGTGAACCGCCTGACCACGGTCGGCGCGGCGGTCGTGCTGCTCGGACGCGACCGATGGCTCGGCCGGCCCGACGAGTACCGCCCCGTGAAGAAGTGGATCGATCGCAACGCCGAACCCGGCGCAGGCGACGGAGTGCAGTGGACGAATCACTGGGCGATCTGGGATCCGTTCTCGGCGGGCCCCATCGCCGACACGGCGCCCGGCCGCCGCGAACGCTGGCGGAACGCCTACTTCCCCGGGGGATCCGGCTCCACCTCGACGGGGCCCGAAGAGCACGCCGTGCACAACACCAGCCAGCCCTTCCTCGACCACTCGGTGTACTTCCAGAACACGATCCAGGTCGTCGAGCCGACAGCGCGGCAACTGCTCGGACCCGACTTCCCGCCGGCCCCCGCCGCGGTCGCCCTGGTCGAGAACCGGCTCTCGGTCATCGACAAGAAGTCGCTCGGCGTCAACATGCTCGCCGCCGTCGTGATCGCCGCGATCCTGCCCGGGCTGCCGGGCGTCTACGCCGCCTTCGCGACCTTCGCGAGCTGGATCGCCGGTGCGATCGGCTTCATGATCGGGGTGTTCCCGGGCGGTCGCGATGTCGCGGAGGCGGTGCCGGCCGCCATCGACGCGGCCTCGTTCGTGACCGACCCCGACGGCCTGAACCCGTGGAGCTGGCTCATCGCCTCGGGGCTCGTCCTCGCCGTGCTGATCTGGCTGAACCAGCGCCTCTCGACGGTCACGCGGCGGTCGCGGGAGTGGGACCGGTGCCCGATCGAGCCCCGCCACTGGCTCGTACTGAGCTCGATCCCCCGCGCGTTCTACGTCGGCGGCGCCGTCGTCTGCGCATGGTTCGCGATCTACGCCTGGGCTCGTCCCCCGCTCGAGGGGCTGATCTGGAGCGCCGTGGCCCTCCTGATCGTGGCGATCTTCGTCTTCGTCGAACCGCTCTACGCACCGGTTCCGATCGTCGTGGCTGCGCGCACCGACGTCGCCGACGTCGACGCTCGGGCGATCGCCGCGATCCCCGCGCCGATGAAGCTCCGCGATGCAGTGCGCACCGATGCCTTCACGAAGGATCTCGCGGCGCGACGCAAGCTGCTCCGACCGCAGGGCTGGCGCGCGGAGCGCTGGGCGAGGTGGTTCCACGATTGGCCGGCGTCGGCCGAGGCCGCATCCCCGTCGCCGACCTCGTCGCCGGGCCCCTCGCTCCCCGAGTAGGACTCCGCGACGGTGTGCGCCCGGGAGGACGCGCACCAGCCGCCCTCCCGTCTCGGGGGGCTCAGCCGAGCAGGAGCGCCACCGCGAGCAGCACCGGCACCGAGCCGATCGTCGTCAGGAAGACCGTGTCGCGGGCGACGACCTCGGCGGTCTCGTAGCGCTGGGCGTAGACGAAGACGTTCTGCGCCGTCGGCAGCGCCGCGAGCACCGTCACCGCGTAGAGCTCGATGCCGTCGAGCCCGAAGAGGAAGGCGCCGATCGCCCATGCGGTGAGCGGCATCGCGACGAGCTTCAGTGCGGTCGCGAGCACGACCTCTCGACGGCCGCTCCCCGGCGCGAACAGACGCTGCCCGTGCAGCGACAGTCCGTACGCGATGAGCATGAGCGGCACGGCGGCGTGCCCGATGAGGTCGATGGGCTCCATCACGATCGGCGGCAGCTCGATGCCCGACACCGACACGAGCACTCCGGCGAGGGAGCCGATGATGATCGGGTTCGTGAACGTCGTGCGCACGATCGCCGCCACCGAGGTGTGGCCGTGCACTCGGGCGCCGAGGATGGCGAGCGCCACTGGCGCGAACAGCAGCAGCTGCAGCAGCACGACGGGCGCCGAGTACGCCGCGTCGCCGAGCATGTAGACCGCGATCGGGATGCCGAAGTTGTTGCCGTTCACGTAGCCCGACGCGAGCGAGCCGATCACCGTGTGCTCGAGGCTGCGCCGCCAGACGAGCATCGCCACGAGGCCGAACACGAGCATCATGGCGACGGCCGCGATCGCGGACACCGGGAGCAGCACCGAGAAGAGCGCGCCGACGTCGGCCTGCGCGAGCACCGAGAACAGCAGGAACGGCGCGAGCACGCTGAAGTTCAGCCGGGCGAGCATGGGCCGGGCCTCGGGCCCCAGCACGCCGGTGCGGCCGGCGATCCAGCCGACGAAGACGGCGAGCGCGATCACGGCGAAGCCGGTGAAGATCTGGATCACGCACTGCCCCCGCGGACGTCGGGGTGCGAAGCGGGGCTCATCGCCTTCGACCCTATCGGTGGTGCCCGTCTCCCGACCGACCTAGGCTCGAAGGGCACTTGAGCCGACAGGGGAAGCCATGTCCGAGGCAGGCGAGCACGAGCACGAGGAAACGCACGAGCACCATGGGCGCGGGGCATCCGTGCCACTCGAGGTCGTCGACGCTTGGTGGCGTGCCGCGAACTATCTCAGCGTCGGCCAGATCTACCTGCTGGCGAACCCGCTGCTCACCCGTCCGCTCGAGCCCGGCGACATCAAGCCGCGACTACTCGGGCACTGGGGCACCTCTCCCGGACTGAGCCTCGTCTACGCCCACCTCAACCGGGCGATCGTCGAACGCGGCACGCCGACGATCTACGTCTGCGGGCCGGGCCACGGCGGGCCCGCCATGGTCGCGAACACGTGGCTCGACGGGACCTATTCGGAGCTCTTCCCCGCGATCGGAGCGGATGCCGAGGGGATGCGACGGCTGTTCCGCCAGTTCTCGTTCCCGGGCGGGATCCCGTCGCACGCGGCGCCCGAGACTCCCGGCTCGATCAACGAGGGCGGTGAGCTCGGATACTCGCTCATGCACGCGTACGGAGCAGCGCTCGACAATCCGGGACTCGTCGTCGCCTGCGTGATCGGCGACGGCGAGGCAGAGACCGGTCCGCTCGCGGCGAGCTGGCGCGGCCACTCCTTCCTGAACCCGGTGACGGATGGCGCGGTGCTGCCGATCCTGCACCTGAATGGCTACAAGATCGCCAACCCGACGCTGCTCGCGCGCATCCCGGAGGCCGAGCTCGTCGACTTCTTCCGTGGCAACGGCTACGAACCACTGCTCGTGACCGGCGGGTTCGACGGCGAGGACCCGATGGCCGTGCACGGCCGCATGGCCGACGCCGTCGACGTCGCCTACGAGCGCATCGCCGCGATCCGGGCGGATGCCGCGGCCGGCGCGTTCGCCGAGGCGGCGCCCCGCTGGCCGGCCATCGTGCTGCGCACGCCGAAGGGGTGGACCGGCCCCCGCATGGTCGACGGCGTGCAGGTGGAGGGCACCTTCCGCGCACACCAGGTGCCGCTCGCCGCCGTGCGCGAGAACCCCGAGCACCTCGCGATGCTCGAGGCGTGGCTGCGGTCGTACCGGCCCGAGGAGCTCTTCGACCGGGACGGACGGCCGGTCGCGGACCTCGACGCGCTGCGGCCGCACGGCGACCTGCGGATGAGCGCGTCCCCGATCACGAACGGCGGCATCGTGCGGTCCCTCGACCTGCCGCAGCTCGACGCCTTCGCTCTCGACGTCGATCCCGGCGACCGGGGCGACTCGGCGGAGTCGACGAGGGTCCTCGGCGAATGGTTCGCGGAGCTCATGCGCCGCAATCCCGACGATGTGCGGCTCTTCGGCCCGGACGAGGTGCTCTCCAACCGGCTGGGTGCCGTGTTCGACGTGACCGCGCGCGTCTGGGCGGAGGCGCTGGATCCACTCGACGAGCACCTGGCCCGTGAGGGCCGCGTGATCGAGGCCCTGAGCGAGCACCTCATGCAGGGCATGCTGGAGGGGTACCTGCTCACCGGGCGGCATGGGCTCATCACGAGCTACGAGGCGTTCATCCACATCGTCGATTCGATGGTCAACCAGCACGCGAAGTGGCTCGAGTCGGCGAGCCGGGTGCCATGGCGCGGCGACCTCGCGTCGCTCAACTTCCTGCTCTCCTCGCACGTGTGGCGTCAGGACCACAACGGCTTCTCGCACCAGGACCCGGGCTTCCTCAACATCGTGGTGAACAAGCAGGCCGACGTGGCGCGCGTCTACCTGCCGCCCGACGCGAACACGCTGCTCGCCGTGATGCGGCACGCCTTCGACACGCAGAACCGGGTGAACGTGATCGTGGCGGGCAAGCAGCCGGCACCGCAGTGGATGACCCTCGCTGAAGCGGAGGCGCACGTCGAGCAGGGCATCGGCATCTGGGCGGAGGCGGGCAACGAGCCGGGCTACGACGCGGCCGACCCCGCGGCATCCGTGCCCGACGTCGTCATGGCCTGCGCGGGCGACGTGCCGACCATGGAGACCGTGGCGGCGGCGCAACTGCTGCGCGAGCGACTGCCCGACCTCCGGGTGCGCGTCGTGAACGTGGTCGACCTCATGCGCCTGCAGGACCCGTCGCACCACCCGCACGGGCTCCCCCACCGGGCATTCGACGCGATGTTCACGACCCACGCCCCGGTGATCTTCGCGTTCCACGGGTACCCGTCGGTCATCCACCAGCTCGCCTACCGGCGCGCCAACCACCGGAACCTGCACGTGCGGGGCTTCGTCGAGCGCGGCACGACGACGACGCCGTTCGACATGCTGCACCTGAACGACCTCGACCGGTATCGACTCGCGCTCGACGTGCTGCACCGGGTGCCGGGCCTCGAGGGTCGCACCGGCATCGCGGAGATCGCCGATGAATGGCACGCGGCCCGCAGTCGTGCCCGCGAGTACGCATACGAGCACGGCGAGGATCCCGACTGGATCACGGCCTGGCGGTTCGCCACGCCTCCCCGGGCGTAGCGACCGGAACGCGAAACGACGGCGGGCGCCCGGTCTCCCGAGCGCCCGCCGCACCGATCCGTTCCGGTCAGGCGTCGCAGCCCCACACGTACGAGCCGTTGTAGTAGACCGGCACCATCTCCTTGCCGGTGCACGGTCCGCAGTCCTCGTCACGCGGTGCCGGGGGAAGGCCCGGATAGAACTCGGAGGTGTACGGGTCGGCTGCCGGAGCGGCCGCCGGGGCTTCCTCGGTCGCCTCGCTCGAAGCGGATGCCGCGGCATCCGGTTCACCCGACCAGTCATCGCCCTCGTCGGCGACCTGCTCGGCCTCGGCTTCGGCGGCCGCTGCGGCCGCCGCCTCGGCCGCCGCCGCCTCGGCGGCGAGCTGCACGGCTGCCGCGGCCTGCTGCGCGGCGACCGCCTCATGGTGCGCATCGAGCGCACCGCGCAGCGCTTCGGTCGCCGAGCGCGCGGCCGCGGCATCCCGGATCGCCGCGATGTCGACGCCTGCGGCGCCGATGCCGACCTGGCCGCCCACCTGGTCGACCGCGAGTTGCTTCGCGTGCGCGAGATCCGCCGCCGCCTCGGCGCTCTGCGCCTGGCCGGCGATGCCGAGCGTGACCACGATCAGGCCGGCGAGCGCGAGACCGAGCAACCGGTCGGCCCTGCGCCTGCCCGCGCCACCCTCGAGATGCACCGCGGCGGTCCCGCTGCGCCCGAACGTCATGACTCGTTTGGTGATCATTCGATTCCTTCCTTCGTACTGACCGAGTGTTCGGATCTGCCCGTCGGTTCGACGGGTCGAAGGAGGGTCGTGTCGACCCCGGGTCCGTGCGCACGGCACGACGAATCGTCGCCGCGACATGCCCCCGGAATCGTCACTGTCAGCCCCCCGCTAACACCACACCTGTGCAGCGTATCGACGTTGTGCCCCGAAATGGGGGTATTCCGGCGATTCCCCACCGGGTGTCGCGGAGCGGGCGACCGGTTACCAGCGCTCGTGCACCGCCGCGCGGATCTCGCGGTCGTAGAGCTCGCGCACCGCCCCGTCGAACGTCGGCGGGAGGCGCAGCACCCCGGCCTCGGCGTTCGCCCGCGCCTGCTGCGGCGAGCGCGCACCCGGAATCACCGAGCTCACGCCCGGCTGCGCGGCGATCCACGCGAGGGCGACCTGGGCGGGCGATGCGGTCGGCGCCGCCTCGCGGGCGAGCGCGGTGAACTCGGATGCCGCGCGCACGCCCGTCTCGTAGTCGACGCCCGAGAAGGTCTCGCCCACGTCGAACGCCTCGCCATGGCGGTTGAAGCTGCGGTGGTCGTTCGCGGCGAAGATCGTGTCGTTCGTGTAGCGGCCCGAGAGCAGGCCGCTCGCGAGCGGCACCCGGGCGATGATGCCGACCCCTGCCTCCACGGCGGCCGGCAGCACCTGGTCGAGCGGCTTCAACCGGAACGCGTTCAGGATGATCTGCACGGTCGCGACGTGCGGTCGCGCGATGGCGGTGAGCGCCTCGTCGACCCGCTCGACGCTCACGCCGTAGGCGGCGATCGAGCCGTCATCGACGAGTGCGTCGAGTGCGTCGAAGACCCGGTCGTCGCCGTAGACCGAGGTCGGCGGGCAGTGCAGCTGCACGAGGTCGAGGGTGTCGACGCCGAGGTTCGCCCGCGAGCGGTCGATCCACGCGCGGAAGTGCTCGGCGGAGTAGTTGGCGTGCTCCTGCGGCAGGCGCCTGCCCATCTTCGTGGCGACCGTGACGCCGGAGCCGGGGTTGGCGCGGAGCCACGCGCCGATGAGCGACTCGCTCCGGCCGTCGCCGTAGACGTCGGCCGTGTCGAAGAAGGTGACACCGGCATCGTGGGCCGCGTCGAGCACGGCGAAGGCGTCGGCCTCGGCGACCTCGCCCCAGTCGGCGCCGAGCTGCCAGGTGCCGAGGCCGATGACCGAGACCGTTCGGGCGGTGCGGCCGAGCGTGCGAGTCTGCATGATGCTCCAGTGCTGGTCGGGGGAAGATCGCCTCCGCCTCCGATGGTGTCACGCGCGCGCGGACGCCGCACGCTGCGCCGGTGCGTCCGGCTCCATGTCGGTGGTGCGCGCGAGTCTGTGTGCATGGCCGACAAGTACGACGTGAAGCGCGAACTCGCCTGCTACACCGCCCCGCGAGGTCGCTTCGAGATCATCGAGGTGCCCGAGCTCGCCTACTGCATGGTCGACGGGCACGGCGACCCCAACAGCGCCCCCGAGTACGTGGCAGCGGTCGAGGCCCTCTACGCCGTGTCGTACGCCGCGAAGTTCCAGAGCAAGCGCGAGCTCGATCGCGACTACGTCGTCGGGCCGCTCGAGGGGCTCTGGAGCGCCGACGACCCGGCGACGTTCGTCACCCGCGAGAAGTCGGCCTGGTCGTGGACGATGATGATCTGGCAGCCCGACTGGCTCACCCTCGAGCTCATCGCCGATGCCGTCGCCAAGGCGGCCCCGAAGGCGCCGGCCGCGAGCCTCGTGCGCTTCGAGCGACTCGCAGAGGGCCGGGCGGTGCAGACCCTCCACCTCGGTTCGTACGACGACGAGGGCCCGACGCTCGCGCGCCTGCACGACGAGTTCAGGCCCGAACGGGGCCTGCGGTTCAACGGGCGGCATCACGAGGTGTACCTCGGCGACCCCCGCCGCACGGCCCCCGAGAGACTCAGGACGATCCTCAGACAGCCGGTTGCGCCGGCCTGACCCGCAGGACGCTGCGGGCCCCCTGATCGCGCGTGCGCGTCAGGCGTACGGATGCCGCGGAGCGCCGCCCTCTGTGGGGGCGACCCGCGGCATCCGGTCGACCGGCGTGGTCGCTCGCTCAGACCTCCTGCTCGGCGCCGAAGCGCTGGCGGGCGTCGAGCGGAATGAGCGGCCGCTCGCCGCGGGCCTTGATCTGCTGCACGGCCCAGGTGTTGCCGTCAGGGTCGGCGAAGCCGAAGAAGGTGCCGCCGTCGCGTTCGTCGAAGACGGTGATCTCGCTCGCCTCGACGCCGCGGCCGATGAGCTCGGCGCGCGCGGCCTCGGCGTCGGCGACGACGAGCTGCACGCCGTGCAGGGAGCCCGGCGCCATCTCGTTCTGCGACGGCAGTGAGCCGATCACGATCGAGCAGCCCGAGCCGCGGGGCGTGAGCTGCGCGATGTGCATGTGCTCGTTGCGGGTGTCGTGGTCGAGGGCGAAGCCGAGCTGGTCGCGGTAGAACGCGATCGATCGGTCGAGGTCGCTCACCGGCACGATGACGACTTCCAGTGTCCAGTCCATGGGGTGCTCCGTTCGGTGCGGTGTTCGCGGTGAGGAAGGCGACCGGCGGGTCGCGGGGCGGGTGCGTGCGGCGACCGCGCCCCGCGGCATCCCGTCGATCGACGCTGCGCTCGGTCAGGCGGCGAGCACTCCGTCGAGGCGGGCGTAGCCCTCGGTGAGGCCCTGCTCCATGTTGCTCTGGATCATGCCGTCGCGGGCCTCGAGGCTCGGGTAGGTGGAGTGGATGCGGAGCAGTGTGCGCCCGCCGCCGAGGTCTTCGAACGACATCGACTCGACGGCCACGACGTCGGGGAAGCCTTCGTACTCGAAGGTCTGCACCGCGAACTCGTTCTCGCGCACCGAGTGGAAGGTGCCGTTGAAGGCGTACTCCTCCCCTTCGGGGTCGACGTGCAGGTAGCGGTACCCGCCCTGCGGCACGAAGTCCCAGCGATCGACCTTCATCTCGTAGCCGTTCGGGCCGAGCCAGCGCTTGACGAGCTCGGGGTCGCGGTGCGCGTTGAAGACAGCGGCGACGGGTGCATCGAACTCTCGCTCGATCTCGACGAAGGGCAGGCCTTCGGGGGCGGTGATGGTGACGGGGTTCGTCATTTCAGATCTCTTCTCTGGCGTGCCCGGCTGCGGCGCCGGGCTCAGCGGAGTCGCCGCGACGCGCGATCGGCGCATCGGGGGCGACGGATGCCCCGGCATCCGGGCCGGGGGCTTCGGCGAGCAGCGCGTCCAACGTGCGGAACTGCTGCTCGTGGATCAGCCGGTAGCGGTCGATCCACGCGGTGAGGGCTTCGAGCTGGGCCGCGTCGAGGTGCACGGGTCGGCGCTGCGCGTCACGAGTCCTCGTGACGAGCCCCGCGTGCTCGAGCACCTGGATGTGCTTCGAGACGGCCTGCTTGGTGATCGCGAACGGTTCGGCGAGCTCGTTGACCGTGGCCGGCCCCCGGCTCAGTCGGGCGATGATGCCGCGGCGCACCGGGTCGGCCAGCGCCATGAAGGCGCGGTCGAGGCGATCGTCTGCGCCCGGGTCGAAGATCATCAGACTGTTCCCAACTCATTCGTTGATCAACCATTTGGTTGATTACAACTTACGACGATCGGATGGCGCTGTCAAGACCCGATCTTGCATCCGCGCCCTCGGCGGAGGCATCCGCTGCGGGGTTGCCGTCGGTCGCGCGAGCGACCAGTATCGGCTTCGACAGCCTCGTCGAGATCGAAAGGGTCGCACCATGGTCACGCTCAACCCGTACCTCAACTTCCCCGGCAACGCGAAGGAAGCGCTGGACTTCTATCACTCGGTGTTCGGCGGCGAGCTCACGACGAGCACCTTCGCCGAGTTCGGCCAGGCCGACGTTCCCGCCGACGCCGACAAGATCATGCACGGCCAGCTCGAGGGCGACGGCGGCGTCGTGCTGATGGGTGCCGACACGCCGAGTTCGATGGGCGACCCCGGCACCGGCGGGCCGATCTCGATCTCGCTCTCGGGCGGGCGCGACGACGACGCCGTGCTCCGCGGCTACTGGGCGAAGCTGCTCGCCAGCGGCTCGGAGATCGTGCCGCTCGAGGTGGCGCCGTGGGGCGACGCGTTCGGCATGTGCACCGACCGCTACGGGGTCACCTGGCTCGTGAACATCTCGGCGAACGCGACCTGACCTGCCGCGAATTCGTCGCCGCCCATCCCAGACCGACGACTGGCGCTCAGCCGACCGCCGCCGGCAGCGCCACTCCGTGCAGCGCCTCGACGACGGGAGCGAGCTCGGGCTGGTCGCCGGCCTCGGCGAGCACCCGCTCGAGCGTCTCGTCGTGGATCGGACGCGCACGCTCGTAGAGCGCGCGGCCTGCAGCGGTGAGCTCGGTGTAGATACCGCGCCGGTCGTCGGCGCAGAGGATGCGCGTGAGCAGCGCCCGGTCTTCGAGCCGGTTCACGAGCCGCGTCGTCGCGCTCGGGCTGAGCGCCGCCGCGCGCGCGAGCTGCTGCATGCGCATGTGCCAGCCGTCTTGACGGTTGAGCGCGTCGAGCACGGTGTATTCGACGACCGAGAGGTCTACGGATGCCGCGAGCGAGCGCTCGAGCTCGGCCTCGATGAGTCCGTGCAGTGCGGCGAGCGTGCGCCAGCCCTGAGCGCGCACCTCGACCGCGTCGTCGGCGATGCCCATGTCTCCTCCTCGATCGATTTAGTTGCTTGCGCTTTCTAATTGCGCGTGCAAGTATTAATGCTCGTCGTGCAATAGAGCGCGTCTGCAACTATTCGTACGAGTGTAACAGGAGAACCACGAATGCCCCTCGGACTCATCGCCCTCGCCATCGGGGGCTTCGGCATCGGGCTCACCGAGTTCGTGATCATGGGCCTGCTCCCCGAAGTGGCGGCCGACTTCGGCGTCACCGAAGCCGCAGCAGGCTGGTTGATCTCCGGCTACGCCCTCGCGGTGGTCGTCGGCGCCCTCGGCCTCACGGCCGCCACGACCAGGCTCCCCCGCAAGCCGGTGCTCACGGGCCTGCTCGTGCTCTTCATCGCCGGCAACGCGATCTCGGCGATGGCCCCGACGTATGAGCTCATGATGACCGGCCGCATCATCGCGGCACTCTGCCACGGCGCCTTCTTCGGCATCGGCTCTGTCGTCGCCGCCGGCCTCGTCGCGCCCGAGAAGGCCGCCGGCGCCATCGCGATCATGTTCACCGGCCTCACCGCGGCCAACGTGCTCGGCGTGCCGTTCGGCACGTTCCTCGGCCAGGAGTTCGGCTGGCGCTCGACCTTCTGGGCCATCTCCGCGATCGGCGTGGTCGCGCTCGTCGGCATCGCGACGCTCGTGCCGAACCTCCGCACCGACGGGCCGGCACCGAGCCTCCGCCGCGAACTCACCGCGTTCCGCTCCGGCCAGGTGTGGCTCTCGCTCGTCGTGACGGTGCTCGGCTTCGGCGGCATGTTCGGCGCGTTCACCTACATCGCGTACACGCTCACCGAGGTGAGCGGCTTCGCGTCGAGCGCGGTGCCGTGGCTGCTCGTGCTCTTCGGTGCCGGCCTCGTCGTCGGCAACTGGATCGGCGGACGCCTCGCCGACCGCTCGATCGACGGCACCCTGCTCGGCTTCATCTCCGCCCTGCTGGTCGTGCTCGTGCTCTTCGCCTGGCTCGCCCCGAACCCCGTCGCCACGATCGTGCTCCTGACCGCCATGGGCGGCTTCGGGTTCGGCACGGTGCCCGCCCTGCAGAGCCGCGTGATGCGGTACGCCGACGGCGCCCCGACCCTCGCGTCTGGGGCGAACATCGCGGCATTCAACCTCGGCAATGCGCTCGGGGCCTGGACCGGCGGCCTCACCATCGCGGCCGGCCTCGGCTACACCTCGCCGATCTGGGTCGGCGCGATCATCACCGCCGCCGCCCTCGCCGTCATGGTCGTCGCCGCCGCGAGTGCGCGGCGCCTTCCACGAGCGGATGCCTCCGGCTCCGCCAATCTCGACGAGGCCACGACCGCGGCCACCGCCATCTGACCCTCGACCACCCTCCACCACCTGAAAGCGAGACCATGACCGACCTCACCACCGTGCCCGCCGTCACCCTCAACAGCGGCGTGCGCATGCCCCAGCTCGGCTTCGGCGTCTACCAGGTGCCCGACGACGAGACGACCGCCGCGGTCACCGCCGCCCTCGACGCCGGCTACCGCAGCATCGACACCGCCGCGATCTACGGCAACGAGTCGGGCGTCGGCCGGGCCATCGCCGCCTCGAGCGTGCCCCGCGACGAGCTCTTCATCACGACCAAGGTCTGGAACGCCGACCAGGGCTACGACTCGACGCTGCGCGCGTTCGACGACAGTCTCGCGAAGCTCGGGCTCGAGCAGCTTGACCTCTCCCTGATCCACTGGCCGACGCCGGAGCGCGGGCTCTACCTCGACACCTGGCGCGCCCTGGAACGGCTGCACGCCGATGGGCGGGTGCGCGCGATCGGCGTCTCGAACTTCGAGCCCGAGCACCTCGAACGACTCGTGGGCGCGACTACGGTCGTGCCGGCGGTGAACCAGGTCGAGCTGCATCCCGCGCTGCAGAATCGCGCCACGATCGCCGCGAACGAGCGGCACGGCATCGTCACCGAGGCGTGGAGCCCGCTCGCGCAGGGCGCCGTGCTCGGCGAGGCATCCGTCATCGCCATCGCGGCACGCCACGACGCGACGCCCGCACAGGTCGTACTGCGCTGGCACCTGCAGCAGGGCCGCGTCGTGATCCCGAAGTCGGTCACGCCGAGCCGCATCGCCGAGAACCTCGACGTGTTCGGCTTCGAGCTGACCGCCGACGAGCTGACCGCGATCGACGCGCTCGAACGCGATGGACGCATGGGCCCGCACCCCGCGGACTTCAACGTCGTCTGAGCCGAGCTCCCCAGCACCAATCAACGAAAGGGAATCACGAATGAGCAACATCCTCATGATCGTCACCGGCGCGAACTCGCTCACGATGAAGGACGGCTCGCAGCATCCGACCGGATTCTGGGCCGAAGAGCTCGTGACCGCGCACCGCGACCTCGTGGCAGCCGGGCACACCATCGTCATCGCGACGCCAGGTGGAGTCACCCCGACCGTCGACCGCGGCAGCCTCGACCCGTCGCAGGCCGGCGGCGATGCGCAGGCCCGCGAACTCGCCGAGTACCTCGACTCGATCGCCGGCGACCTCGCGGCAGCCGTTCCCGTCGCCGACGTCGATGCCGGCGACTACGCCGCGATCGTGCTGCCAGGCGGCCATGGGCCGATGGCCGACCTCGCCTTCGACGCGAACGTCGGCCGGGTGCTCGTCGCAGCGGACGCGGACGGCGCGATCATCGCACCGTTCTGCCACGGCCCCGCCGCGCTGCTCTCGGCGAAGCTCGCCGACGGCACGAACGCGTTCGCCGGCCGCACCCTCACCGTCTTCACCGACGAGGAGGAGCGCACCGGCGGCACCGGCGAGAACACGCCGTGGTGGGTCGAGTCGGCTCTTCGCGACGCCGGGGCCGTCATCGACTCCGCCGCCCCGTGGAGCGATCATGTGGTCGTCGACGGCAACCTGGTCACCGGTCAGAACCCGCAGTCGAGCGCCTCGGTCGCGCGCCGGGTCATCGAGGCGCTCGCCGCCTGACCCGTGTCGCCGCGCTCCGCCTCCTCACTGGGAGGCGGAGCGAGCGGCGTGCTCAGTCGAAGAGCTCGGAGAGCCAGCTCTCCTTCTTCTTCTTGCGGTAGTCGCCCTGGCCCCGGTTGTCGTAGCCGCGGTCGTACCCGCGGTTGTCGTAGGGCTGCTGGTACGACGGCTGGCCGTAGGCCGGCGGCTGCGGTTGCGTGGGGGGAGCAGGGGCAGCAGGGGCGCTCGCGGCCGGTGCAGCGAACTCACGCGCCGCACGCTCGACGATCTTGTCGAGCTCGCCCCGGTCGAGCCACACGCCGCGACACGTCGGGCAGTAGTCGATCTCGATGCCGCTGCGTTCGCTCATCACGAGCACGGTTCCGTCGGTGGGGCACTGCATAGGGGGGCTCCTTCTTCGGGGCCGACCGGGATCGATCGGGGGTGGTTCGACAGGGCCGAGCCTAGAGAGCGAAGCTCGGAAGAAGCCCAGTGCTTCACGCATGACGGCGCCGGACCACGCGCCGGAAATGCACAGAGCGGATGCCCCGGCGCCTGCCTCACGAAGAGGCGGCTGCCGAGACATCCGCTCGTGGATCGGGTGCCGACGCGCTCAGCGCACCGGCACCCGATCGAAAGGGATGCGAGAACTTACGAAATGACCGTGATGTTCTCAGCCTGCAGGCCCTTGGGGCCGCGGGCGGTCTCGAATTCGACCTTCTGGTTCTCCTCGAGCGAGCGGTAGCCGCCCGATGCGATCGCGCTGAAGTGCGCGAAGACGTCGGCCGAGCCGTCGTCAGGAGCGATGAAGCCGAAGCCCTTGTCGGCGTTGAACCACTTGACGGTTCCGGTAGCCATATTCTTTTCCTTCTGTAAAGCCGAGCCGCCGAAGCGGCTGCGACGTGCACGACCTCAGGTCGTGCAGGGTTCCGACGGCGACGTCCGCCGCCGGAAGTTCGAGGTGCGAGCGAGTCGCACGGGGTCAGCGGCCTGGCATGCAGCCGTGACGGCCAGCGTGCGAGACGCCGCGATGAGGGAGCTGCGGGAGGAACCGGTGCGGGGCTTCGTCGCCTGCATCGCACCGAGTGCTTCGGCGTGAGAGATGTTGCTTCGTCCCGACTGTCGTCGGCTTCCCAGCCGTGTCATGTGGGAGAGAACCCCACTGCAGATAACACGACTCTACTCGCTTCTCATGTGCAACCGCTGGGAAATCTCGCGCGAGTCCCGTCGGTGTCAGACTCGTGGCATGCGAATCATCGTCACCGGAGGCTCCGGCAAGCTCGGCCGGACCGTCGTCCGCACCCTCCGCGAAGAGGGCCACGAGGTCGTGAACCTCGACCTGCGCGGTGAGCCGTCGGCCTTCACGCGCGTGGATCTCACCGACTACGGGCAGGTCATCGACGCCATCGCCGGCGTGGATGATCGCCACTCCGGTGTCGACGCGATCGTGCACCTCGCGGCGATCCCCGCCCCTGGCCTCGTGAACGACGTGGCGACGTTCCACAACAACATCACCTCGACGTTCAACGTGTTCCAGGCCGCACGGCGCCTCGGCATCACGCGCATCGTGTACGCCTCGAGCGAGACCGTGCTCGGCTTGCCGTTCGACGTGCCACCGCCGTACATCCCGGTCGACGAGGAGTACGCGGCGCGCCCCGAGAGCACGTACTCCCTCGTGAAGCACCTCGAGGAGCAACTCGCGATCGAGCTCGTGCGATGGCACCCCGACCTCTCGATCACCGCCCTGCGGTTCTCGAACGTCATGGAACCCGCCGACTACGCGGCGTTCCCCTCGTTCGACGCCGACGCCGGCCTCCGCAAGTGGAATCTCTGGGGCTACCTCGACGCTCGCGACGGTGCGCAGGCCGTCAGTCGAGCACTCGCCGGCGCGGGGCCCGGGTTCGAGCGATTCATCATCGCTGCGGCCGACACCGTGATGACCCGCCCGAATGCCGAGCTCGTCGCCGAAGTGTTCCCCGGCGCACCGATCCACGGGGAGCTCGGCGTGAACGACACGCTGCTCTCGATCGAGAAGGCCCGTCGCCTGCTCGGGTATGAGCCGCAGCACTCGTGGCGCGACGGCGCAGCGGATGCCGCGGCATCCGTTCAGCCCGAGTGACGCCCGCCTGCGGGAATGACGAACGCCCCCGCAGCTTGCGCTGCGGGGGCGTTCACGTGGTGCTTGCCGAGGCCTAGAGGCCGCGGATGTTCTCGGCCTGCAGACCCTTCGGGCCCTGTGCGACCTCGAATTCGACCTTCTGGCCCTCTTCGAGCGAACGGTAGCCGTTGCCCGAGATGGCGCTGAAGTGCGCGAAGACGTCGGCCGAGCCGTCGTCGGGAGCGATGAAGCCGAAGCCCTTTTCGGCGTTGAACCACTTGACGGTTCCGGTTGCCATACTGCTGTCCTTCTGTCCTATGGGCTGCTGGTGCGGCCCGATGCGATCGACGGTCGATCGCTGCCCCGCACGGCGGGTTGCCGACGGAGCGGGGGGCGAGGGGCGGGAGTGCGCTCAGGCATCCGCCGTCTCGTATCGGGTCATGCCACGCGGATCGGTCCGCCTCCGGGCAATCAGGTGGAGGCACGGGCGAGCGCCCGCTTGATGGAGGAATCAGTGAACATACCCTATCGGGTGACGTTCAGGTTCACAGGCTACGCGACCGAATCGTGACCTGGGAAGACCCTTCGTCCGAATTCGTCGCGATCAGCACGAATTCGGCAGGGTGCCAGCGCACTCGCAGCGAATGGGTGGAGAATCGGGGGCATGAACCGCCGCCCCCTCGGTCTCGTCGCTGCTGCATACGCAGCCGTCGTGCTGTGGGCGACCATCGGTCCGGCGCCGTGGCGCACGGCCGGGAATCAGCTCGAGGGCGGCATCCTGAATCCCGAGGCGTGGACGGCTCCCGTCACCTGGACGACCGGGTACATCGCCGAGATCGCCTTCAACGTGGCGATGTTCGTGCCGGTCGGCGTGCTGGCCGCGTTGCTCACCCCCCGTCGCCGGTGGCCCCTCGCGATGCTCGCGGGATTCGGCTTCACCGCATTCATCGAACTCGTGCAGGTGCCCGAACCCACTCGCATCTCCGATCCCCGCGACCTCGTGATGAACACGACGGGCGCGGTGCTCGGCGTGCTGATCGTCGTCTTCGCCCGCGGCGTGCGACGGGCGGGCCTCGTCGCGGCGGCGCTGGTCGAGCAGGTTCCCGTCGTGGCGGCGCTGGTCGAGCAGGGTCCCGTCTCGCCTGCGGATGCCGTGGTGCACGCCGAATCCGTCGACCCGGCCGTCGTGGAGTCCGCGCCCGTCGGCGCCCTCGCGACCGTGCACGCCGACCGCGCGGCGTAGGCGCACGACACTCTCCGCTCTCTGCCCGCACGCCAGTACAGTAGGCGGGTGACTTCAGCCGACTCGTCCTCCGCCGAGACCGCTCGACGTGCCGGATGGGCGCGCCTCGCCGTCATCGGCGCGGTCGGCGGGCTGCTCTCGGGCGCGTTCGGCGTCGGCGGCGGCATCCTCATGGTGCCCCTGTTCGTGACGTTCGCCGGCATGGACCAGCGCCGTGCGTCCGCCACCTCGCTCGCGGCGATCGTGCCGACGGCGATCGTCGGCTCCATCGTGTACTTCATCAGCGGTGAGGTCGACGTGATCCCCGCGCTGTTCGTCGCCGCGGGCGGCATCATCGGCTCCTGGATCGGCGCCCGACTGCTGCGACGCCTCCCCCTCGGCTGGCTGCGCTGGATGTTCATCGCGCTCCTCGTGGCCGTCGCGGTGCGCATGCTGGTCTTCGTGCCCGAGCGCACCGCAGCGCATCTCGAACTCGACGCGCTCACGATCATCGGTATGGTGGCGCTCGGGCTCGTCATCGGCGTGGCATCCGGCCTCTTCGGCATCGGCGGCGGACTCGTCATGGTGCCCGCGTTCATGCTCTTCTTCGGCATGAGCGACCTCGTCGCCAAGGGCACGTCGCTCGCCGTGATGATCCCCACCGCGATCAGCGGCACCGTCACGAACGCCCGGGGCGGGGTGGTCGACCTGCGTGCGGGCATCATCGCCGGCCTCGCGGCGACCGCGGCCTCGTTCGGCGGCGTCGCCCTCGCCCACCTGATGTCGCCCGAGGTGTCGACGTGGCTGTTCGCGACCCTCGTCGTGATCGCCGCGGTGCAGCTCTCGGTGCGCGCCGTTCGACTGCAGAAGAAGGAGAGGAGCGAACGTGTCGCTTGAGGCCGGCTGGTACGACGACGAATCGGATGCCGCGCTGCTGCGCTACTGGGACGGCACCGCCTGGACTCCGCACACCGCCGCGCGGCCCGCCGATGCCGCGCCCAACCCGCTGCCCGCGGCCGCGACGCCTGCCCCGCCCGCGCCGAGCGTCGCTCCGACGACCACGACGCCGCCGGCCCCGGCAGGCCCGCCGATCCCCGCGTTCGGCGGCGCCCCCGCCTTCGACGACCTCGACGAGTCGACGACGGCGCGGCCCGCACGTGCAGCCGCTGCCCTGCCGACGCCCGCTGGAGCGACCCCGGCCCAGCCGGCTCCTCCGGCACCTCCGTTCGGCGCACCGGCCCCCTTCCCGGCTCCGCCCGCCGCTTCGGAGTTCCCGTCGTACACGCTGCCCGCCCCTCCGGGGTATTCGCTCGACGAGCAGACGACGGCGCCGTTGCCGCCCGCCTACGGCACGGCCGTGCCGGTCGGCCCGCAGTTCTCATACGATCCGTATCGCACCACCGGGCGAACCTTCATCGCGACGTGGCTGTTCGCGATGCTGCTCGGGTTCTGGGGCGCCGACCGCTTCTACCTCGGCAAGTACGGCACGGCGATCGCGAAGCTGCTGACCCTCGGCGGGCTCGGCGTCTGGGTGCTCGTCGACCTCGTGCTCGTGCTCACCGGCTCGCAGCGCGACCGCGACGGGCGCGCGCTCGACGGATACGACGAGCACAAGCGCATCGCATGGATCGTGACGGGCGGGCTCGTCGGGCTCTGGGTGCTCACGGTCATCGCGTCGGTCGTCGCCAACCTGCTCGCGCGCTGAGCGCGGTTCGCCGTCACCGCCCGGCGCGCAGCCGTTCGGCCTTGGCCGCGAGATAGCGCTGTTCGGGGCCGTTGAGCGTGCGGCGTGCCGCCTCGGCGAACGCGAGCGACGCGGCATCCGTCGCCCCCGACCGTTCGAGCAGGTGACCGCGCACGGCCCACGTGCGGTGGTGCTCTGCGAGCGCGCCGTCGGCCGCCGACTCGGATGTCTCGAGGGCCGCGAGCCCCGCCTGCGGGCCCTCGACCATGGCGAGTGCGACGATGCGGCCGAGCGAGACCATCGGACCGGGGCTCAGCCGACCGAGCAGCTCGTAGAGGCCGAGGATCTCGATCCAGTCGGTCTCCTCGGTGGACGGCGCCTCGTCGTGCACGGCGGCGATCGCGGCCTGCAGTTGGTACGGGCCGATCGGCGCGCGGTCGAGCACCTCGGTGACGAGGGCGACACCCTCGTCGATCATCGCCCGGTCCCAGCGGGACCGGTCCTGCTCGTCGAGCGGCACGAGGGCGCCCGCGGCGTCGGCCCGCGCCGCCCGACGGGCATCGGTGAGGAGCAGGAGGGCGAGCAGCCCGGTCGTCTCCCCCGAGGCATCCGCATCGGCCGCGCGCAACTGCCGGGCGAGCCGGATGGCCTCGGCCGAGAGGTCGACGCGCGCGAGCTCGTCGCCGGAGCTCGCCGTGTGCCCCTCGGTGAAGATGAGGTACAGCACCTGGCGCAGGGCGGCGAGCCGCGCCTCGACCTCCGCCGGCCGCGGCATCCGGAAGCCCTCGTCGCTGGCCCTGATGCGCGCCTTCGCCCGCGAGATGCGCTGCGCCACGGTGGGTTCCGGCAGAAGCAGCGCCCGGCTGATCTCGGCGGTCGTGAGGCCGCCGACGGCCCGCAGAGTGAGCGCGAGCTGCGCGGGTCGCCCGAGGGCCGGGTGGCAGCAGAGCAGGAACAGGGTGAGCGTGTCGTCGACGGCGGGCACCTGCGCGTGCTCGGGTTCGAGTTCGGCGGCTCTGGACTCGCGGCGTCGGCGCGCGACATCCGACCGCACGTCGTCGATGTACCGCCGTGACGCCACGCGCACGAGCCAGGCCCGTGGGCTGTCGGGCACCCCGGTTCCCGGCCACTGCTCGGCGGCGGCGATGAGGGCCTCCTGCATCGCGTCTTCGCAGGCGGCGAAGTCGCCGTAGCGCCGCACGAGCACTGCGAGCGCCGACGGTGCGGCGGCTCGCAGCGCCCGAACGGCGGCGACCTCGTCAGGCATCGGGTGTCAGACGTCGGAGCCCGACGCCATCTCGAGCACCGGACGCACCTCGATGAGGCCGAACTGCGCCTCGGGGAACCGCCCTGCGATCTCGACCGCACGCGCCTCGCTCTCGCAGTCGACGAGGTAGAAGCCGGCGAGCAGCTCCTTCGTCTCGGCGAAGGGCCCGTCGCTCGCGACCGTGCCGTCGTCGCCGTTCGTGACCCGCTTGGCGAGCGAGATGTCGGCGAGCGCCTCGCTCGCCACGAACTCGCCGCTCGCCGCGAGTTCCTCGCTGATGCGCTGGTAGTAGACGTAGCCCTCGGCCTGCTGCTCGGGCGTGAAAGTGTTCCACACGGCGCGCGACTCGGGGTTGCTGTAGATCTGGATCAGGTACTTCATCGGAATCGCTCCTTCGATCTGGGGAGGCTGAACCGCGCTCCCACCAGTATGTCGAGGCTGTGTGACGGATTTCGACACGAGCGGACATCACCCGCTTCATGGGGCTTGACACCACGACGCGAGCTGAGGAGAGTTCGATCAGCACCCGGGGGGAGGCACATGGTGGCGGAACCGACGACGTTCGGCATCGAGGAGGAGTTCGTCTTCCTCGACCCCGAGACGATGAAACCCGTGGACGTCGCGGCCGGTGCATTCGCAACGCTCTCGGCCCGCCCCGCGTGGGCGCCGATCACCCATCGCGAGTTCCTCGCTTCCCAGGTCGAGCACGCCTCCACGGTGTTCACCTCGAGTGAGGCGGCGCTCGCCTCGCTCGTCGGCTTCCGGCACGAGCTCGCGGAGGAGGCCCGACGACTCGGCGTCGTCGTCGCGAGCGTGGGAGCGCCTCCGGATGCGCACGGGTTTCCGACGGTCACCGACCTGCCGCGGTATCTCAGGATCGTCGATGAAATGGGCGGCGTCATCGCCGACCACCAGATCCAGGGGCTGCACGTGCACGTCGGCGTGGTCGATCACGACGCCGGGGTGCGCGCGCTCAACGTCACGCGCAACTGGCTGCCCCTCTTCTCGGCGTTGACCGGCAACTCGCCGATCTGGCGCGGCCACGACACGGGCTTCGACAGCTGGCGCAACGTCTCTCAGCGACGCTGGACCACGACGGGCTGCCCGCCCGTGTTCCGTGACGGCGCCGACTACGACCGTCGCCTGGAACGACTCATCGGCATCGGCGGCATGCAGGACCAGGCGATCATCATGTGGAATGCGAGGCTCTCGTCGCACGTGCCGACGATCGAGGTTCGTGTGGCGGACGCACAGCTCGAGGCGTGGTCGTCGGTGCTGCTCACCGTGCTCTTCCGTGCCCTCGTCAGTTGCGTTCTCGACGACTCGCTCGGCCGCTCGGCGTCGGTGCTGCCCACTCCCGATGCGGCGCCAGACCCAGAACTCCTGAACGCCTCGCTCATGCATTCCGCGCACTCTGGTCTGAGCCGCGAAGTGCTCGACCCGGTTCTCATCGAGCTGCGGCCGGCCGCAGAGACACTGGATCGCTGCATCCGGGTGCTGCAGCCCGCGCTCGAGGCGACCGGAGACCTCGCACTCGCTCGCGAGGGTGTCGCACGGCTGCTGCGCGACGGCACCGGAGCTGCACGGCAGCGCGCCGCGTTCACCGCCAACGGCATGGTGGGCCTGCGGGACCTCTACGGAGCGACGTTCGCGGCCTCCCCATAACGGGTGAGAGCGACCTCTCCGATACCGACGTGCCCGCGTCAGGCGCGAGGGGGCGGATCCTCGGTGGCCGGGGCACCGCTCGGCCGTTCCTCGGTCGGCGGCTTCTTCGCCGCGCCGAATGCGAGGGCGAACGTGAGACCGATGGCCACTCCGATTCCGATGCCGAGCGCGAGGTTGTCGAGCGCGAAGCCCATCGAGACCCCGATGCCGGTGCCGAGCGCGAGTCCGATCCCCAGCCCTCGACGGAACGAGGCGGCGGCTTCGAACCCGGCTGGGTCTGCGGAGTCTCGGTCATGAAGCCATCTCACCCCATCGTGCGCGCCGCCGCCTCCGCCGAGCGACGGAGATCCGTCTCAGCAGCCCGGGCCCGACGGGTTCGCGTTGCAGTCGCCGTTCGTGAGTACGGTGTCGAACTCGCCGACGAGCACGGGCTGCGGATCACCCGCGACCGCGAGCGTGCCCGCGATCATGCGCCAGCCCGAACCGCCGAATCGGTACTCGGCGCGCAGCACGGCCTCGAGCGTGACGGTGTACTCGCCGGACTCGGCGTAGACATGACTCGTGCCGGTCGGCGTGAACTCGGCCTGCCCGAGCGCGACCCAGGTCGCGCCGGGCGTGCCGCTCTCGACGACGACGCCGTCGCTGTGCCGCCACCGGAACGCGACGGGCGTGAACCGCACGTCAGCGAGCCGACCGAGCAGTGTGCCCGACACCACCTGAGCGGATGCCTCGGCCACGAAGTTCGCCGGAAGGTCCTCGACCGCCCAGCCACCCGGTTCCATGGTGTTGCCCGGCTTCGCGGGAACGAATGAGGCGATGTCGCGGAGTGTGACGGTGACGGCCGGGGCGGGGGCTGGGGCCGTTGGCTCAGCCGAAGGCTCGGCCCTACAATCGGTCGGATCCGTTGGTTTGCAGTTGTCGAGTTCCACACCGAAGACGAAGTCAACCGAATTGAGGTCGGTTCCGTCAGGTGGTGTTGGGACTGGTTCCTCGAAGTCCGGAGCTGCCGGCGCGGGCTGCCAGCCCGGGGCCTCCACTTTCTCCTCCACCTGAATCGTTGCACCCGAATCAGTGACTGCACCGACGATGTAGTCGATCGAATTGATGTCGTCGCTGGTGCTGCTACCGATCAGCATCGAGTTCGCCGTCACCAAGACGACAGTGCTCAGCAGAAGTCGTCGCCAGCCCACGACTGTGCCCCTGAAACCACCAATTGAGTAGGCTCCGCCGCGGAACCAGACTCCAGCTCGACCTGTATGGGTGCGCGATTCCGCCTATCAGGCGGAGTCACGTCCTGCCCGCCAGCATCAACCACACGCACATCGGTGACATCTAGGCAGAGGTAGACACTGACTGTCGCAACGCCCTCGGTCTCGAAGCGTTCGATCAGGCCCACGCTATCGAAGCGCGTATCGCCCGCTGTGTGCGTCCCGCTCTCTTGCAGCCGACCCAACGAATCGGTGAGGTTTTCCGCATAGGAGGACGTCGCCACCTCACGTAGCCGCGAAACATCGACACCACCCGACGCTGTCACTTGGTCGACGAGGGCAAGATGCGATGAATACCCAGACTCCGCAGCCGCGAGCGCCTCCTCGTCCGACGCGAAGATCGGCTCAGCGGCATCCGCTGACGGGCTCGGCGATGCCGTCGGAACGCCGCCGGCGCACCCGCTCAGCAGCAGCGCGACGGCGCCGGCTGCGGCGAGCGCGGCGCCCGCGCTCCGGCGGGATCGCTGCGTCGGTCGGGAGAGGGACATGGCGAATACCCTAGGCGAGCAGTCGAGCGCCGAGTGCGGTTATCCACAGACACGGAACAGACACAGACCTGCCCCGCGGCGCTCGCGCTCACGCCCGTGCGAGGATCCCCGCGACATCCGCCCCGCGCGGCAGCACCCCGTACTGCCGGCCGCCCTCGTCGCCGAGGCGTGTGCGCACGAACGCGTCCGCCACCTCGCCGGGCGAGTAGCGCAGCATGAGCGATCCCTGCAGCACGAGGGCCAGCCGCTCGGTGAGCTCCCGTGCGAGGAACGCGGCGCCCGCGGCATCCGTCGCCGACAGCTCGCCCACGAGCGATCGCGCCGCATCGAGTGCGGCGTCGAACACCGGCGACTCCCCCGCCGCCGCGCCGACCTCGGCGAAGAACGCCTCGAACGCTGCGGGCTCGCGCGCGAGCACGCGCAGCACGTCGAGCGCGATGACGTTGCCCGAGCCCTCCCAGATGGCGAGCAGCGGTTGCTCCCGATAGCGCCGCGCGAGCGGGAACGCCTCGGTGTAGCCGTTGCCGCCGAGGCACTCGAGCGCCTCGGCGGCGTGCCCCGCACCGCGTTTGCACACCCAGTACTTCGCGACGGCGGTCGCGAGGCGCCGGAACGCCTGCTCCGCGTCGTCCGCGTCGACGTCGTACGAGCGCGCGAGCCGCATCGCGGTGAGGGTCGCCGCCTCCGACTCGAGCGCGAGGTCGGCGACCACCGCCGCCATCGCGGGCTGGTCGACGAGCAGTTCACCGAACGCACGGCGGTGCTGCACGTGCCAGGCCGCCTCGGCGACCGACTGCCGCATGCCCGCCGCCGAGCCGATGACGCAGTCGAGCCGGGTGCGGGTCACCATCTGCACGATCGTCGCGACGCCGCGCCCCTCTTCGCCGATGAGCCAGCCCGACGTGCCGTCGAGCTCGATCTCGCTCGACGCGTTCGACCGGTTGCCGAGCTTGTCCTTCAGCCGTTGGATGCGGAACACGTTGCGCGAGCCGTCGGGCAGCACGCGCGGCACGAAGAAGCAGCTGGGTCCGTGCGGTGCCTGCGCGAGCACGAGGAACGCGTCGCTCATCGGCGCGCTGCAGAACCACTTGTGCCCGGTCAGCCCGTACTCGGCGCCCCACGAGCCGGTGCCGCCGCGTCGCTCGGCGCGCGTCGTGTTGGCCCGCACATCGGAGCCGCCCTGCTTCTCGGTCATCGCCATGCCCACGAGCGCCGACTGCTTCGCGGTGCCGGCACGCGTGTCGGCACCGGCACCGCCGCGCTCATCGCCACCGCCGAGCTCAGGGTCGTACGCACGGCTCAGCAGCCGAGGCATCCATTCATCTCGCAGGCCGGATGCCGCGAGCTCGAGCGTGGGCACCGCCGCGTGCGTCATCGACACCGGGCACGCATGCCCGGGCTCGACCTGCGCGAAGAGCAGGAACGCCGCCGCCCGGTCGACGTTCGCCCCGGGGCCGGGCGCCGCGGCAGCACTCGTGTGCGCACCGGCTGCGACCGCCGCCCCGATGACGCGGTGATAGGCGTCGTCGTACTCGACCTCGTCGATGCGACGCCCCCACCTGTCGAAGGCGTGCAGCACGGGCGGGTGCGTGTTCGCCCGCTCGGCGTCGCGCTGGAACGCCGCAGACCCCACGAGCGCGCCGACGTCGGCGAGCCCCTGAGCGGATGCCTCGGCGCCGCCCCTCCCCCATCGCGCGACCGCCTCGACGAGCGGCACGTTCGACGAGTACTCGTCGACGTCCTCGCGCGCCGGCACCTGGTTCTCGACCTCGTGGGTGTTGATCATCTTCGACCTCCGCGCCCATTCTCGCGCGTCCGCAATGTGCTGATGACCGAAGATTTCGCTCTCGGTGAACGCGGGCAACGGATGACCGCGACTCGCTTGCGTCACCCCCTCCTCCGTGTGAGGCTGAAACGCTGCAATGTCGTACGGGGGTGCGATGCTGCAGGTCGAGCGAGGGGTGGCTGCCCTGGCCGGTGCTGTGCGCGCAAGAACGCGCCTCGGCAGGCGGTGTCCGCTCGATTCCCTGACTCCTCGCAATGGAGACGCCATGCTCGGAAAAATCCTTGTCCGCTATCTCAAGCCCTACAAGTGGCTCCTGCTCGGTGTGCTGATCTTCCAGTTCATCTCGGCACTCGCCACCTTCTATCTGCCGCGCCTCAACGCCGACATCATCGACAACGGCGTCAGCAAGGGCGACACCGCCTACATCTGGTCGACCGGCTCCCTGATGCTGCTGATCTCCCTCGGGCAGATCACGGCGTCGATCATCGCCACCTACTTCGCGGCACGCGCCGCGATGAGCGCCGGTCGCGACATCCGCGACCACGTCTTCGAGCGCGTCTCGGGCTTCTCGGAGCGAGAGGTGTCGCGGTTCGGCCCCGGCTCGCTGATCACCCGCAACACGAACGACGTGCAGCAGGTGCAGATGCTCGCGATGATGGGCGCCACGATGCTCGTCACCGCACCGATCCTCGCGATCGGCGGCGTGATCTTCGCGCTGCAGCAAGACGTCGGCCTCAGCTGGATCATCGCGGTTGCGGTGCCCACCCTGCTGATCATCGCGGTGATCGTCATCAGCCGCATGGTGCCGCTCTTCCGCAGCTACCAGCACAAGCTCGACAACGTGAACCGCATCATGCGCGAGCAGCTCACCGGAGTTCGCGTCGTGCGCGCGTTCGTGCGCGAGCCCATCGAGGAAGAGCGGTTCGCCGGCGCGAACACCGACATCATGGTCGTCGGCCGCAAGGTCGGTTCGCTCTTCGTGCTGCTCTTCCCGCTGTTCATGCTCGTGCTGAACGTCACCGTGGTCGGCGTCGTCTGGTTCGGCGCCTTCGCCGTCGATGCCGGCGAGGTGCAGATCGGCACGCTGTTCGCCTTCATGCAGTACGTGATGCTCATCCTCACCGGTGTGCTCATGGCGAGCTTCATGACGATCATGATCCCGCGCGCCGCGGTCTCGGCCGAGCGCATCGGCGAGGTGCTCGACTCGACCTCGACGCTGGCCCGGCCCGAGAACCCGGTGACGGTGTTCCCGACGCCGGGTTCGGTCGAGTTCACGGATGCCGCGTTCACCTACCCGGGTGCCGAACACCCCGTGATCTCGGGCATCACGTTCGGAGCCGCTCCCGGCGAGACGGTCGCGATCGTCGGATCGACGGGTGCCGGCAAGACGACGCTCGTCTCGCTCATCGCCCGTCTCTTCGATGCGACGGGCGGCAGTGTGAAGGTCGGCGGCGTCGACGTGCGCGAGGCCGACCTCGACCACCTCTGGTCGTCGATCGGACTCGTGCCGCAGCGCCCGTTCCTCTTCACCGGCACGGTCGCGTCGAACCTTCGGTACGGCCGTGAGAACGCCACCGACGACGAGCTGTGGCACGCGCTCGAGATCGCCCAGGGCCGCGACTTCGTCGAGGCGATGGAGGGGCAGCTCGACGCGAAGATCTCCCAGGGCGGCACGAACGTCTCGGGCGGTCAGCGGCAGCGACTCGCGATCGCCCGTGCGATCGTGCACCGCCCCGACATCCTCGTCTTCGACGACTCGTTCTCGGCGCTCGACCTCACGACCGACGCCAGACTCAGGCAGGCGCTCTGGCGAGAACTGCCCGAGGTGACGAAGATCGTCGTCGCCCAGCGCATCTCGACCATCACCGATGCCGACCGCATCGTGGTGCTCGACGACGGCGGCATGGTCGGTGTCGGCACGCATGAACAACTGCTCGAGACCTCGCAGACCTACCGCGAAATCGTCGAATCCCAGCTCGGAGTGGAGGCCGCCCGATGACCGCACAGACCCCACTCTCGGCAGAAGAGCAGATCGAGATCGAGCTCGGCGAGCAGGCGCGCATCAACGCCGACGACTGGAGCGGCGCCGTCGCTCCGGGCAAGGCGAAGAACTTCGGACAGAGCTTCGGCCGTCTCATCGGGCTGCTGAAGCCGCACGCCTTCGCGTTCATCCTGGTGTCGATCCTCGGCGCCATCGGCGTCGTGCTCACGGTGTGGGCGCCGAAGGTGCTCGGCGAGGCGACGAACATCATCTTCGCCGGCGTCATCGGTCAGCAGCTGCCCGCGGGCAGCACGACCGAGCAGGCTGTCGAAGCGCTGAGGGCGTCTGGCCAGGACGACCTGGCGAACGTCGTCGCGACCGCGGGCGTCGTGCCCGGCGAGGGCGTCGACTTCGTGCGCCTGAGCCAGGTCATCATCCTCGTGCTCGCGCTGTACATGGTCGCGTCGGTGCTCACCTGGGTGCAGGGCTACGTGATCAACGTCATCATGGTGAAGACCATGTGGCGCCTGCGCGAATCGGTCGAGGCGAAGATCAACCGACTGCCGCTGAGCTACTTCGACAAGGTGCAGCGCGGTGAGCTGATCTCGCGAGTCACCAACGACATCGACAACATCACGCAGGCGATGCAGCAGTCGCTGTCGACCGTGGTCACCTCGGTGCTCACCGTCGTCGGCGTGCTCATCATGATGTTCACGATCTCGTGGCAGCTCGCCCTCGTGGCGCTCGTGTCCCTGCCGCTCATGGCGGTCATCTTCGGCATCATCGGCCCGAAGTCGCAGAAGGCCTTCGGCATCCAGTGGCGCAAGGTCGGCCGGCTGAACGCCCGCGTCGAGGAGTCCTTCTCGGGCCACGCCCTCGTCAAGGTCTTCGGCCGCGAAGAGGACTCGCGTGCGAAGTTCAAGGCCGAGAACCAGGAGCTGTACGAGGCATCCTTCAAGGCGCAGTTCCTGTCGGGCATCATCATGCCGGGCATGATGTTCATCGGAAACCTGACCTACGTCGGCATCGCGGTGCTCGGCGGGCTCATGGTCTCCACCGGCCAGCTGCGTCTCGGTGACGTGCAGGCGTTCATCCAGTACTCGCAGCAGTTCACCCAGCCCCTGTCGGAGCTGGGCGGCATGGCTGCGGTGGTGCAGTCGGGCACGGCTTCGGCCGAGCGCGTCTTCGAGCTGCTCGACGCCGATGAGCAGGAGGCCGACGCCAAGAATGCCCCGGCGCCCGCCGACGGTGATGGCACGATCGTGTTCGACCACGTCGCGTTCTCGTACACGCCCGAGCGCCCGCTCATCACCGACCTGTCGTTCCAGGTCGAGCCCGGGCAGACGGTGGCGATCGTCGGACCGACCGGTGCGGGCAAGACGACGCTCGTGAACCTCATCCTGAGGTTCTACGAGCTCGACGGCGGCCGCATCCTCGTGAACGGTCAGGACATCGCGGACCTCACGCGTCACGACGTGCGTGCGCGCACGGGCATGGTGCTGCAGGATCCGTGGCTGTTCGCCGGCTCGATCCGCGACAACATCCGTTACGGCCGCCAGTCGGCGACCGATGACGAGGTGCTGGCCGCGGCGCAGGCGACGTACGTCGACCGCTTCGTGCACTCGCTGCCCGACGGGTACGACACGGTGCTCGACGAAGAGGCGTCGAACGTGTCGGCCGGTGAGAAGCAGCTCATCACGATCGCCCGCGCGTTCGTGGCGCAGCCGTCGGTGCTCATCCTCGATGAGGCGACCTCCTCGGTCGACACCCGCACCGAGCTGCTGCTGCAGCACGCGATGGCGGCGCTCCGCGAGGGGCGCACGTCGTTCGTGATCGCGCACCGTCTGTCCACCATCCGCGACGCCGACCTCATCCTCGTGATGGAGCACGGCGACATCGTCGAGAAGGGCAACCACGAGGAGCTCATCGCTGCGAAGGGCGCGTACTACCGCCTCTACAACTCCCAGTTCGAGCAGGCGGCGACCGACATCGACGCCGAACTCGAGGCGATGGACGACACGATGGCCGCTCCGGGCGGCGAGGCGGACTCGTCGGCCGGCGAGTCCGAGACCGACGACGCGATCGTCTAGTACACGCACGACGATGCCCGCTCGCACCTCGGTGCCGGCGGGCATCGTCGTCTCTGCGGGCCAGCCGGTTCGCGCGGGGTCGATCGCACAGGGGACTTGACAGCCGCGGCGGGTCGCAGGAGGCTAACCCCTGAGGGTCCGCAGTGAGCACAGAGTTGTGACGAGCATCAGGCACCCGAGACGACGTCGTCACTCCCGTTCTGGCCGAAGACGGACCGGAGGAGTCGTCATGGCTGGAACACGCCGCATTCCCAATCGCCTCGTCTTCGGGGTCGCCACGCTTGCACTGGCGTTCTCGATGCTCGGTCCCGTCGGCGCAAGCGCCGTCGATGACGACGCCGGCGCGCTCGACATGTACACGGCCGACGTGAGCGCTGCCGACGCGGCTGAGATCGCCGCCGCCGGCTTCGACGTCGCCGACAGCAGGGTCACCGATGCCGGTGTGAGCCTCGACATGGTGCTCACCGCCGACGAGGCGAAAGGCCTCCAGGCCCGCGGTCTCGATGTCAAGGTCAAGAAGAACAAGAACGGCAAGTCGGCGAAGCAGCTGGCGGACGAGCAGGCTGCGGAGGGCTACACCGTCTGGCGCTCCTGGGATGAGCCGGGCGGCATCCGCGATGAGCTCTACCGTCTCGCGAAGCAGAATCCGCAGCTGGTCAAGCTCGTGGTGCTCGGCCACACCTACCAGGGCCGCGAGATCATCGCGCTGAAGCTGACCCAGGGCGCGAGGGGACAGGCGGACGGATCGCGTCCGGCAGTGCTGTACAGCTCGACCCAGCACGCTCGGGAGTGGATCTCCACCGAGGTGAATCGGCGGCTGCTGAACTCGTTCATCGACGACTGGCGGGCCAACGACAAGGAGACCAGGGACCTCCTCAAGAACAACGAGCTGTGGTTCGTGCTCGTGGCCAACCCCGACGGCTACCAGTACACGTTCGACCACGAGCGCCTGTGGCGCAAGAACCTGCGCGACAACGACGGCGACAACGAGATCACGCGTGCCGACGGCGTCGACCCCAACCGCAACTACCCCGAGCACTGGGGATATGACGAGGAGGGCTCGTCGTCGCAGATCAGCAGCGACACCTATCGTGGTCCTTCAGCCGGATCCGAGCCCGAGACGCAGGCGATGATGTCGCTGCTGGACCGGGGCGGATTCGAGTTCCAGGTCAACTACCACTCCTTCGGACAGTGGCTGCTGTACGCCGAGGGCTGGCAGACCGGCACGCCCACCGCGGACGACCCGATCTACTACGCGTTGTCGGGCAACCGAGACAACCCGGCGATCCCGGACTTCGAGCCGGGCCTCTCGTCCGACGTGCTCTACGTGACCAACGGTGAGACGACCGACTTCGCGCATTCCCAGAACGGAACGCTGGCCTGGACGCCGGAGCTCGGCGAAGGCGACGACGACGGCGGGTTCGTGTTCCCCGACGATGAGGCGCAGGTGCAGGCGGAGTTCGAGCGCGCCCTGCCCTTCGCACTCGATGTGGCGAAGTCGGCGGCCGATCCGGCCAACCCGGTGTCGCACCTGGGCCTCGAGACCAAGCCCTTCTACCTGGAGAGCGACGACACCTACAAGGACGGTCTGCCCCAGGTGAACTACACGTTCGACTATTCGTACGGCGACCCGCAGGAGGTGCGCGTCATCGCCAAGCGCAGCCTGGGCGACGTGACGCTGATGTACTCGATCAACGGCGACCCTGCGGTCGGCGTGCCGACCGAGGAGTGGACCGGCGGTGATCGCTACGGCGGCAAGACCGGTGTCTACTTCCGCACCATGAGCGGCCTCGTCACCGGCACCACTCCGGGCGACGAGGTCGAGGTCTGGTTCGAAGGCGGTGGAGCGTCGAGCGAGTCGTTCACCTACAAGGCCGTCGAGGAATCCACCGACGACGTGCTGATCATGGCGGCGGAGGACTATACGGGCGCCTCGCCGGTGCAGGCCGGCGGGCCGAACTACCTCGGGTACTACCAGGAGGCTCTGGACGCCAACGGCACGGGCTACGACGTCTACGACGTCGATGCGCGCGCTCGGACCGCACCCGACGCCTTGGGCGTGCTCTCGCACTACGACGCCGTCATCTGGTACACCGGCGAGGACATCATCACCCGCGAACCCGGCTGGGGCGGCGGCAACGCCTCCCGCTTGGCGTTGGACAACACCCTCGAGGTTCGCGACTTCCTCAACGAGGGCGGCCGCGTGCTCTACACCGGCAAGTACGCCGGCACCCAGTACACGGGAACCGACCAGTTGTACGACCCGACGGCGGCGAATGCGCAATGCCGGGCCGACGCGGCGGTGCAGGAGCGGTGCCGGCCACTCGGTGGGTCGGGCGACTTCACCAACGACATGATGCAGTACTGGCTCGGCGCGTACCTCACCGTCGACGATGCCGGCACGGCGGAGGACGGAGGCCTCCTCGACGTCCTCGGCGTCGACACCCCGTTCGCGGGTCTTGACTGGGGTTTCAACGGCGCCGAAAGTGCCGACAACCAGGACCACAGCAACTCGTTCATCACGACGAGCGGCATCCTCGACCCGGCCGTGTACCCGCAGTTCGACAGCTGGGTCGCGGGCAGATGGGATCGTGAGGGCGGCCCGTTCGAGCCGCACACCGGCGACGCGTACGCCTACTCGCAGATCGGCGACGTGTCGTACAAGCGGTTGACGAACACGATCGACGTCCCGGCCGGTGGCGCCACGATGTCGTTCTGGACGTCGTACGACACCGAGGCCAACTGGGACCATATCGCCGTCGAGGCGCGTCCCGCGGGCGGAGAGGACTGGACGACCCTGCCCGATGTCAACGGGAACACCACCCAGAGCACTGGAGACAGCTGCCCGGCCGGCTGGCGCGACCTGCACCCGCAACTCGACCACTACCAGACGCTCGACGCCGAGACGACGACCTGCACCCCCACCGGCACCACCGGTGAGTGGTGGGCCGACTCCGGCAACTCGGCCGGCTGGCAGCAGTGGTCGGTCGACCTGTCGGCGTACGCCGACGGTCAGGTCGAGCTGTCGATCGGCTACATCAGCGACTGGTCCAGCCAGGGACTGGGCGTGTTCGTCGACGACATCGAGGTGTCGACGGGCCAGGGCACGACGTCGTTCGAGGGCGGCGACACCGGCGGGTGGGCGATCACCGGCCCTCCGCCCGGCAGCGCGCCGAACCCGAACAACTTCATCATCACGACGGCAGCCGGATTCCCCGAGGCCGCCGTGGTGGCGACGCCGGGCTCGCTGACGGCCGGCTTCGGGTTCGAGGGCATCACCGACGCGGCCACCCGGGCCGTGTGGATGGGCCGCGCACTGGATCACCTGCTCGACTGACGGACAGGGGTCGATGACCGGATGCCTCGCCGCGACACGTTCGCGCGGGGCATCCGCTCGTCGGGGATACGCTTGAAGTGACGGCCCGAAACCTCGTCGTCTCACCCGACGAAGTGAAGGCCTCGTGACGATCGACCTCAGTCCGGTACGCCCCTGGCGACTGTGGCTGGTGTGGGGAGTCGGCGTCGCGGCCTACATGCTCTCGGTCACCAACCGCACCTCGCTCTCCGCGGTCGGCGTCGACGCCGCCGTGCGGTTCGATGCGGATGCCTCGACGCTGTCGATGTTCGCGGTCATCCAGCTCTTCGTCTACGGGGCGATGCAGATTCCCGTCGGCATCCTGCTCGACCGCTTCGGCGCACGACCGATCATCACGATCGGCATGTTCCTCATGGCGGTCGGCCAGCTCGTGATGGCGTTCGCACCCGACGTCGGCACGGCGATCGTGGCGCGGATCCTGCTCGGCGCGGGCGACGCGGCCATCTTCCCGAGCGTGCTGCGCGTCGTCGCGGTCTGGTTCCCCGCCCGGCAGGCGCCGTTCATGGTGCAGCTCACGGGCATCGTCGGGCAGTCCGGTCAGCTGCTCGCGATCCTGCCGATCGCGGCGCTGCTGCACGCGACGAGCTGGACGATCGCCTTCGGCAGCCTCGCCGGGCTCGGCGTGCTCTTCACCGTGCTGACGTTCGCCGTCATCCGCAACCGCCCGCCGGGCCGGGACGCCGACGTGAGCGTCGACACGAAGACCGGCGCCATCCGCGCGGTGACGTCGTCGGCCGACCTGCGTCAGGGGTTCACGGAGTCGTGGGCGCACCCTGCGACGCGGCTCGCGTTCTGGTCGCACTTCACGACGCCGTTCTCGGGCACCGCGTTCGTGCTCCTGTGGGGGTTCCCGTTCCTCACGGTCGGCGAGGGCCTCACGCCCGCGATGGCCTCGCTCGTCTTCAGCGTCTACGTCGTCGCCGGCATGGTGATCGGGCCCGTCATCGGGGCGCTCTCCAGCCGTCACCCGATGCGACGTTCGCGCATGCTCGTGCTGCCGATCATCGCCGTCCAGGTCGTCGCGTGGCTCGCCGTCATCCTGTGGCCCGGCCCCGCGCCGCTCTGGCTCCTCTTCGCCCTCGCCCTCGCGCTGAGCACGGGCGGCCCGGCGTCGATGATCGGCTTCGACCACGCCCGCACCCACAACCCGAGCCACCGGCTCAGCACCGCGACGGGCATCGTGAACGTCGGCGGGTTCCTCGCGGCCCTCCTCGCGATCCTGTTCATCGGCATCGCGATGGACGCGCAGGGCGCGGGCACGCCCGACACCTACAGCCTCGAGGCGTTCCGCATCGCGTTCCTCACCCAGCTGCCGCTCTGGGCGCTCGGCGCGGGGTTCATCGTCTTCGAGCGCAAGCGCACCCGCGTGCACCTCGGGCTCGACGAGCCTCGGCGCCGGCGCAAGCGCAACGAGCACGACGCGCCCCGGCATGACTGAGGCCCGAGCGAATCGCTCGGGCCTCAGCCTGGTCACCGGATCACCGGATGACCCCTCGTGCGGTCATCAGTGCCGGCCGCCCTTCTTCACCGCAGCCACTTCGAAGGCACGCTCGATCTCCTGGCTGAAGGTCGAGCCCGCGGCATCCGTCGCCGTCACTCGCAGGTCGACCCATGCACCTGCGTCGGGCACGCGGATCTTCGCGGCGTACGCCGTGACGACATCACGCCCCTCGGAGAACATGGGCGGGCCGTCCTCCGACGGCTCGTCGACCGTGTCGTCGGCCGAGGTGACCTCGAGCGCGATGGGCTGCCACTCGCCCCCGTCCACCCGCACCTCGAGCGTCGCGTCCGAGATGGCTGCGATGCCGGATGCCTCGGCGATGTGCCCGAGCTCGAGCTCGAGCTTCACCGGGGCACCGCGCTTGCGTCCGGCGCCGGCCGCACCCGATTCGTCGAGGTCGACGTCGTAGTACGCCTGCATCATCGGCAGCAACTGGCGAGCGGGGTCGTCGGCCGAGCCGGTCGACGTGAACGTCCACTCCGTCCTGGTCGACGTCGACGACGCGAGATACGTGCCGTCGTGCGTCGCGGTGTCTACGACGCGCCACTCGGACTCGCCGTCTGGGATATCCCAGACGGTCGCTCCCTGGTAGTTCGACGACTTCGCGAGCGCGCCATCGATGTAGACGTCGATGAGCTGCGACCGGTCGTCGGCACCCGAGTAGGTGTCGAACGCGCCGGTGTGGTCGGGGCTCGCCCCGTCGGCCCACGACGGCAGGTTGACCTGCGCGTAGTCGCCGGTGCGGTTCGGCGCCCAGTAGCCGGGCCCGACGAAGGGCCGCACGATCGCACCGAAGTAGCTCGACTCGAGCTCCTGCCCCGGCTCGTAGCCGCGCTTGACGTCGCGGATCTGCCACCCCGCGTCGACGACCGTGGCGTCCTGGTACCACTCGACCTGGTCGGTGTTCACCCACTCGGTGCGCTCGAGGCCGCGCGTCGTGCGCATCGGGTAGCCCGAGCCGTACTCCACGCCCGGCACGAAGTCCCACCGGAACTCGCCGACGAGGGCGGGATCGCCGGAGTACGTCGTGTCGATGCGCGCGAGGTCCCGCGGCCGGTAGTCGAGGTCGTCGGGCACCACGCCTTCGCTGTAGCGCGCGATGTCCCAGATCTCGTCGGCGTCGACGATGCCCTCACCGGTGACGGTGACCTGCTTCTGCGCGATCGTCTCGAGCACCCGCCGCCCCTGAACGCCACTGATCGCGGCGACCGGGATGGGCGCGTCGGACTCGTAGTCGGCCGAGCCGACCCACTCGCTCAGCTCCCCGTCGCCGTCGTTAACGGTGAGCAGCAACGCGGCGCCGGCGGCGACGGCGTTCGCGGAGCGCTCTGGCGCCGAGACGACGTCGGAGCGGGTCACGACCGCGACCTTGCCCTTCACGTCGACCGCGGCGAACTCCTCGGCGCTGCCGAAGCCCACATCGACCGCACGTGCGCGGATCTCGCCGTCGAGCAGCGTGGATCCCGCTTGGGCGATGAGGTCGAGCCGTTCCTTGCCGGCGTTCAGCGACAGCGTCGGCTCCTGCAGCCGCCAGCGCGTCGTGAAGTCGAAGGTCTCGGCCTCGGGCGCGTCCATCGGCTGAGCGTAGAGTTCGTCGACCCAGACGGGCGCCATGGCGCTGCCGGTGAATCCGTCGACCTGGTAGTCCATGCGGCGCACCGTCGCCTGGAGCCCGTCCTCGCCGACGTCGACGGTCACGGGCTCGGTGGCTCGGGCGTCGAAGGCGACGGTCGTCGAACCGTCGAGCACGACGTCGGGGTCGCCGACGAGCGCGATCGTCTGGGTGTCGGCGTTGCGGGCGACGTCCATGAACGACATCACCGAGTACAGGCCGGCGGGCAGTCGCAGCGTGGTCTCACCGTCGACGCCGAAGGAGGTGTACCAGCCGGTCGCGGCGTTCCAGATCCATCCGTAGGTGCCGAGCGGTTCGCCGTCGAAGTCGGTCGCCGTGACGGTGAGGTCGTAGCGTTCGGCTTCGGCGATGATGCCGAGCGCGGTGCGGGTGATGGTGTCGTCGCCGATCGACGCGGTGAGCGCGCCTGAGAGCTGTGCTCCGGCCGGCACCTTCGACGGGTCGGCGGTCAGGGTGACCGATCGGGTCTCCCCAGCGGGGATCGTGAGCGAGTCGGCATCCATCGTCAGCACATCGGATGCCTCGGCGACCGGGCCGCCGGGCGTGGTGTCGGTGAGCGTCGCCGTCAGCTCGATCGTCGCCTCGGCGTCACCGCGGTTCGCGTACTCGATCGTGCGGGTGACGAGCGCGTCGTCTTCGCCCCATGCGAGCATGCCGAAGTCTCCGGAGCCGGAGGCCACGAGGTCGGCCTCGATCGCCTCGGCCACGTCGACCACGCCGGCGCCGACCTGGTAGGGCGTGAGCCCGACATCCGTCGCCGTGCTCGTGAGCGCTGCTCGCAGCTGCGCGGCCGTGTACTCGGGGTGCTGCTGCTTCACGATCGCCGCGGCGCCCGCGACGTGCGGGGTCGCCATGGAGGTGCCGCTCATGCCGATGTACGAGCCCTCGCCGGGGCTGTCGGCGGATCGGGCGGCGGTCACGTCGTTGCCGGGCCCTGCGAGGTCGGGCTTCATCGCGCCGGAGCGCACGAGCGGGCCCTGGCTCGAGAACCACGACAGCTCGCCGCTCGGGTCGTCGACCGAGCCGATGGTGAGTGCGCTCGCGGCCGAACCCGGTGAGCCGACCGTCTCGGGCGCCGAGGAGTTGCCGGCGGCGACGATGAAGAGCGCGTCGGTCTCGGCCGAGATCTCGTTGAGCGCGACCGACATGAGGTCGGTGCCGTCGTCGCCGTACCTGGTGCCGAGGCTCATCGAGATGATGTCGGCGCGGTCGGCGGCCCACTCCATGGCGGAGATGATCCACGAGTCCTGGCCTTCGCCCGCGTTGCTCAGCACCTTGCCGACGAGCAGGTTCGCGCCGTCGGCGACGCCGCGGTGGGTGCCACCGCTCGCGGCGCCGGTGCCGGCGATCGTCGAGGCGACGTGCGTGCCGTGGCCGTTGGGGTCGTCTGAGACCGGCTCGTCGGGCACGAAGCTCGTGGACTCGGCGAGCACGCGGCCCTCGAGGTCGGGGTGGGTGTCGTCGTAGCCGGTATCGAGCACCGCGACGGTCACGCCGTCGCCGGTGTAGCCGGCGGCCCACGCCTCGGGTGCGCCGATGTAGGGAACGCTCTCGTCGAGCGTCGCCTGCACCTTGCCGTCGAGGTGGATCGCCGCGACCCCGCCCCCGAGGCTCACCGCGTCAGGGTCGCCGGCGCCGAAGCTGCGGGCATCGGATGCCGCGGCATCCGTCAATGCAGCCCACGTCGATGCGGCGCTCGCGTGATCGGCCGATGCCGCGGCACCGCCGATGCTCGCGAGCGGCGTGCCGAGCGCGACGCCCGGCACGGGTGCGGAGCGACGCGAAGCCGCGTCGCCCTCGAGCTCGAGGATCACCGGCGTCGCATCGACGGAGGCATCGTCGTAGCCGTACTCGATGAGCCGGCTGACGTTGAAGAGGTCGCGGTCGACGACCCCTGCCGCGAGGTAGGGCATCGCGCCGCGGGGCAGCACGTGCAGTTCGCCCGCGACGTCGAGGGTCTGGAACCCCTCGCCCGGGTCGACGGGGTCGACTTCGACCGTGTGCGTGCCGTCGGCGAGGTCGGTCACGGTGACCCGGTCGCCGGTGATGAGGGTGACGGTGTGCGAACCGCCGGCGGACGCCGGGGGCGCGGGCGAGGCGGCCGGTGGTGGCGTGCCGCCTCCGGTCGGGTCGGCGGTGGCCGGGAGTGCGGCCGCGCCGACCCCGGCGACGCCGATCGCGAGGCCGCTGATGGCGGCGGCGATCGATCGGCGTCGATGTGCGGATGGTCTGATGCTTCGTGGCATAGGGATACCTCTCACGCGTTCGGACTGACTTGCCAAGCAACCTCTCACGGCCCGGTGGCTAGGGTGGTGGCGGAGAGATGCCATGGCTTCGATCCGCCATGACGGCGGATCGGCGTGACGACGAACGGAAGGCGCTCGTGCTCGAAACGATCGGACTGGACGACGAGCACACCGCGTTGTACCGGCTCATCCTGCAGTCGCCCTCGGCGAGCGTCGACGAGCTCGCGGCATCCGTGGCGAAGTCGCCCGCCGAAGTGCGCGTGATCGTGGCCGAACTCGAGCGGCTCGGGCTGCTCGCGCGACAGGCATCCGCGCCCGACCGCGTCGTCGCTTCGCCGCCGTCGCTCGCGCTGCAGCCGATGCTCCTCGACCGCGAACGGCGCCTCACCCAGGCGCATGAGGCGCTCGTCGAGCTGAGCGAGATCTACCGGCGCGGTGCGGCCCAGCGGGAGACACCCGACGTCGTCGACGTCGTGCTCGGTGCGGATGCCGTGCGCCAGCGATTCGCGCAGTTGCAGGCATCTGCCAGGCAACAGGTGCGGGTGCTCATGTTGAGCGACGTGGCCTTCCTCGACGCCCAGGAAAACACCGCGGAGGATGACGCCCTCGAACGCGGCGTGACCTACCGTGTGATCGTCGAGAAGGCGGTGCTCGAGTGGCCCGGGTTCATCGATGCCGCGCGCGAGTCCGCGCCGTACGGCGAGGAGATCCGGGTGCTGCCGACGCTGCCCACGCGGCTCATCATCGCCGACGACGACATGGCGCTGCTGCCGATGCGGTCGCGCGGCGAGGATCGCTCCTCGGGCGCGCTGCTGGTGCATCCGAGCGGACTGCTCGACCTCGTCATCGCCATCTTCGAGGAGTATTGGGCGACGTCGACCGGGTTCATCTCGACCGGCGAGCTGCCGGGGGCGCACGACGCGGTCGACCGCGACCTGCTGAAGCTACTGCTGCTCGGGCTCACGGATGCCGCTGCCGGGGCGCAGCTCGGCATCTCGGTGCGCACCGTGCAGCGGCGGGTCGCCGAGCTCATGGAGACGGCGGGTGTCTCGACCCGGCTCCAGCTCGGCGCCGAGGCCGTGCGCCGGTCGTGGGTCTGACCCACGACCGACACGGCCCGGCGCTTCGGGTCACTCGCCCTTCGGGTAGCTGTAGAAGCCCTCGCCCGTGGCGACGCCGAGCTTGCCCTGGTCGATGTAGCGCTCCTTGATGAGCGCGGCGAATGCCTGCTGCTTCGCGCCGCCCATCATCGAGATGTTGTACGCGGTCGTGAGGCCGACGATGTCGTAGATCTGGAACGGACCCATCGGGGCGCCGGTGCCGATACGCCAGGTCTTGTCGATCGCGTCGGGTTCGGCGATGCCGTCGACGAGCAGTTCGCCGGCGGCCTGCAGGAACGGCACGAGCAGGGAGTTCAGCAGGTAGCCCGCCTTCTCCTTCTTGATCTCGATCGGCACCATCCCGATCTCGGCGGCGAACTCCACGACGGTCTGGAACACCTCGGGGGTCGTGGCCTCGGTGCCCATGACCTCTGCGGTGTTGTGCACCCAGACCCGGTTCGCGAAGTGCAGGGCGAGGAAGCGGTCGGCGCGACCGGTGAACGACGCGAGGTCGCTCGGCAGCAGGGTCGAGGAGTTGGTGGCGAAGATCGTGTGCTCGGGGGCGAGCGTCGCGAGCTGCTCGTAGGTGGCGCGCTTGATCTCGAGGTTCTCGGGGATCGCCTCGATCACGAGGTCGGCCTTCGCCACGGCGTCGCCGAGGTCGGCCGAGAGGATGATGCGGCCGATCGCCGCTTGCGCCTTGCCGTCGGCGGCGCCGTCGACGCCCTCCGTCACGTAGGTGTCGGCGAGTCCGGCGAAGCGCTGCTTCGCGGCCTCGAGGGCGGCGTCGTCGATGTCGTACGCGACGACGTCGAAGCCGCGGTAGGCGGTCTGGTACGCGATCTGCGAGCCGAGCACTCCGGTGCCGAGCACGGTGATGTTGCGCAGTGCGGTCATTGCTGTTCCTTCTTTCCTTCCGTCCCTTGTGGGGCGCGGTCCCTCATGGGGCACTGTCGAGAGGCGCGGGAGGCGCCTCGAGCGGATGCCGCGGGCGGGTCTCCCCCGCGGCACCGGTGTTGAAACGCTGCAGGTCGTGCGCGAAGCGGGCGACCTCGGCGTCGGTCCAGTCGTCGAGGTTGTCGTCGACGACTCCCTGCAGGATGCCGATCGCCTCGTCGTAGGCGGCCCAGCCCGAGTCGGTGAGTTCGAGCGGGCGGCCGCGGCCCGAGGCATCCGTCTTCTCGCAGACGACGCCGAGCTTCGTGAGTCCGGCGAGCTGCCGCGAGACGGTGGAGCGGTTCAGGCGGAACGCGTGCGCGATGTCGGTGGAGCGGCAACCGGGGTGGTCGACGATGTACCCGAGGATCGACTGGTCGGTCATGCTCAGGCTGATGTTCGCGATGCGCGCGTCGGCGACGCCGCGGCGGCTGATGACGATGAGCGCCCGCAGGATGTCGGCGGTGGCGCGTCCGCGCCTTGCCTGCGTTCCGGTGTTCGATTCGCTGACCATTCCGCCTCCTGTTGCTTATTGCAACAATAGGCTCCTCTGTTGCATTCCGCAACACTGCGGGGGAGGTGGATGCGTGGGGACGCGCGGGCGATCAGGCGACGATCGCGCATCGGCGCGGCTGCGCCCGATAGCGTCGGAGGACGCCGACCGAAGGAACGACGATGACCGATGCCGCCCCGCTCGTGCTCGACCCCGCCGATGAGCTGCACGCCCGCGCCCTGGCGCGCCTCGCCGGCGAGCGCATCGCGTGGTTCACGAGCACGAGCCGCAGCGGGTTCCCGCACGCGGTGCCCGTCTGGTACCTCTGGCACGACGGCGCCGTCATCGTGCTGAGCGAACCGGGTGCGGTGAAGGTGCGGAACGCCAAGCGCGACCCGAAGGTGCTCGTGCACCTCGAGTCGGGCGCCGACGAAGAGCAGCTGACAGTGCTGCAGGGCACGGTCGAGGTGTTCGACGGCGCCTCGCCAGACTGGATGCCGCGCATCGGCGACGCCTACTTCGCGAAGTACGACGACGACCTGCCGCCGCTCGAACTCACGCGCGTGTCGATGGCCGAGCGCTACAGCACCGTGCTGCGCGTCACCCCGGTCAAGCTCATCGCCTGGTAGGCCCGGGGAGCGCGCCGAGCTACCGCTCGGCCCAGACGCCGAGCTCGTTGCCGCTCGGGTCGGTGAAGTGGAAGCGTCGGCCGCCGGGGAACTCGTACGGGCCGTTGACCACCGTGCCGCCGGCAGCGGTGACCGCGGCCTGCGTGGCATCGAGGTCGTCGCTGTAGAGCAGCACGAGTGGACCGCCCTTCGGCACCTCGGCGGCCAGGGTCAGACCCCCGGCCTCTTCGCCTTCGGCCTCGGCGGAGGTGCGGATGCCGGCGTACTCGGGGCCGTACGGCGTGAACTGCCAGCCGAACGCCTCGCCGTAGAACGCCTGCGCGGCGGCCAGGTCGGTGACGGAGATCTCGACGTAGTCGATGCTGAGCGGGATGCGGTGCTCGTGGGTAGCCATGTTCGAAGGCTCCCACCGGCCACCGACAGGCGTGAGCCGGGCGTGGTTCGCTAGCATGCTCGAATGCACGTCACGCGTCTCCGGATCCATCCCGTCAAGTCGTTCGCCGGGGTCGACGTCGACTCCGCTGAGGTGCTGCCCTGGGGCCTCGCGGGCGATCGCCGATGGGGCGTCGTCGATGCCTCCGGCGCCCCGGTGACCGCTCGCGAGAAGAACCACATGCTCGCCCTGACCGCCGAGCTGCTCGCCGACGGCGGGCTCCTGCTCGGTGAGCGCAGCGGTGCCGGCGACCCGCTCCGAGTCGACCGCCCGACGGATGCCGCGCCCATTCCCGTCGGACACACGCGGCAGGGCACGGCGCTGCCCGCGGGCGACGAGGCCGACGCGTGGCTGAGCGCGCGACTGGGCATCGACGCCCGGCTCGTGTGGCAGCCCGACCCGCGCGAGCGCACGGTGAATCCGAGGAACGGGGGCCTGCCCGACGACCGGCTGACGCTGGCCGATTCCGCGCCGCTGCTGCTCGCGAGCGAGGCATCCCTCGCCCAGCTCAACACCTGGACCGATGACGAGACGCCGCACCTCGACATGCTGCGCTTCCGTCCGAACGTCGTGATCGACGGCGACGAGCCATTCGCCGAAGACACCTGGCCCTTCGTCGACCTCGGCGACGTGCGCTTCCGCATCACGAAGGTGTGCGACCGCTGCGTGATGACGACGATCGATCCCGAGACCATCACTCGCGGCAAGGAGCCGATCCGCACGCTCGCCAAGCACCGTCGGTGGGACGGCCAGACCTGGTTCGGCGTGCTCATGGTGCCGCAGTCGTCGGGCTCGATCGCGGTCGGCGACGAAGTGCGCCCCGTCACCGAAGCGGTGCTCACGGCCGGCGAGCACACGGCCTAGAAGAGCCTCGCCTGCGCGACGACCGGAGCTCCCTCGAGCTCGAGCAGATGGCGCTTGCGCTCGAGTCCCCCGGCGTAGCCGGTGAGCGATCCGTCGGCGCCGACCACCCGGTGGCACGGCACGATGATGCTGAGCGGGTTGCGTCCGACCGCGTTGCCGACGCGGCGCGCGAGGTTGCGGTCGCCGAGCCGCGCGCCGAGCTCGCCGTAGCTCGTCGTCGTGCCGATCGGGATGTCGCGGAGCATCGCCCAGACCGCCTGCTGGAACTCGTCGCCGACGGGCGCCATCGGCAGGTCGAATGCGACCCGCTCCCCCGCGAGGTACTCGGCGAGCTCGACCCCGAGTCGAGTGACGAGGTCGTCGCCGCGGGCATCGACCTCGACACCGATCGAGCCGGATGCCGGTGGGTGCCAGTGGCCCGGGAAGTAGATGCCGACCAGGGCCTCGCCGTCGGCGACGACGAGCAGCTCACCGAGCGGCGTCGTCAGCGTGGCATGGCGTCGGGTCATGACTCCATCTTCGTCGCTCCCCGGCCTCCGACACCCGGTGGCGATCGCGGAAATCGGACGTCATGCTCCCGCGATTCAATCAGCGCTGCGCGATCAGCGCCGCCCGATCAGCGCTGCGCGGTTCGCCTCGTACCTCGGCTTGCCGACCAGGCGCCAGAAGAGGCGCACCGGCGCCGGCAGATGCGTGCGCTGCCACTCGGCGCCACCGTCGGGCTGCGCCGCGAGGATCGCACCGAGCTGCTCGAAGGTCTTGCCCTTCGGAGTCGCCTTGCGGCCGTGGTCGGCGAGCGCGTCGACCTCCTTGGGCGTGAGCGTCACCTCCATGACGGGCACGATGTTCGTCTCTTCGTCGGGCAGGTGCACGGCGAGTGCGGCGGTGATGCCATCGAGTGCGGCGAGCACGCCCGCGGCATCCGTCGACCGGCCACTCGCCCGCCATGCCGGCACGGCGGCGTCGAGCGCGTTCAGGTGCACGAGCATCAGGGCGTGCTGCTCCTTCATGCGTGCGACGTGCACGGCGCACGAGGGCGCGCGCTGCTCGAGTTCGCCCCACAGCATCGCGTCCTCGCCTTCATGATGGGCGTGCAGTCCGACCGAGAGCATCGAGAGGTGGTCGCCGACGACGTCGGCATGCGCGAAATCCGCTTCGGTGACCCCCTCGACGAGCGCGCGCCCCTCGCCGAACCCGGCCCGGAAGAAGCGATGGATCTCGGCCATGCCGCTCGCATCGCACGTCTTCGGGCCGCTCGGGCGGCCGGACGAATCACCGCTGGCGGGAAGAGCGGTCGCGGGCATGTCGACTCCGATCGTCGGTGAGCAGCGCAGTCGCACGCGACACTACGACGGGCGGGATGCCGCGGCAAGACCCCGCCCGAGGGGTGCCCGCCGCCGTCGCGCGTCATGCGCCGCGGCCCCGATCTACGATTGCTGGATGCCTGAACTCCCCCGCGTCACCGGTGCCCACCTCGTCGGATCGATCAACCAGCCCACCGCCGAGGCGACCTTCCGCGTCGTCGCGGCGGAGCTCGGCGGCGGGCTTGCGCGCATCCCCGACGGCGAGGTCGGCGAGCGGTTCCACTGGATCCTGTTCCAGGGTGCCGCGTTCGACGCGGTCGACGGCCTCAGCCGCGTGCCGATCGACCCGATCATCGTCGCGGGCTTCGACCTGCGCCCGCTCGTGCTCGATGGTTCGGTCGCGGCAGCCGACCTCGTGTTCGGCTCGCTCGGCTACGCGGATGCCGCCGCCGCGAGCTATGCCGACTTCACCCGCCTGCGCGACGAGGGTGCGATCCCCGCGGGCACCCGTTTCCAGGTGTGTCTGCCGTCGCCCCTCGCGCCGATCACGACCTATGTGGATCCGGCCGACCGTGCCGGCGTGTACCCGGCGTACGCCGCGGCCCTCGCGGCCGAGGTCGACCGCATCGCTGCGGAGATTCCGGCCGATGACCTCGCCGTGCAGATCGACATGGCGACCGAGTTCGCCTACCTCGAGGGCGTGAGCCTCGGCGGCGGCCCGCTCGAGGCCTTCTTCACCGAGGGCGGCGCCGATGCGCCGGAACTCGTCGGTGCGATCGCCGGCCTCGCCGCCGAGCTCGCGGCCCGCGTGCCCGCCGGTGCGCAGCTCGGATTCCACCTCTGCTACGGCGACGTCGCCGAGAAGCACTTCGTCGAGCCGACCGACGCGGGCCGGCTCGTCGCGGTCGCGAACGCCCTCGCAGCCCAGCTCGACCGGCCGATCGACTGGGTGCACCTGCCGGTGCCGATCGAGCGCACGGATGCCGCGTACTTCGCGCCCCTCGCCGGGTGGGCGCTGCCCGCCGAGACGACCCCCTTCCTCGGCCTCGTGCACCATGAAGACGGCGTCGACGGTGCGCTCGCCCGCATCGCTCCCGCGCGTGACGCGTTCGCAGCAGCGGGCGTCGCCGCCTTCGGCGTCGGCACGGAGTGCGGCTTCGGCCGCGGCCCGGCCGACCGAACGGCGAGCCTGCTCGCCCTGCACCGCGAGGTCATCGCGGCCGCGGGCTGACGGGATGAGCGCGGTGGGCGGGACCCCGCCGCGATCAGTGCGCCACCGGAAGGCCGTGGATGCGCTGCCGTGAGCGCCCCTGGCGCCACTCGGCGAACCGGCCCGCGAGGCCGTGACGGCCATCGGCGCGCTCGCCCTCCTGCGCCAGGCGGTCGGCGGCGTTCCGGCGCCGCTCGTTGACGCGACCCGCTTCGAGCTCGTCGTGCATCTGCAGCGTCTGTGCCACGTAGCCGTATGCGAGGTTCATGATTCCGATCCCTTCGAGACCTGCCGGGCCGGGTTCCGGCCACTGAGACCAGATTCCTCGCTGAGGTAGGGGTCGCGTATCGGGCGTGTGCCTCATCTTCGGGCCGGATTCGGCACCTCAGACGGCGGTGAACACCTCAGACGAACCGCCCTACCTTAGACGCGGGCCCGAAGCCCGTGAGGGTGACCCGGCCGCCCGTCACCGGTCCCGAGTACGATCGCGACATGCGCATCCGCTTCACCGCCGAGATCTACGAATGGACGGCGCGACGCAACTGGTTCTTCGTCGACGTGCCGGCCGAGCCGAGCGCCGACATCTCCGACCAGCCGCGGATGCCGCGTGGCTTCGACTCCGTGCGAGTGATCGCGACGGTCGGCGGCACGACGTGGAGCACCTCGATCTTCCCGGGCGGCGAGACCTACGCGCTGCCGCTCAAGAAGGCCGTGCTGAAGGCCGAGGGCATCGGCGAGGGCGACGAGATCGTGGTCGACCTCGAGGTGCTCGACGGCTGACGACCGCTATGCGGCGACCGTGATCGTCGCCCCGACCGTCGTGTCGTCGTCGAGCACGTCGAGCACGGCCGCTGCCAGGTCGGCCCGGCGGATCGAGATCCCGAACCGAACTCCCCCGCCGTCGGTGCGACGGTAGCGGCCACGCGCATCTCCGTCCTTGAGTTGCGGCGGTCGCACGATCGTCCAGTCGAGCGCGCTCGACCGCACGACTGGCTCGGTCGCGACGAAGTCGGAGAAGGGCTCGCGCAGGATGCGCTGCACGATCGGCTTCGCCACGAACTTGAGGAACGGGTCGTCGCCGTCGGTGAACGGCCCGCTCGCGCTGACCACCACGAGGCGCCGCACGTCTGCGGCGCGCATGGCGCTCACGAGTGCCGGCATGCTCTCTCGCATCACGGCGTGGTCGGTGCTCGCCGCGGTCGGCCCGATCGCGAACACCGCGGCGTCGGCGCCGTCGAGTGCCGCAGTGAGCGCGTCGGCGTCGCGCCCCTCGGCGACGCGTTCGGTGACGCCGCTCGGCGCGGAGGCCGCACGCCGCACGACCGCGACCACCTCGTGGCCCCGTGCTCGCGCCGCGTCGACGATGAGGCCGCCTGTGCGGCCCGAAGCTCCCAGTACTGCGATTCTCATGGCTGATCCTTCAGTCGGAATGGGGTGAGTAAGCATTTACTCACCACCTCCGATGATACGGTGAGCAAACACTCACCTGTCAAGTGGAAGGCCCCATGTCCCAGCTCCCCACCAGCCGCGACCGCATCCTCGACGCCGCTGCGATCGTGCTCGTCGAGCGCGGCGTCGTCGGCGCCACGACGCGTGAGCTGGCCCGCGCCGCCGGCTGCTCTGAGGCGCTCATCTACAAGAACTTCGCCGACAAGCAGGAGCTCTTCCTGGCGGTCCTCACCGAGCGGATGCCGCGCATCGAGCTGCCCGAGGCATCCGATCGCGCAGCTCTGCCCGAGACTCTCGCGAGCATCGTGACCGCGCTGCTCTCGTTCTACACGAAGACCTTTCCGATGGCGGCATCGATCTTCGGAGCACCCGAGCTGCTGGCCGAGCATCGCGAAGGAGTGCGGGCGCACGGCTACGGCCCCGAGGGCGTCGTGCCGCTCGTTGCGCACCTGCTCGGCGAGGAGCAGTCGGCCGGACGCATCCGCGCCGATGCCGACCTCGAGTCCGCTGCTCGCCTCATCGTCGGCGTCGCGTTCCACCGCGCGTTCCTCGCGGCGTACGACGGCAAGCGCGAGGTGCCGGATGCCGCGGCCTTCGCCGCGCGCAGCATCGCGTCGCTCCTGCCGAGCCTGGCGCCCTGAGCGGCGACCCGGCGCAGCCGGAGGCCAGCCCTCAGATCCAGCCCTGCTGCCACGCCTTCTCGGCGGCCTCGTGCCGCGATGAGGCGTCGAGCTTCGTCATCGCCGACGAGAGATAGTTGCGCACGGTGCCCTGAGCCAGGTGCAGGCGTTCGGCGATCTGCTGCACGCTCGTCGTCGAACGGCTGAACCGCAACGCATCGAGCTCGCGGTCGGTGAGCGGGCAGCGCTCCGCCGTGAGCGCGGTCGCCGCGATCTCGGGGTCGATGTAACGGCGACCGGCGGCGACGTCTCGAATGACGTGGGCGAGGTCTTCTGCCGGCGTCGACTTCGGCACGAAGCCCGAGACCTTCGACGCCAGTGCCCGCCGCAGCACGCCGGGGCGCGCATGCCGGGTCACGATCACGACGCGCGTCGGCACCGCGGCGAGGATGCGCGCGGCCGCCTCGAGCCCGTCGGCGTGCGGCATCTCGAGGTCGAGCAGGCACACGTCGGGCACCGTCGCGATCGCCTGTTCGACGGCGGTCACGCCGTTGTCGGCGCTCGCGACGACCTCGATGTCGGGCTCGAGGTTCAGGAGCGCCACGAGGGCGCCGCGGATCAGGTGCTCGTCGTCGGCGATGAGCAGACGGATGCCGCCGCTCACGCTGCGACCCGCGCCCCGACGGGCACCGTGGCCCGAAGCTCGAAGCGGGCGCCCGAGGCGTCCGTCGCCGTCTCGATCGTGCCGCCCACGGCGGCGAGCCGCTCGCGCAGGCCCGCGAGCCCGGAGCCGGGCGCGCGCGACACGGCGGCGCCAACGGCGGGGCCGGGCGCCGAGGCATCCGTCACCTGGATGCCGTCGTTCACGATCGCGAGCTCGGTGAGCTCAGCCGTCGTGGTCAGTTGGATCGTCACTGTCGTCGCCTCGCTGTGTCGCAGGATGTTGGTCGTGGCCTCGCGCACGACCGAAGCGAGCGCGCTCTGCACCAGAGCGTCGGCGGGCGATGGGCCGAGTCGCAGGGTGCACTCGGCACCCGACGCGGTGAGCACCTCGCGGGCGTTCTCGAGCTCGTCGTCGAAGGCGACGTGCCGGTAGCCGGCGACGAGCGAGCGCGTCTCTTCGAGCGCCTGCTTCGCGATCAGGCGGGTCTCGTGCACGAGCTCGCGGGCGGCGGCGGGGTCGATCTCGAGCATGCGCTCGGCGAGCTCGGACTTCAGCGAGATGACCTGCAGATGGTGGCCCTGGATGTCGTGCAGGTCGCTGGCGAAGCGCAGGCGCTCCTGCGTCACAGCGAGTTCGGCTGCGGTGCGACGGTGCCGGTCGAGCTGCACAACGACCTCCCACCACCACATGCTCGTGAGCAGCATGACCGGCAGCATCGCCGCGAAGATGGCGATCATCCAGGTGTCCGACGTGCGTCCGAAGACGAACTGCTCGCCGGTCACGGCGGTGGCGAGCATCGGGTGCGCGATCACCGTGATCAGGCCGACGAGCAGCACGAGCCGGCGCTGCGGCTTCGGCAGCAGGCACGCGATGAGGCTCGCCGCGGCCCAGAGCGGCACCGCGGCCGCGAGCGCGTCGGCCTGGGAGAAGAGGCCGAGCACCCAGACGACCGAGGCGGGTGCCACGAGCGCCGCCGTCCACCACGGGTTCGGCAGGCCGCCGCCGCGCCCGACGCGCAGGAACCAGCAGTACCGCAGCTGCATCGCCGACGCGACGAGCATCAGCACGACGAGCACGGCGGTCACGACGTCGTCGGTGCGCAGGTACGCCTCGAGCATCGACAGTGCGACGACGAGGTCGAGGAACCCGAAGAAGAAGACGATCGACCCGAGCGTGTACAGCCACGTCGTCTGCACACTGCGGGCGGGTTCGGCAGGCATGGATTCGAGCCTAGGCCAGTGACATTTGTCATGCTCCGGCGTGCGGAATCCCACGGCATGACCTGACACCGCGGCACTGCCGCCGAGGGACCGCGCCGCGAAGGATTGAACCGAACCAACCTCCCCTACGAAAGGACTCGTCGTGATCGACGCCCTGCAGGACTTCGCCGCTTCCCTCCCCTCCTTCCTCCAGTGGTTCGGGGTGATGATCGTCGCCGCGATCCCGTTCGTCGATTCCTACTTCGGCTCGGTCATCGGGGTGCTCATCGGGCTGCCGACCGCGATCGCGATCGGTGCAGCCGTGGTCGGCAACATCATCTCGATGCTCATCTTCGTGATGACGGCGCACGGGGTGCGCGGCAGGGTCGTCGCCGGCAAGGCCGTCGCCGACGGCACCGGCGAGGAACGCGTCGAGTCGCCGCGCCGCGAGAAGGTCCGCCGGGCGTTCGACAAGTACGGCGTCGCAGGGGTGAGCCTCGTCGGCCCGGCCATCCTGCCGAGCCAGTTCACCTCGGCCGCGATGGTGTCGTTCGGTGCGAACCGCAACGCCGTGATCCTCTGGCAGATCATCTCGATCGTGCTCTGGGGCGTGGTGTTCGGGGTGCTCGCAACCATCGGCGTCTCGCTCGCGCGCTGATGCACCGCCCTCGCGCTGAGGCACCGCCCTCGCGCTGAGGCACCGCCCTCGGCTCGTCTCGCACCGCGCGATGCGACGGTACGTCACGCCACGGCAGCAGGTCTTCGCTCGACCCGATCGGCCAGTCTCGTCGGTGATTTCGTGACCTGCCGCCACCCGCCGCCCGGGTCGAGCCACGCGGGCGTGCGCACCTGCGGAACCCCGCGGGCCATGCGGATGCCCCACCCCGACGTCTCGATCGTGCGGTGATGGAACCAGCAGAGCAGCACGCCGTTGTCGGTGTGGGTCGGGCCCCCGTCGACGTCGGGAACGACGTGGTGGATCTCGCACCACGCGGCCGGCACGCTGCACCCCGGGATCAGGCAGCCGCCATCGCGCAGCGTGATCGCCCGGCGCTGATGCGGGGTGAAGCAACGCTCGGGCGATCCCAGCCCGATGATGCGGCCGGCACTGTCGAAGGTGATCTGCTGCGTACCGCCGGTGCACATCAGCTGCCGGGCCGCGCGCATCGACACCGGGATCTCGACCCCGTCGGCATGCGCCACCCCGTGCCCGGCCTCGAGGTCGGCGGCTCGAACGCTCACGAGCACGGTGGGCGCCGAGCCCCCGATCGTCGGATGCTCACCCGATCGGGCGGCGGTGGCGATGATCGCCGCCACGACGTCGTGACGCTGCTGGTCGGCAGTGCGCTGCTCGCCGTTGCGTTCGAGGTCGGCGCGCTCGTCGGCGGTCATGAAACCACCGCCCGATCGCGGCGCGAGGTGCGCATCGAACATGCGGCCGAGCGCCGCCGCGACCTCAGGCAGGAGTTCGCCGCCGACCGGGATGAGCCCGTCGCGAGCGCGGCCGAATCGGAAGCCTCGCCGCCGCATCGCTCGTTCGTCGTCGGGCTCTGGCCCGTCTTGGTCGAGGAACGCGGCCCACACCTGTGCCTGCACCCGCAACTCGTCGGCGGAGCAGCGCACCGGTGCAGCATCGCCCGATGCGACGGCCGCGGCGACGAGTTCGTGCTCGGCCGTGCGGAGGTCGCCGGGGTCGGCGACGCGCCGGGTGCCGTCGAGCTCGCGCACGATCATGCACGCGGCGTCGGCCCCGAGTTCTCCGTCGGCGAGCGCCGCCGCGACTTCGGGAAACCGCGCCTCCATCGGGTCACCGGTCAACCCGCGCCGGCTCCGCGTGGCCGTGCCGAGCGCACTGCGTCGCCGGGCCTCGGCGCCCGACACCTGCGTGACCCGCTCGAGGAGCTCGGCGGCGGAGCGGCACCCGCGGCGGGTCGACAGCCGCTCACCGCCCAGCTCGACCCGGGAACGCTCGCCGACCTCGCCCGCGCAGGCGACCCGTCGCGCGTCGACCACCCGGCCGACCTCCTCGATCGCGGCCGTCGCGGCGAGCAGCTCGTCATCGGACCACCCGGCGGGATCGTCGAACTCCATGACGCCCAGGAGCGACGACCGCACCTCTTCGAGCACCTCGACGATTCCGTTCACAACCCAATCCTGCCGCGACCCACCGACATTCCAACCGACGCGAGAATGCTCTAAAAGAGCAGGTCAGCCTGTGAATAACTCAAGTAATCGCACACCTGTGGAGGAGGAGTCGACCAAGAGATCGAACTCCATTTCCACCGCTCGCCGCCTCGGCCTCGTAGGCTGACCCCATGGCCGCGGAATTGCGGGATCCCGTTCGACGCATGCTCGAGTCGGTGCTCGACGACGTGCGCCCACTCAACGACGGCGAGGTCGCGAGCTACATCCCCGAACTCGCGATCGTCGATCCAGACCGGCTCGGCGCCGCGCTCGCGAGCACCCATGGCGTCGTGCACGAGGCCGGCGACTGCGACGCGACGTTCACGATCCAGTCGGTGTCGAAGCCCTTCGTCTTCGCGCTCGCGGTCGATGCGCTCGGCCTCGTCGAGGTGATCCGGCACGTCGGCCTCGAACCGAGCGGCGAGCCGTTCAACGCGATCAGCCTGGAGGCGGCAACCGGCCGCCCGCTGAACCCCATGATCAATGCCGGCGCCATCGTGACGACCTCGCTCATGCGCGGCGACACGGCCGAGGAGAAGTTCGCCCTCGTGCAGGCCGGGCTCGCGAAGTTCGCGGGCCGCGACCTCTCGGTCGACGAAGACGTGTTCTCCTCCGAGGCATCCACCGGCGATCGCAATCGCGCCCTCGCCTACCTGACCCGCTCGGCCGGCACGCTCGGTTCGACGGCGGATGTCGCGACGACCGCGTACTTCCGCCAGTGCTCGCTCACCGTCAACGCGCGCGACCTCGCGATCATGGCGGCGACGCTCGCGACCGGCGGCGTGAACCCCGTGACCGACGAGCGCGTCATCAGTGAAGACGCCGCCCGGTGGACCATGGCCGTCATGACGAGCTGCGGCATGTACGACGCGTCGGGCGACTGGCTCGTGCGGGTAGGGCTGCCCGCGAAGAGCGGGGTCGGCGGCGGCATCGCCGCGGTGCAACCCGGCCAGTTCGGCATCGGCACCTTCAGCCCGCGCCTCGACGCGCGCGGCAACAGCGCACGCGGGGTCGCGACGCTCGAGCTGCTCTCGGAGCGGCACGGCCTGCACATGCTGCAGCACCACGGCGCGCCGCTGTCGCCGATCGCCTCGCTCGAGCGCGAAGGCGCCGACACCGTCGCGGTGCTCCGCGGAGAGATCTTCTTCGCCGGTGCCGAGGAGGTGCTCACGCGCCTCACCCCCTTCGTCGGCGACGGCGGATGCCTCGTGCTCGACTTCTCCGAAGTGACCCGTGTCGGCGAGGGATCGAAGCGTGTGTTCGCAGCGGCGCCGGCGCTCGTCGGCGCGGCGCCCGATGGGCGCGCCCGCGTCGTCGTGCGCGATCCCGAGGGCGTGCTGCGCCCGCTCGACAGCTGATCACGAGACGCCCGCTCGATCGCGAGCAAGAGCAAAGCCAGAGCAAGAGAACGGATGTCGCGGGCGCGCGCCGCACCGGGGTGTCAACCCCTTCCCGCTCCGAGGCCGATCGCGGGAGGCTGGCAGTGCCGAGCGACCCGACGAAGACGCCCGACGGCGAGGCGGCTCCGCTCAGCGAATCCACCGACGGCGGCCTCGACGGCGGCGACCCGGGAGTCGAGGAGTAGCGCCGACTCCCGCGCCCGCCCTGCTGGGGCGGGCGCGGGAGCCATCAGCGCGCCAGCGCGCCGGTCACCCTCACCGCTCGAGCGTCAGTGTCACTTTCGAACCCGGCTTCGCCGTGATGCGCAGGGTCTGCTTCTTCGCGTTGTAGTGCGCCTTGCCACCCGTGATCGACACCTCGGGTGCCTGCGCGTAGGTCGTCGTCGGCACCCAGATCTCGGTCGGGCCGGCGCCGGCCGTGAAGCTCACCGTGTAGTCACCGCTGGCAGCGTTGAAGTGCTCCGAACCGGGGGTGCCGGCGATCGCGCGTGCATACGGGCCGAACGCGGGCTCGTTGCCGGGTGCGGCTCCGCCCGTGGCGTTCATCGCGCAGTAGCCGCCCCCGTCGCTGCGGCAGTAGTACCAGATCGACCAGCCGCTCGCGAAGCGCTCCATCGCCGCGACCTGTGCGGCGACGAGCGCGGCATTGCCCGGCGTGCGCGAGTTGGGCACGCCCCACTCGCCGACGATCATCGGCATGCCGTTCGCGGTCGGGTAGGCCGAGATCGCGGCCTCGTAGTTCACCACGAAGTCGTCGCCGGTCCAGTCGCCGCCCTCTTCGACACCCGTGTTGTAGAAGTGCGGGGCGTAGCCGACCTTCGGGTCGTCGAAGCTGCGCAGCTGCGTGGGCACGCCGTAGCCGACGAGCACGGTCGGCTCGACGAAGATCCACGACTCGTCGTCGACCGAACGCACCGATTCGATCAGCCGGTCGTACATGTCGCTGATCTTGGTCGACTCGATGCGCGCCGAGGCGGTGACCCAGTCCTCGTCCTCGTAGAACTCGCCGAAGGGCTCGTTGAACAGGTCGTAGCCGAGCAGGCTGTCGTGGCCCTCGAAGCGGTCGGCGACGCGGACCCACAGCTGCTGCTGCGCCGCACGCAGGTCGGCATCGTCGTAGAGGTGCGTGAAGGCGCGCATGACCGCGGGCTGGAAGTAGTTGTTGAACCAGTTGGCCGGGTCGTCGACGAACGGCAGCCCGTCGGTGCGGGTGGCCCACTCGGGCGCGCCGGAGGCGCCGAACACGGGCCCGTAGACGTCTTGGTGCATGTCGAGCATGACGTGCACGCCCTCGCGGTCGGCCGCGTCGAGCACCGAGTCGACATAGTCGAAGTACGCCTCGTCGTACTCGCCCTGCTCGGGCTCGAAGTACTGCCACTGCACGACGAGCCGAAGGAAGTTGAAGCCCTGGTCGGCCATCGACTCGATGTCGGCGGGCGTCAGCCGGTCGTGCACGTACTTCGCCGCGTTGTAGCCGCGCAGTTGCAGCGCACGGCCCTGGTCGTCGGTGATGAAGACGCGGCCGTCGGCGGTCGTGATGGTGCTTCCGTCGTCGGATGCCGCGGGGGCCGGCTTCGCGGCACTGCGGCTGCTGCTCGGCTCCGTGGTCGCAGGCGCGGCCGCTGCTGCGGCCGCCGGAACGAGGGCGAGTGCGGCCGCGGTGGCGAGGGCGAACCCCGCGGCGGCTCGGTGCAAGGTCGTGGGCATGGGCGCTCCTTTGCGCGGATTTCAACCGGGTTGCGAGCGAGCATACGTGAAGTGGGTCAAATGACCTAGTAATCCGGAGAACTCGCTCCGCCTTGCGCCGTCCGGGGCGCGATCGCGGCTGGTCATACACTGGGCGGGTGCGCGAAGAGGTGACTCGAACCGGCACCGATGCCGAGCCTCGCTCGCGCGAGGTGCTCCGCGTTCCCGCCTTCGCACTGTTCTGGAGCGCCACGACGATCCGTGCCTTCGGGAGCGCGATCGCAGGTGTCGCTTTCCAGGTGCTGATCGTGACGGTGCTGAACGCCACACCGATCGAGATCAGCATCCTGAGTGCGCTCGGCGTTGTGCCGTACCTCTTCCTCGGCCTGATCGTCGGTGCGCTCATGGACCGATGGCGGCGTCAACGGACGTTGATCATCACCAGCGTCGGGCGAGCGATCGTCCTCGGATCGATCCCCGTGCTGCTCCTCCTCGACGCGCTCACCTTCTGGTCGCTCGCCGGCGTCATGCTGACGCTCGGCGTCCTGACGCTCTTCGCGGACTCCGCCGCCCAGCCGCTGCTTCCGAACCTCGTTCCGCGAAGCTCACTCGTGATGGCCAACGCGCGGCTCGGCCAGAGCGAGACCGTCGCCGGAACGGCCGGGCCCGCGCTGGGCGGCGCCCTGTTCACGCTGCTCGGTGCGCCGATCCTGTTCGCATTCGACGCGGTGATCAACGCCGTCTCGGCGGTGCTCCAGTCCCGCATCTCGGTGCAGGAGGCAGCGCCGCAGCCCCGCCCGCGAGGCCGTCACATCGGGCACGACATCGTCGAAGGACTGCGCTACACCTATCGGCACCGCACCCTCCGCCCGCTCGCACTCTCGATCCACATCTGGTTCCTCGCGAACAGCATCGTGTCGACCGTGTTCGCCGTGTTCGTCCTTCGGGAGTTGGACCTCGCGCCCGGGGCGTTCGGCGTCGCACTCGCCTTCGGCGGAGTCGGCGGCTTTCTCGGCGCCCTCTTCGCGCCTCGCATCGGTATGCGGCTCGGTGCAGGGCGGGCGATCCTCTTGGGCCGCGCGCTCGCCATCGTGCCGTGGCTCGCGTTGGCGGTGCTGCCGATCGACGCCTCGACCGACCTCGGGGTGCTCATGCCCGTCGTCTCGGCTGCGCAGTTCGTGTTCGGCCTCTCGACGGGCATCGAGGATGCGAACGACACCGGCTACCGACAGGCCGTGGCGCCCGACGCGATTCAGGGCCGCATGAACTCGACCATCCGCACGGTCAACCGCGTCGTCTTCTTCCTCGGCGCATTGCTGACGGGGCTCCTCGCGACGCTCCTGGGCTACCAGTCGACCTTCGGGGTCGCAGCGATCATCTTCACCGTCGCCGCCCTCGTCGTCGCGGTGTCTCCGCTGCGCAGCGCTCGCCACGAGGACGCAGCAGAGACGCACGCCTGAGGCCTCACGGACTCCTGAGGCCTCAGGGACGTCGGCGCGCTACCGCTCGCCGAGCAGCAGCCCGCGCTGCATCGTCTCCGCGCGCATCGCGTTGATGAACTCGCCGTAGGCGTTCTTGCTCTTCGCGTAGCCGATCGCGCCGCCCTTGACCGCGCCGAGCGCGCCATCCTGGTCGAAGCGCAGCCAGGTGTTGCCGTGCTGGTCGACGCCGATGTCGAACGTGAACGAGATGTGGAAGTTCTTGCCCGCCATCGCCCCGAGCAGCAGGGTCTTCGACAGGTTGCCGCGCTCGAGCTTGATGCTCGACTGCGACGGCTGCGTGGCCTCGTAGCCGAGGCCCTGTGCGATCGAGATCACGACGGGCACGGTCTGCTGTTCGTTGCCGGAGAGGATGAGTTCGGGCATGGCGTAGGGCTCCTTCTGATGATTGGCGAGACGACGATATCGCGACCGTCGAGCGGATGTCTCGTGGCGGCGTGCCAGGTCCCAGCCGGCCTCGCTTCCTGCTGGCGGGCACGAGACCCGAGGAGTAGCTTGGCCGCATGACCGTGGCGGTCGATGCAGCCGCGTTCAGCGAGCTGGCATCGGGGTTCGCTGGCGAACTCGTGCGGCCGCACGACGGCACTTACGACGAGCACCGCAGGGTCTGGAACGGATCGATCGATCGTCGTCCCGCCGTGATCGCGCGATGCGCCGGAGCCGACGACATCGGTGCGTCGCTGCTGTTCGCCCGCCGCACGGGGCTGCCCGTGGCGGTTCGCGGGGGCGGCCACAGCTTTCCCGGGCTCTCGGTGTGCGACGACGGCATCGTGATCGACCTCGCACCGATGCGGGCGGTCACCGTCGATCCCGAGGCGCGCACGGTGCACGTGCAGGCGGGCGCACTGCTCGGCGACGTCGATCAGGCCACGCAGCCCTCGGGGCTCGCGGTGCCGAGCGGCATCGTCACGCACACGGGCGTGGCCGGCCTGACGCTCGGCGGCGGCATCGGATGGATCATGCGCAAGCACGGCCTGAGCATCGACCAGCTCTCGTCGGTGGAGCTCACCACCGCCGCGGGCGAGCGCGTCATCGCGAGCGACGCCGAAAACGCCGACCTCTTCTGGGGCGTGCGCGGTGGTGGCGGCAACTTCGGCATCGTCACGGCATTCGACTTCAACCTGTGCGAGGTCGGCCCGACCGTGGTCGCGGGCCCCATCTTCTGGCCGATCGAGCAGTCGCCGCAGGTGCTGCGCTTCTATCGCGATTGGATCGCCGACGCCCCCGACGAGCTGATGACGATCGTGCTGCACCGCAAGGCGCCGCCACTCCCCTACGTTCCGCCCGAACTGCACGGCAAGCTCATCGTCGGCGTGGTCTGCTGCTACACGGGGCCCATCGAAGAGGGCGAGCGAGTCGTGCGCCCGATGAAGCGATTCGGCACGCCGGTGCTCGACCTGTGCGAACCGAAGCCCTTCCTCGAGCACCAGGCGATGTTCGATCCGTCTTTCCCACCCGGCCGCTGGTACTACTTCCGCTCCTGCGACGTCGCCGAGCTGAGCGACGAGGTCATCGACATCACGGTCGAGCACACGCGGCGCATCCAGTCGCCGCTCACGAGCTTCCCCATCTGGCAGATGGGCGGCGCGGTCGCCAGGGTCGGCGAGCACGAGACCGCGTTCAACGGGCGCAGCGTCGGGCACACCTTCAACATCAACGCGGCGACCGCGACATCCGAGGGCTTCGATGCCGAACGCGAATGGGTGCGCGACTTCTGGTCGGCGCTCGAGCCGTTCCACACGAGCGTCTACGTGAACTTCCTCATGGAGGAGGGCGAGGAGCGTATCCGCCAGGCCTATGGACCGGAGAAGTACGACCGGCTCAAGGCTCTCAAGCGCACGTACGACCCTGGCAACCTCTTCAAGCTCAACCAGAACATCCCACCGGATTGAGGGCCTGAGACCGACATGCGCAGCATCACCGTGACCAACAACGTCTCGCTCGACGGCGTGATGCAGGCGCCGATGTCGCCCGACGAGGACACCCGCGGCGGCTTCACCCTGGGCGGCTGGGCGCTCGGTGCGACCGCCGACCCCGAGCTCGGCGCCGAGATGGGCAAGGGCATGGCCAAGACCGGCGCGATGCTCTTCGGCCACCGCACCTACGACCACATGGCCGCCTTCTGGCCGCACCAGACCGACGGCAACCCGTTCACCGAGCACCTCAACCGCACCGAGAAGTACGTCGTCACGCGACATCCGTCACTCGAACTCGATTGGCAGCACTCCACGGTCGTCGCGGGCGACGCCGCGCAGACGGTCGCCGAGCTGAAGGCGACGGATGGCGGTGACCTCTCGATCCTCGGCAGCGGCGAGCTCGTGCGCGCGCTCGCGAAGGTCGGGCTCATCGACGAATACGTGCTGATCATCCACCCCGTGCTGCTCGGCAGCGGGCAGCGCATGTTCGAGGGGGTGCATCAGAAGCTGACGCTCCTGAGCAGCCTGACGACAGGCACTGGCATCACGCTGGCGCGGTACGCGCCCGCCGACTGAGCCCTCGCCGCCCATGCGGAAGGTCGGTACCCTGAAGATGGAACCAGACCGGAAGGTGGTGAGTTCCATGTCTGCGACGCAGTGGAACATCACCGTCGACATCGACGAACAAGAAGACACGACGATGGCATACGCCAGCCTGCGCACGCCCGCGGGTCACGAAGTGACCGGCGCCGGCCAGGCGCAGCGCAATCCGCACGATCCGAGCGTGCCCGAGATCGGCGACGAGCTCGCAGTGTCGCGCGCATTGCGAACCTCGCCGAACGACTGATGCACACGACGGAGAAGGACATCAGTGGCGTCACGGGAGAGCCCGTGCACCTGCACCGGTAGTCAGTGAGCCCGACGGGCACGGGCATCACGCTGGCGCGCTACGCGCCGCGCGACACCCGGCACTCCGTCGGCTGATCTCATTCGCCGGTCAGCGGCGACAGGTCGTCGTCGACGACCGGGGCACTGGTGCAGACGCCCTCGGGGACGTGCTTGCGGATGTACGCGGGCAGATGGCACACCTCGGTCGACGGCATCTGCACCTTGACGGCGCCGGTGCCCGCCCCGGCGGCGCCGCTCTCGGTGAGCCCGCAGCCTGCGAGCACGGCGAGGCCCGCCACGGCCGGGATGATGAGGAACGCGCGTGCGTTCATGATCCGTTCCTTCCCTGGTGCGGGCTCCTGGAGGAGCACCGCTGGGACTCACGGTAGGAAGGTCGCGGCAGCGCTACATGACGCGGGCAGCCCATCTTCGCGCAGGCCTCGGCGTAGTCAATTCGGGTCATCGCCGCCGGCACGGCCGCGGACTATCGTGATGGGCATGCGGGATTGGTCCGCCCCGGCGCTGCCGGCGGTTTGGACGACCTCCGGCCAGCCTCCGTTCATCGCGCGACACGACGAGGTCGCGGCGCTCGATGCCGCGTGGGCCGACGCGACCGCCGGCGCCGGGCGGGCGGTCTTCGTCAGCGGCGACGCGGGCTCGGGCAAGTCGCGGCTCGTGAGCGAGGTGTGCACCCGGCTCAGCGCGGGCGGCGCCGCCGTGCTCACCGGCTCCTGCATCCAAGAGATCGGCGCCCCGTTCGAACCGTTCGGCGAGCCGTTGCGCGCAGTGCTGCCCGCCTACCGAGCGGATGCCGCAGCGGCATCCGCCCTCGAATCGGCCGAGCTGCTCGAACGCGTGCTCGAGCAGACCGATCAGGATGCCGCGGACCGCTCGACCGGGCAGGAGCGCGTGTACGCCGCGGTCGTGGACGTGCTGCGTGCGGCCGCCGAGCGCCGACCGGTGGTGCTCGCCCTCGACGACCTGCATTGGGCGGGGCCTGCGGCCATGCGACTGCTCAGCCGGGTCGTCGAGGGTACGACCGATCGCCGGGTGCTCATCGTGGGCGCGTTCCGCAACTCCCCGCCCGATCGCTCGGAGCCGCTCGCCGATTCGCTCGCACCGCTCGCACGGCTGACCGGCGTGCAGCGCATCGACCTCTCGCCCTTCACGCTCGACCAGATCGCCGACTACGTCGTGATCCGTGCCGGGCTCTCGCGTGAGCGCGCCCTCGACTCGGCAGAGGTGCTGCGCGAGCTCACGGGCGGCAACCCGTTCCTGCTGCGGGCGATGTGGCGGCCGGTGGTCGAGGCGGAGCAGCGCGGGGGCGAGCGCGTGATCGAGCTGCCCGACACGGTGAGCGACATGGCGCGGTCGCGCATCGCCCTGCTCGACGAGACGCAGCGGTCGGTGCTCGTGCTCGCCGCCGTGCTCGGCCAGGAGGTCGACCTCGCCGAAGTGCTCGGCATCAGCGAGGCATCCGTCGAGGTCACGCTGGGGGCGATGGATGCCGCGGTGCGCGGCGGCCTCATCGAGCCACCGCGGCGGGCCGGCGACCACTACCGGTTCACGCACGCGATCGCGCGGCAGGCGATCATCGACGTGATTCCCGCGACCGAGGTGCTGCGCACCCACGCGCGCATCGCGCAGACGCTCGAGGCCGATTTCCCGGCAGCTCCGCGACTCGTGCAGCGGCTCGCCCACCACTACGCCGCGGCGCGCGCCCTCGGCTTCGGCGATCGGGCCGTGACGTACCTCGCCCGTGCCGCCGAGCTCGCCGAGGGCCGCGTCGCCCACGACGACGCCGGCTCCCTGTTCGTGCGCGCCGCCGAGATCACGCCCGACACCGAGGAACGCGCCGAGCTGCTGCTGCGCGCCGCGGAGAGCTGGGACCTCGCGGCCGACACCGCGCGGGCGCGCGCCACCTTCGAGCGGGCGAGCGAGGTGGGCAACGCCCGGCAGCGCCTGCGTGCCGCGATCGGCTACGAGGATGCCTCGTGGCGGCCGGGGCTGCCCGGGTTCCGCGCTCGTGACATGCTCACGGCGGCCCTCGCGGCGGTGCCGACCGATGACGACGACCCGCTCTGCATCGAGGCGCTCGGCTCGCTCGCGCGGGCGATGGCGTTCACCGGCGCCGTCGACGAGGCCGAGCAGATCGCCGCTCGCGCGGTCGAGCTCGCCCGTGCGCGCGGCGACCCGCACCTGCTCGCGGCGACGCTGCGCACGTCGGTGACGCTGACACTGCGCCCCCGCGGTGTCGCCGGGCGCCTCGACCGCGCGACCGAACTTGTGGGGCTCACCAATTCGAGGGTGAACGACTGGCTCGGCGCCGCGTCGATGTACCGGGCGGCGTACTCGTACCTCGTGGGCGATCGCGTCGGCCTCGACGAGTCGGAGCGCCACCTCGACGAGATGCGACGCAACTGGGAGCGGCACTGGAACTACTGGGTCGAGTGCGTGCGATTCACCCGGGAGCTCGTCGCCGGCGACCTCGACGAGGCCGCGGCCGCCTGCCGGCGCGCGCAACAGCGCGAGGGCGTCTTCCGCGACGACGCGACGTCGGGGGCGAGCGCCCTGCAGACGTACATGGTGCGCCGGGAGGCGGGGCTTCTCGAGGCCGTGCGGCCGCTCATCAGCGGCGAGGAGTCGCCCACCGAGCGATGGGCGCCGGGGCTGCTCGCTCTCTACACCGAGCTCGAACTCGAGCGCCCCGCGCGCCGCGCGCTCGCCTGGGTGCTCGAACGCACCGAGGCCGAGCCGAGCATCTCGAGCGACTGGCCGGCCCGGCTCGTCTTCATGACCGAGGCCGCGCTCTGGCTCGGCGACGCCGACACCGCCGCGGTGCTGCACCCCTGGCTCGAGGAGTACGCCGGGCTGAACCTCATGTCGGGGCTGTTCATCGCGCCGTTCGGCGCCGCCGACTGCTACCTCGGCGAGATCGAGTCGCTCTGCGGGTTCGGTGCGCCCGGCGAACGCTTCGCCGCCGCCGTCGACCTCGCTGAACGCAGTGACGCCGGCCTGCATGCCGCCCGGGCCCTCGCCGCCCATGCGGCGCACCTGCGCCGGGCCGACCCCCGATCGCCCGCGGCGAGCGCACTCGCCACTCGGGCACGCGCGATCGCCGAGCCCGCCGGGCTGGTGAAGGTGCTGCGGTCGCTCGACACGGGGGGCGAGGCATCCGCTCGGTCGGTGCACGGGCTGACCGCGCGCGAACGCGAGGTCATCGGGCTGATCGCCGAGGGGCGCAGCAATCGCGACATCGCCGCGGCGCTCGTGATCAGCGAGCACACGGCGGCGAACCATGTGCGCAACATCCTGACGAAGATCGGGGCGGTCAACCGCACGCAGGCGGCGATGTTCGCGCGCGAACACGGGTTGGTGGGCGAGGGCGCCTAGGGCGTGTCGGGCGAATGCCGGGTGCCGCGAGCGACGACCCCGGTCTCGTAGGCCAGCACCACGGCCTGGATCCGGTCTCGGAGGCCGAGCTTGCTCAGGATGCGCCCGACATGGGTCTTCACCGTGGTCTCGGAGAGGAACAGCCGCGCCCCGATCTCGGTGTTCGAGTCGCCGCGTGCGAGGCCGAGGAAGACGTCTCGCTCCCGGTCGGTGAGCTTTCGCAAGACGGCGTCGGGGTCTCCCGTCGGAGCGGTGAGATGGTCGATGAGGCGACGGGTGGTCGCCGGAGCGATGACGGCGTCGCCGTGGTGGACGTGCCGGATCGCGGCGATGATCTCCTCGCCGGGTGCATCCTTCAGGATGAAGCCGCTCGCTCCCGCACGGAGTGCATCGAACGCGTACTCGTCGAGGTCGAAGGTCGTGAGCACGAGCACCTTCGGAGCGTCGACCAGCTTCTGGATCTCGCGCGTGGCCACGATGCCGTCCATGACCGGCATGCGCACATCCATCACGACGACATCGATCTGCTCGGTCTCGAGAACCTGGAGCGCCTCGCCGCCATGGCCGGCTTCTGCGACGACGTCCATGTCGGGTTGGGACCGAGCCACCATCGCGAGGCCCTGTCGCAGGAGTTCTTGATCGTCGACGATCAGCAAGCGGATCATGGCAGACTCCCGTCGTCGTAGGGGATGGTTGCGGTGAGCGTGAACCCCTCGCCCGCGCGCCCATGGGTCTCGAGCGAACCGCCGATGATCTGCAGTCGCTCCCGCATGCCGTCCAGCCCGGCACTGTCGGCATCGACGTCGACGTCGGGGCCCGCGCCGGTGTCGTGCACGCGGATGACGAGCCGGTCGGCATGCCAGTCGAGGCTGAGGCCGGCCTCCGGTGCGGGGCCTGCGTGCTTGAGCACGTTGGTCAGTGCTTCCTGCACGACACGATAGGCGGCGAGGTCGGCTGCGGGGCGAAGCCGACGCTGGTCACCGGATGCCTCGTCGACGAGCTCCACGCCCGCTGCGCGCACCTGGTCCACCAGTGCCGGCAGATCCGCCAAGCCCGGTTGGGGCGCTCGCTCGGTTCCGACATCCGACCTCAGCACGCCCAGCAGTCCGCGCATGTCCCGCAGGGATTCGCGGCCGATCCTCGAGATCGTGGCGAACGTCGCGGCCGTCGGCGCGGTCGGATCGGAGAGTCGGCCGCCTTCGGCCTGGCTCACCATGACGGCCAAGGAGTGGGAGACGATGTCGTGGAGTTCGCGGCTGATGCGATCCCGTTCGGCGCGAGCCGCCTCCGCCCGTTCACGCGCCCGGTCGGCATCGGCCCGTTCCGCCTTCTCCCTCAGCTCGGCGAAATAGGAGTCTCGAACTCTGGCGAGCCGGCCCAGCGCCCACAGGCAGAGAATCGTCGCCGTGATGCCGAGCGTCAGCGCCGCGCGCCAGATGATGAGCTCGCCCTCGTCGGACGGCCTGCCCCAGACCTGCGGGTTCCAGAGCCGAACCACGACGACGGCGGCGACGGCGAGCGCGACAGCCAGACAGACCCAGCTGTCGCGTGCACCGAGCACGCGCGCCGCCGTGAACACGAGCACGCCGAAGACGAGGATGCTCGGCAACGCGAACGCCGGGAACGCGTTCCCCGCGGCATCCTGCAACGGAGGAAGCAGCGCAAGCACCAGTGCCATTCCCGCGCCAACGCCGAACGCGAGTCGGGGCCAACGGCGCCGCAGCGCCGTCGCCGCATGCAACACGACGACCGCGACGCCGGCGAGCACCCGCCACACGAGTGGGCTGTCGGAGAGCTGCAAGAGGCGCAGCGACACGAGGCCGAGCGGGATCGCGTAGGCCGCGGCCACGATCAGATCGGTGAGCGCAGGATTCCGCCTGAACAGGCCGTCCCGCCGCCCGTCGGTCGTGGGCCCTGCGTCGACGATGGAGTTCATCCGCTCACCAGACCCCGTGGGCGTGTGGATCGACGCGACAGCTCCTGACCGGCCGTTCGCCTGTGGAGGTAGGCGAGCGCTGCGATCGCAAGAGCCGCGCCCCACACCGGGAAGAACATCTCGGGCACCCACGCTCCCGGCTCGTGCTCCGCCCCGGTCGCTCCGAACTCCTCGCCCGCGAGTTGCTTCCGCACGTACATCAGGCCGGCCGACATGATCGGCAACGAGATGGCGATCGCGAGGGCCGCGGGAAGCCGTGGTGGAATCGCCCGCCCGCGCAGGAACGGCACCCAGCGCGGCCAGATTTCGCCCCAGGGGCGGACGAGGCCGAGGGTCAGCACGGCTCCGAGGAGTGCGACGCCGCCCAGCCCGGCGCCGATGGGCGCTGCGTGGGCATCGACGAGCCGCTGCATGAAGCTCGGGCTGATGCCGATCGGCACGCCGGCGAACCATCCGATTCGCGTGATCGCGTACCCGACGGGAACGACGACGGCCACGCCGGTCGCCCAGCGGCCAACCCGAAGCGCGGTCGCGGCCCGCAGCCCGGGCGCAGCGTCATCCGTCTTCGTCTCGCCTGCGCGATTCCGTGCCATCAGACCGCGAATGCCGAGGGAGGCCACGCTGGCACCGGCGACCATCAGAACCATTTGGTTGATGTTCGGCCAGATGAGCATTGTCGCCATGATATGCGGGTCGACGTGACCGAGGAGGGCCGCAACGGCCATCACCGGCAAGTAGGCGGCGAACACCAGCACCCGGAAATCCGTGAGCACGACGGCCAATGTCACCCCGACGAGCACCGCGACGGCGGCCGGAGCGCGAGCAGCGGGACGACGCGCGAGCAGCACGACCAGCACCCCGGCGAGCGCGGCCGCCCCGGCGAGGATCCAGCCGCCGACCTGGGTCGGCACGGGATCCATCACGGAGGCTCGCGGACCGGCCCCGCCGCCGGAGAACGGGTATCCCGATGCCCCGAGACCCCATGCGGTGCCCGCCAGAAGATAGCCGACGGACCACGCGGTCGCGATCCACCACGGCACGGACCGGAGCGCCCGGAAGTTCCGCCTTGACGTGTCTCCGCCGTTCCGATCCGCGGGTGAGCTGTGCTCCACGGGTCTACCTCGTCCGCACCGGCAGCAGTGCCGCCGCCAGAAGCGCCGGGCCGCCGATGAGCGACCACAGTCCTGGTCCAGCCGGCGAGAGGACGATCTCGGGGTGCACGCGCAGCACGTTGACGGCCATCAGGCAGAGGAGCGCGCCCACGACCGCGACGATCACGCGCATGACGCGTCCGACGCCGCGGCGCGAGAAGCGCCACGCGATGACGGCGATCACCCAGAGCACGAGGCTGACGCCCACCCCGAAGACCAGGAACAGCGGCCACGAGGCATCCGGGTCGGCCACGAAGCCGCCGGCGTTGGTGATCGTATGAGCCGCGCCCAGGCCGATCAGGGCGAGGCTCCCGATGCCGCCCAGCAGACGGCGGGAGCGGAAGAACCGGATGGTCGGGGTGTGCGTGATGTTCGTGCGAGTGCTTGTCGATGTGTCCATGCCTTCAGGCTGACCCGGCCAGCGCCGCTCGACCATCCTCCGCAGGTATCGGCACCTTCCTCCTCGCGAACGACATGTGGAACGACCTCGAAGCGGATTCCCTGATGCCGCCGCGGCGCCGCAGGGCTACACTCCGCGACTATGGACATGCTGATGGGCGACCAGATCGCCGCGGCCCACCTGACCGACTGGCGCAAGCTCGCCCAGGGGCTCCATGCGCGGTACCTGATCGATGATTTCGGCGCCGGCGCACGGTTCGTCGTCGCCGTGGGCGAGGCGGGCGACGCGCTCGGCCACCACCCGCGCGTCTCGATCGGCACCGGGTACATCGACCTCGAACTGGTCAGCGACGACGCCATCTACCGCGACGACGACGGCACTGAGTACGTCGTCGAATGGGTGACCCAGCAGGATGTCGACCTCGCGCGCCGCATCACGTCGATAGCTGCCGACCACGGGCTCGACGCCGATCCGGCCTCGGTCAGCGAGATCGAGCTCGGCCTCGACACGGCGCGCTCGGCGACCATCGCCCCGGTGTGGGCGGCCCTCCTGACCGGCAGCGCCGAGTCCCAGGGCCGCGGTACCCCCGGCGACGAGATCCGGGATGCCACGGTGCGGGTGCCGAACCTGTGGTTCGAGGAGGCCGACCAGCACGAGGCCCCGCGGCAGCGATTCCACCTCGAGGTCTACGTGGCGCCCGAGGCGGTCGAGCCACGCGTCGCCGCCGCCCTTGCCGCTGGCGGAACCATCGTCGACGACAGCGACTCGCCATCGCTCACGGTGATCGCCGACCAAGACGGCAACAAGGCAGTCATTGCGACGAAGGGGTAAAGGGCCGGCTCAGCGGCCGCGAGAGACGACTCAACCGCCGGCTCGGGGTGAGGTGACTAGCTGACGGCGGCGAGGTTGCCCGTCGGCATCATGCGGCCGTCGACCTCGGTGATGACGTCGGCGGGCATGCCGGCACGCACGGCCGCCGCCCGAATAGCCTCCATCGACGCCGCCTCGTAGAGGCAGTAGCTCTTGCGCCGGTCGACCGAGAGGAAGGAGTAGAGCCACCGCACCTCCTCCTCATCGTTGATGAGGTTGATGTCGGCAGCGGCCTCGAGCGGCACCGGAACGTCTTCGGCGTAGTTGCGCTCGATGATGAAGTACGGCATCGGCGAACCCCCTTTGCGCGTGTGGGGCACAGGCTACTCCTGATGCGGGGTGGCGGCCTCCGTGGGTGCGCTCGGATGTCGCGGGGTACTCAGTTTCCGCCGCCACCGCCGTCGCCGCCACCGAAGCCGCCGTCGAAGCCCCCGCCACCGTCGAAGCCGCTCCCGCCACCGAACCCGCCGCCCGAGTCGCCGAACCCGCCGCCTCCTCCGTCGCCGAACGTGCCGTCACCACCGGCGAGATACCCGCCACCCCACCCCTTGGTGTCGGCGAGCATCGGCACACCGAATCGAGAATCCTCACTGCGCTGCAGCAGCCCGCCGCCCACGCCGATCGGCTGCACGAGCTCGGCGGCGACGATCGCGAGGCACGACGCGAGGCGGTCAACCGAGAGCGGCGCCGTCGAGCGGTACCAGCTCGGCGCGGTGCCCGACCTCGCTGCGACTTCCGCAAAGCTGCGAACCACGGATGTCTCGCCGAACAGCACTGCCCACGGCAGCAGCTTCTCGCCCGCGGCGACGGACGGGACATCCGCCCCCTCGATCGCCGCGCGCAGCTCGTTCGCCCGCGCTCGCAACTGCATGCCGGCCGCGTTCAGCGGAATCGCCCGCGGCAGGAACACGCGCACCGCGACCGCCGCCGCCCCGATCACGATCGCGCTCCAGGCGACGGACCTCGATGGCGCATCGGGCAGGGTGAGGCTGATGAACCCGAGCACCACGCCGGCGAGGCCCGCATACGTCGTCACCCGGAATCGCATGCCGGGCCGCTTCTCGCGATACCAGGCGGCCGCGTCGCGGAATCCGTCGCGCGTGACCGCGAGCAGGTGCCCGTTGTTCTTCACGACCCGGTCGACGTCGACGCTCGTGCCGCGCGCGAGCGTGCGCGATCCGCCCACGAGCCCGGGCGCGAGCATCGCGATCACCGTGCCGTCGGCGCCTTCGTTCTCGACGTCGGCGCGAGGCGCCAGCGGATAGTCGCCGTCGAACACCAGGCGGATGTCATTCGCCTGCCCCCGTTCCCCGGGCAGATCGGCGGCTTCACGGATGTCGCGGCGATCCTCGATCGCGATCACCCCGGTGACGGCGAGCAGCACGACCGTCGCGGGCAGCCACCGCGTCGCGGCCTCCCCCGACACGAACCCGACCGGCAGCACGCCCGCGGTCTCGGCGTCGACGACGGCCAATGCATCGCCCGGAGGGGGCGGGCGAAGCCACGAGACGATGAGCGTGCCGACGCAGACCGCCGCGGTCAGCGATGCGGCGAGCGCGATGAGCGGCAGGATGGCCGTGCTGAGGCTGCTGCCCGTCGTTGCCGCGAGCTGCTCTGCGTCGGCGCCGGCGTTGCTCAGGTCGGCGATGACCTGGGGCAGTGCCGAAGCGAAGAAGTGCTTCATGAGCGGAGATTACTCCTGCTGCGGGCGGCGGGCTACGGCAGAAACATGAACGACAGGTCAGTTGCCGACTGAGTGGTACCGGTGCTGGCCCGAGAACCATAGCCCGGTCGACCGGGATCTCCGATAGGTGCCCAGGAACCCGATCGGACGAACGAAAACTTCCACGCGCCAGGACGCGTTTGGCTTCAGCGGAAGCCCCGCTCCGAGCTCGACGAGTCCTCGATACCAACCGAGGGCGCTCTCGGCCGCGTACACTGCCGTGCGCTCTCCCGAGACGGTGAGCGTTGCGTCATAGCGAGTGCCGGCCGGCCCTTCGACATGGCTTCCCCCCTCCAAGTGTTTCCCGTGCGGGGTCGTGCCATCGAAAGTGAATTCGTCCCGGGCCTCAGCGAATCGGCGCTGCCACTCAGATGACAACTGATCGGCCGCACCGTCGTAGTCGGTCCATTCCGCCAAGGCTTGATGCTCGAACGTCGAAAGGCGGTCATGGCACCACTCGATATACGGCAACAAGTTGCCATCTCGACCCCAAACAGCTTCGATCAAGCCGAAGCGCGCGTCGTCCATGGGCTTTCCTGCGTCGTACCACCACCTCAGCCCTCTGTCGTGGCGTGTCCAGCCGAATGAGTAGGTGAGAAAGCTCTGGAGCGACGCCCAGTACCCGAGGTACGGCATGAAGTCGACTCCGCGTTCGGGCGCAGCAGGCATCGGAGCCCCGGCGGCGGGCGCGACGAGAGCACGGTACGGGAGAGCATTCGCCCAGCACCAATCCCACTGGCCTCCGACCTGGGCAGCGAGCACGTCGTGATTCACGGAATCGAGCCGCGGGCGCTCCACCCGGCTCAGCTGGAATTCACTCAAGGGATCTCTTTCGTCGATGCTCAGGATTCCGATGCGGTGATCTGGAGCGTATCCAGTTCGACAGGCTGACGGCGCAAGACCGGGTCATGTCGGCCGTGAACCTGACCTGTCTCTCTTCGACCGGCGATCGAGCAGCCTGCTCCGCCGTTCGTCGAGCGCCACGACTCGCGCGCGGATCGTGACGAGCACCGCCGCGACACGACGCCGATGATGCGCCTCAAGCCGGCCGGCGTCCTCGAGGGAGCGCGCCCGGATCGCGAGGTCGCGCGCCTTCGTGACGGTGTCGCGTCGCCAGTCCTGATAGTGCTCGTCGCTGCGGCTCGCGAGACGTTCGAAGCGATCGTCGATGATGGCGAGCCGCAGTTCGAGATCGTTGACGTTCGCGAAGAACCGCGCTCGCTCGATGGCCTGCTCCGCCGGATCATCGATGCCGAGATGCCTCGCCGCAAGCGCTGCGCGGTAAGAGTCCGAAACCATGGTCGTGCCCCTAGCTGACTCCAGCCGTGGGCCGAAGATTCCGACGCTAGACGGGGCCGCCGACATTCGGGCCACACCGGCGTAGAGGCGCGTCCCGTTGATGAACCGCTGCGACTCGAGCCGCCGGCCGCCGACCCGTGTGCCCCGTAGTGGGGGCCCGTATTCGGAGAAGCCGATCAGCACGAGATTCCATGTCGGTCGCGCTGGTTGATCCAGCACCGAGCGCCAACTCGCGTCGCCCGTTCTCTGTAGCGTCGGTCAGCTGTCGACTCGACGGCGATGCGGACTTCCTTCGACGCGTCTGACACCCACAGCGAAAGCAGAACATCATGAACGACCTCGGTAAGAACGTCCCCGCGGGCTGGTACGACGACGGCACCGGCGGCCAGCGCTACTGGGACGGACAGGCCTGGACCGATCACACGGCCCCCGGAGCGGCGGCGGCCACGGCTACCGCCCCGATCGCCATGGACCTGGCAGACGCAGCCGTGTACGGCCCCGCAGATGCTTCCAGCGAAGCCTCGCCGAAGTCGTTCATCGCAACCTGGCTCTTCGCTCTGTTCCTCGGCTTCTTCGGTGTCGACCGGTTCTACCTCGGCAAGATCGGCACCGGCATCGCGAAGCTGCTGACGCTCGGCGGACTCGGCATCTGGGTGCTCGTCGATCTGATTCTCGTGCTCGCGGGCGCGCAGCGCGACCGGCAGGGCCGCAACCTCGACGGCTACGCCAAGCACCGCAAACTCGCGTGGATCATCACGGGCGTCGTGCTCGTGCTCTCGCTCATCATCAACGTCGTCAACGCTGCGGGTCGCGCCGACGACGCAGGGGCATCCGCACCGGCCGCCGATTCGGCACCGGCCGCGGAAACTGACAAGGACGCGGATGCGCCGGCGGAGCCGGCCGCGCCGACCATCGAGGATCCCGCTGTGGTGGAGTCGGCCTTCGGCAAGGAGGTGGAGTCCGACATGTGGTGGTACGCCGTGGTGCTCGACAACCCGAACGCCGATCACGTCTTCCCGTCGGCGGCGATCACGATCGAAGCGGTCGACGCGAATGGCGTGATCCTCGACTCGGGGAACGAGTACACGACGATTCTGCAAGGACGCACCGTGGTTGTAGGCGACTTCATCTCTGTCGGCTCCGGCACGATCGCGAAGCTCGACGTGCGCGGTCCGACCGCTGCGGCCGCGACCTCGTCGCCCGCCGCTGAGACGGGCTCGTTCTCGGTGTCGGACATCGCGACCGCAGAGGAGTTCGGTTGGCTCACCGTGAGCGGCAAGGTGACCTCCGCGTTCAGCAAGGACCAGGAACTCGTGAAAGTCTCGGTCATCGCACGGGATGCCGCGGGCACGATCGTCGGCAGCGACTACACGTTCATCGACCGCCTGCCCGCAGGCGGCACGGCGCAGTTCGAGTCGTCGCTGTGGAACCTCGACGGAGTGCCGGCAGGTGCGGTGTTCGAGGCGTCCGCGACGCTGTGATTCGGTGTGGCGGTCGGATCAAGCTGATTGCTTCGACCGCCACTCCTCGGACACCGCCAGGCCCCATCCGCAGGGCTTTCGCTACCAACACCACAGGTACGCTGACAGAGTTCCAGCCATCGACTGAAGGACACGCAGACACATGGACGTGCAGGAGACTCGCCTCCAACAGGTGCTCGAAGGTTCGAAGCAGTACCGAGTTCCGCTGTATCAGCGGCCCTACTCCTGGACGACGAAGCAGTTGGATCGCCTGTGGAACGACATCGTCGAGCTCGCCGAGCATCGCGTCGACGCACCGCACGCCACGCATTTCACCGGCTCTCTCGTGCTCTCTCTCGGGCAGGTCGGACCGAGCGGCAGCGAGTTCCTCGTCGTCGATGGCCAGCAGCGTCTAACGACGCTCACACTCCTGATCTGCGCGCTGCGCGACCACTACGACGAGGTGGAACCGGACCATCCCGAGAAGATGGCGCGACTCGAGGAGTCGTATCTGGTCGACCGGTTCAAGCGCGGCGATGCCCGCCTCAAGCTCCTGCCCACGCAAGCCGATCGAGATGCATACCGCTCGATCATCAGCCGAAATGTCGACGGCGCTCCGCAGTCCGGAATCCTCGAGGCGTACCGGTTCTTCAGAACGCGCATTCACCAGGCGGATACCCCTGACGACCCTCACGATATCGATCGCATCGAATCCGCGGTGCTGAACGGTCTCGTCTTCGTCTCGATCACCGCGAAGGGCGATGACAACGTCTATCGGATCTTCGAGTCCCTGAACAACACCGGGTTGAAGCTGACGCAGGGCGATCTGCTTCGCAACTACCTGTTCATGCGCCTCGGTGGCCGGGGCGAGGAGATCTACGACAGTTGGTGGCTGCCGATGCAGCGAACACTGTCGCCGTCCGACCTCGAGACCTTGTTCTGGATCGATTTGATCTGGCGGAACCCGCTCGCAAAGCAGGGCGACATCTACACCCTTCAGGTCGAACGCTTGCGCGACCTCGACGACGACCAGATCGTCGCCGAGGTTCGGCGTTTCAGCGATCTCGCGAAGCTGTTCAGCCTCATCCGAAAGCCAGAAGGAGAGTCGAGCGCACAGGTTCGAAAGCACCTGCAGCGGGGCAGCCAGTGGCGCCTCGCCGCTGCGGAACCACTGATGCTGCATCTGCTCCGGCTGCGGGCAGAGGGACGACTCGACAACGACGGGCTGACCTCCGCTCTGCATCTCATCGAGTCGTTCATGGTGCGGCGCTTGGTGGTGGGAGCTTCGACCAATGGCATCTCCCGCATTCTCTACGGCGCGCCGGGTGAAGTCGGCGAAGAAGACGCGGTGGCGTCGCTTCACGGCTACCTTTCACGCGGTCGGAAGTTCTTCGCGACAGATGCCCAGATCGCTGATGCGGTGGTCACCAAGCCCTTCTACTACCAGGGGCGATCGAGCCAACGGAAGACCCTTCTCTCGTGGCTCGAGCAGGCGACGCCGCTCCAGTTCGGCGACCGGCAACTTGTTGGAAAGGAACAGGTCGAGCTCGAGAATCTGACGATCGAGCACGTCATGCCTCAGACGATCAGCGCTCCTTGGCGGGAGTCGCTGGAAGGGGATCTCGGCGACTTCGAATCCGCCGACGAGGTGCAAGAGGAATACCTCCATACCTTGGCGAATCTCACCCTCACCGGGTACAACTCCGAGCTGAGCAACAACCCATTCGCGCAGAAGCGCGAGCTTCTCACCGCATCCGGCATCCGAATGAATGCTGAGATCGCAACACACGAGCGATGGGGCCGCGCGGAGATCCTCGAGCGGGGAGCGGTCATCTCGAAGCGGATCTCCGAGAATTGGATGGCACCGCTCGACGACACTGATGTAAGCGACGCCGGCGTGACCTGGAAGGTCGCTCTCGACGCGATCGATGCGATTCCCGCTGGTCGCTGGGCGAGCTATGGCGACGTCGCAGCGGTGGCGGGAACCCATCCTGTGCCACTCGGGCACCACCTCTCGAGCACCGTCGTGCCGAACGCCTATCGCGTGCTGAAGCGCTTCGGTTCGGTCGCACCCAACTTCGTGTGGGCAGCGGAGAGCCCGAATGCCGGCATCGACCCGGTCGAGTTGCTTCGATCGGAGGGCATCGAGTTCGACGCCGAATTACGAGCGTCCCAGAGCCAGCGGATGTCGGTCACCGAACTCGCAGAGGCGATCGGACTGGTCATCCGATCGGATGTCGAACCACGCGAGGACGAATCCGAAACCCGGAATGCGTTCCTCGAAGTGGTTGCTTTGGAGCTCACTCCGTCGACCTCCAGCGGGGTGAATGCCCTCCTCGATTCGTGGGAGTCGCTCGGCGGTCGCATCGAGTACAACGCCGATGGCAACTCCTGTCACCTCATCGCTCCGGCGTCGGGTGCGCGGCCGAAGCCGATCAAGCCGATCATCTTGTATGCGAGCGGCTCGATCGAGTTCCCGTTCGCCACGCTCGAACATCGGCCGCCGTTCGACGAGCCGGAACTCCGCGAAGAGTACAAGTCGCGACTCAATGCGTCTCGGGTCGCAGACCTGACCGAGGACATCTCCACGCTCCGTTACCCCTCAGCGCCGCTCGCATCGCTCGAGTACGCGGCAACGCGCGACTCGATTGCTGATGTACTCACATGGTTCTTGAGTGAGATCGACCGCTACGACGCCGAGCTCGCTGCAGCCGAATCGGTCGGGGCGAACTGATCGGGTGAACGTCGAAGCAATGGCGACGGCTCGCCCTTCCACGTGACCACGAGCACGTCGCGCGCGCGGCTCGCGGCCACGTAGAGCAGCGAGCGTTCGCGGAGCAGCGCGTCCTCGTGCTCCTCGGGTGGCAGCTTCTGCAGCACCTGGGCAGCAGGCATCACCCCGTCGGACACGTCGAACAGCACGACGCGATTGAACTCCATCCCCTTGGCGGTGTGCATGGTCAGCGCGACCGGCTTGTCGCCGTCGCGCTGCGCCGATTTGATGTGGTTGAGCGCGATGCCGTGTCGGTTGAGCCCATCTCGCGCCGAAGCCGCCCGATCGTTCGTACGCGCGAGCACGGCGATGGCAGCAGGTTCGACACCCTCGTCGATCCAGGAGGTGATGAGCGCGGCAATGTGCTGCACCTGCGCCTCGTCGTCCGGACCGGCGAACGACGATGGCACGGGTCCTCGGCGGGCTGATCGATAGCCGCCGACTCCCTCACCCTCGTTCTCGCTGTCGGCGTACTCGCCGCCGTCGAGCACGCCGAGCGCGTACTTCAGGTTCTGCTCTGTCGTGCGGTAATTGAGGGTCAACCGACGCGATCGACCGACGATGCGGATTCCGTATCGGGCGAGCACGACGTGCTGCCCGTAGATGCGCTGATGGGTGTCCTCGGCGATGAAGAGATCGTCCGCGCCGGGCGGCGCCAACGCGCGAAGGAACTGCCAGTGCGCCGGGCTGAGATCTTGCCCTTCGTCGACGAGTACGTGACTGACGAGTACTCCAGCGGCGGCGCCGGCCGCATCGAGCCAAGCGGCGGAGATCGCAGCTTGTTCTGCCCAGCTCACGGTTCCAGCGTGTCGAGCGTTCGCCCGGTACGCCTCGACGACCTTCCACACCTCGACGCGCTTCTGGCGGTCGAGCGCGACTCCACGACCCGGCCGTCGCACGGCGAAGTACTCGTCGGCGTCGGATACCCGGGCGGGAAGAATGACCTGCAGGTACTCCTGCTCGAAGAACGCAGGGTGCGCGATCGAATCGGGCAGCGCCGGGGCTACACCCGCGATAGCAGTTGCCCAGCCCTCATCGTTCGACGTCACGTGGGAGACCTTTCCGCACGGCGCACCGAAGACGGCGGCCGCTGCAGCCCCGAATCCATTGCCTGCCTTGAACCGAACCGCCGTCGCGATCTGATCGACTCCGCGCACAAGAATCCCGGGCTTTCCGAGTGCGTCGGAAAACGGCGACGCGGAATCGAGCGCTTGTAGATCGCTCTTCAGATTCTCGGCGAGCGCCCGCGTGAACGTCGTGAGAACGACCGTCGAGGCCGCATCCATTTCGGCGAGATGCCGTGCACGGTGCAGGAGCACCACGGTCTTGCCGGTGCCCGCGCCACCCGTGAGCCGGAACGGTCCGTTCCAATGACCGGTCGCATATCGCTGCTGCTCCGGGTGCAGGAACACTCGCCACGCTCCGAGGCTGCCTTCTTCGATGACCCGCTGGAGCGACTCGTCGCTGTCGATGTAGGTGAACTGCATCTTGGCGGCCGGGTGCTCCAGGGCGCGGAGAATCCGATCGTCGTCGGTGAGGCCAGGTGCTTCTTCGTCCGCGAGGCCAACGCCGATCGCGAGCTCCTCGCGAATCTTGTCGAGCGGGTCTCCGACGGCGAGGGCGAGCGCAGCGTGCTGCTGCCACGCATTCGGAAACGCATCCGCGAGCGCCAGAACTTCATCTCCGGATGTCGCTGCGAGCAGTGCTCGGGCCGAACGCGCATCGAATCCGAGTGCGTCCGTGAGATCCGCGATGCTGTAATTGTGTTCGCTCTCGAGGTACGACACCGCCTGGGAGGCTGCCCCGTCGTAGATCACCTGCACCGGCGGTGTCGGCGCGGAGACGTCCACGAACTCGGCGATGCCGTTCACCGGGTTGCCTTCGAGACGTCTGGTCTTGGCGAGCATGTTGCCCTCGTCATGCGGCCAGGTGCCCGCGTACACATAGGTGCGCACGCCATCGCTCGAGTCGAACCTGAAGAGGACGGCACGCCAACCCTGCGTGACCCGGCCGGTGCGGGCGCGGGGGTCCGCGGCATCCGTCATCGGTTTGATGCGGAGGCCGTCGGCGGTGTCGTCCTTGCGCAGCTTGTTGAGGAACGCGATCTCCCGCTTCTGAATCGCTGAGTCGAGCTCGGGGGCCTTCAATCCTTTGATGTCGGACCAGAGCACATTGGGCATCGCGCGGGCACCTTCGTTCGTTCCTTCGAATCCTGCGACATGTTAGCGAACTGGGCTCGCGCAACGGTGCGCTCCATGGCGCCTAATCTGCGGTGTAGCTGGCAACGTATGCGCCGACTTCGGATTCGACGAGGAGATTCCAATGATCCGAGATCATCTCGTCGAAGTAGTCGGAAGCGGTTTTTCCTAGCCGAGCCATGTCCACGGCTGCCGGATAGGACTGTCGAACAAAGAGTTCGAGTTGAGCGACTCCCGCCACTTCGCGGCCACGATTCAGGTGTGTGATCATCGGGTTGAATATTCCGTCAATCAAGTAGTTGTGCAGCTCCGGCGTCAGCACGATCTTGTCATCATTGAGGATGGTCGCCTCGGAACGACCGTTGGTGAGAAATGCCGGGATGGAGCTGAAGTCCATGTTGAGCTTCAGATACTCGCTTACGGACCGAGTAGCCCATCCCGCCCCTCCCTCGAAGAGACAGAACTGGCTGTTCAGGAAGTTCTTACTGGTCATGTAGAAGAGCAGCGTGTTCGCGTCTGTGATGCTCTCTTTGATGAGCGCTCCTAGGGAACGCTCATCGAGCATGACCGTCGTCGAACCCGTACGGGACGTGAAGAAGACTTCGTCCTCGGTCGCCCCCCTCGCGCGCAGGACATGATCGATGAACGCTGCGAAGAGTTTGTCCGCTCGCGCGTGCGAAATGAACACGCAATAGCGTTCTTTCAGCGCGACGTCAGTCTGGTCGAGCTTGTTCGCAATGACGAGTTGGAGCTCATCGCGCGTGGGCTGCGTGATCTCAGGATATTGCTCGAGATCCTGCTGGAGTTGCTCGGTGAAGTTGCGTCTGCTTGCTGCATCGCGACGTTCCTTCTCCACCCTGATCTGGCGATTGATCTGCGTCGCGAGCGCGCTGCGTCGCTGAACGAGCGAACGGACGATGGGGCGGACGAGCGCGCGAAGCAGCGTCACGCGTCCGTCGGTTTCATCGAAGTCTTGACGATTTGACGTTGCGATGTCCGGTAGCTCGTCATCGTCGAGTAGATCGAACGAAATCTCACCCTCGATGTAGTTGGCATACGTGTCCGCCAGCCCGAGTTGGGAGAGGAGCCGATCGCTGGCGAGCTTCCCGCGCACATAGACCCGGATCTGCGCGGGGTTGTAGTACTTGTTTCTGACGAAGCGATCGTCGTTCACCCGCGCTGCCGTCATGTCGATGGTTGCGTGAACGCCGATCCAGCCGGTCAACGCGTACCGTACGCCCTTGTAGGTTCGCTGGTTGAGATCAACAAGCTCCTCGATCTCACTCCAGGCTTCGTCCGAAGGTGACTCCTTCGGAAACGGGAACCGACCAGGCGCATGCTCGTGCACATCGTCAGTTAAGCCCTTCGCCGGTATCTTCACCGGCGAGGGCGAAGCCAAGAGTTCAGCGGGAGCGACCGTGCTCAAGTCGAAGTGTTGCGCAACGTCCGCGAAGTTACCGAATGCGATCGCCTTCTCGACTGGAGAGTATTTGGGCTCAGCTCGGCTCGTCGATGTGTTGACCCAGAGAAGGATGCGCGGTTCCGATCCGTCAGGAATGAGGAACTGATTGGCCAGTCTCGAACCCAACGCATTCATCGACTGGGGGCCATAGCCGGTGAGATCCACGCCCAACATCGTCAGCCGTGTACCCGAAGCCAACGATCCCCACAAGGCATCATTCGGAGTGCTGGGTGTCGTCATCACAGCTTGTAGCGCTGGGTGATCATCATCTGCCACGGCTGCGTCACGAGCATCCAACTCCCACTCGGTCGCACCTTGAACGTGCGCGGTCTGCAGGAAGAAATGCGGTGACAGGAACAAGGCGGCCAGCTTGCCAATTCCTTTTCGCCCTTTCGGCGAGGTGTCCTGCACACCTGCCTTTGGCGCATCCTTGCGCTTGTTGTGACCTACTTTCACGTAGGTCGAGATATCGTCTCTACTCATCCCCGAGCCGTCGTCGATCACCTCGACCGTCGCGTTGGCCTTGTCGGAAGCGTCAATGTAGACATAGACGTTCTTCGCTCCCGCATCCAGTCCATTCGCGACCAATTCCGACAGCGCGCTCCACGGGTTCGAATAAAGTCCCCGGCCCAGTAGTTTCAGCGCCAGCCAACTAAAGGTGAACGACGCTTCGTCGCGTTCTTCTGTCACGCTGCCAGCCTCCAGCCTGCATTCTTCCGAGTTCTCCAGCCGCTACCGTAGCGTGCCCCCATTTGGCGATCTCGCCAGCGGGCGGCCTCGGATAGATTGAGGTGGTGATCGGGATGGGGGTGCCAGCATGACGCATCCGCTCCGCGTGACTCAGCGGCCCGATTTCGAGAGCGGCGATCGGCGAGTGCGGCTCGTCGATCTGTTCGCCGGATGCGGCGGGATCACGCTGGGCATCGCGCAGGCCGCGCTGGCGAACGACTTGGCTCTCGAGATCGCTCTCGCCGTCGATTTCGAGGCGGAGGCGGCGGAGGCGTACCGCCGCAACTTCCCGTCGGCGCAGCGCATCGCCACCGCACCCGTCGAAGAGTACTTCGACGGGGAGCTCGGCACGGAGGCGACGCTCGCCGAGCGACGAACCGCGAACTATCTCAGTGAACACGGTGCGATCGACATCCTCGTCGGTGGTCCTCCATGCCAGGGCCACAGCAACCTGAACAACCACACTCGTCGCGTCGACGAGAAGAACGCGCTGTATCTGCGCATGGTTCGCGCGGCCGAGATCCTCGCTCCGAAGGTCGTCCTGATCGAGAACGTGCCGGCGGTGCTGCGAGATCGCCACGACGGCGAGGGTGTGGTTGCGCGGGCGGAGCGGCGGCTGGGTGAGCTCGACTACCGAGTCGAGCACCGGGTCGTGTCGGTCGATGCGCTGGGCGTTGCGCAGACCCGGCGGCGTCACATCATGCTCGCGACGAAGCGCGGCGAAGTCGCGCCGGCCTCGGTCTTCGAGCACCTCGAACGCAACGAGATCCGCCACGACCTCGAGTGGGCCATCGGCGACCTCGCCCATGTGGTCGGCGATGACCCGCGTGACCGCCCACCACAGGCGAAGGCCGACAACCTCGAACGCATGCACTGGCTGCTCGAGAATGACAAGTACGACCTGCCCAACGATCGCCGACCCAAGTGCCACCAGGGCGCGCACAGCTATAAGTCGATGTACGGCCGACTCCACTGGGATCAGCCCGCGCAGACGATCACGAGCGGCTTCGGCAGCATCGGCCAGGGCCGCTACATGCACCCCGACCTACCGCGGGCCCTGACCGCGCATGAAGCGGCGCGCATTCAAGGGTTCCCCGATTACTTCGATTTCTCGACGTGCAGCACCCGTGCCGCGATGGCGACGATGATCGGCAACGCCGTACCCCCACAACTGGGCACGGCGGTGTTCTCGAGTCTCTTCGGGGCGGGTTCGTTCGCCAAGATGGAGAGCGAAGAACCGACTGCGGCCATGGCTTAGCCCCAGTTCAGCGTCGAACACGCCACCTACCGGCGAGGAGCACCACGTGGAAGCGACCATCGAGTCGACCGGGACCGCATCGAACGAGGTTCCCGAGATCGGCAATCTCGTGAACGTGCGCGGCGCGCGCTGGTCGGTGACGGATGTCTCGGCGCAGTCGCTCCCGCGTTCCAGCGCCGACGACGGCACAGCCGAGCTGCAGCACGCAGTGACGATGCAGTCGATCGAAGAGGAGCACTACGGGCGGGAGCTCACGGTGATCTGGGAGCTCGAACCCGGCCGCAGCGTCGTGCGCGAGCAGGGTCTGCCCGAGACGATCCATGCTGACCGGTTCGACGACCCGAAGACGTTCGCGGCCTACGTCGACGCGCTCCGTTGGGGCGCGCTGACGAGCGCAGACCCGAAGACGCTGCAGGCCCCGTTCCGCAGCAGCGCCTCGGTCGAGGCCTACCAGCTCGAGCCGTTGCGACGCGCGATCGACAGCCCCCGAGCGAACATGCTGCTCGCCGACGATGTGGGCCTCGGCAAGACCATCGAGGCGGGCCTGGTGATCCAGGAGCTGCTACTCCGCCACCGCGCGCGCTCGGCGATCGTCGTCTGCCCCGCGGGCCTCGTCATCAAGTGGCAGGAGGAGCTGCGCGATAAGTTCGGCCTGCACTTCGAGATCGTCAACTCCGAGACCATGAAGACGTTCCGCCGCACGTTCGGCGTGCACGCGAACCCGTTCAAGGTCTACCCGCGAGTGATCGTGTCGATGTCGTGGCTGCCGTCGCCACGAGCCGAGCGCATGCTCGAAGAGGTCTATGCGAGTGTGAACGACCAGAAGACCGCCGACCGCCGCGCGTTCGACGTGCTCGTCGTCGACGAGGCGCACCACGTCGCACCGTCGACGCCCAGCCGGGGCTCGAGCGGCGACACTCCCCGGTACGCGGTCGACAGCCAGCGCACGATCGCCGTTCGCAGGCTGGCCGAGCTCTGCGAGCACCGCCTGTTCCTCAGCGCGACGCCGCACAACGGGTACACCGAGTCGTTCACGGCCCTGCTCGAGATGATCGATCCGCAGCGGTTCGCCCGCGGCGCCGATCTCGACGAAGAGGCGCTGAAGCAGGTCGCCGTACGGCGACTCAAGCGCGACCTGCCCGATGAGGGCTTCATGCTGCGCGAGGTCAGGCAGCTCGTCTTCGATCCGTCCGACGACGAGTCCGACGCATACGACCAGCTCATCGCGTTCACACGCCGCCGCACCCAGGCCGTCAAGCAGGAGCGCGGCAGGCGGGCATCCGACCTCGCAACGCTGATCCTGAAGAAGCGCTTCTTCTCGTCGCCCGTGGCGTTCGCGAGCACCGCCGAGGCCTACTTGGCGGCGCGCGGCGACGACGCCGTGCAGCTGCCCGATTACGACGATGTGCTCGGCGACGAGGCATCCGACGAAGAAGAGGGCCGTCTCGAACAGCCCGAGCTCGAGGCCCTGCGTTCGGCCAAGCGCGCACAGGTGGCATTGACCTCGCAGGATGTCGCGGACCTCGAGCAGCTCATCGCCTGGGGCAACCGATACGAGGGCCGCCCCGACTCCAAGCTCGACGCGCTGTTGCACCTGATCGACGGCGAGCTGATGGTGCCGGGCCTCGGCTGGGGCCCTGAGCGCATCGTCGTCTTCACCGAGTACGTGTCCACGCTCGAATGGCTGCGCGACGTCCTGGAGTCGCGCGGGCTCGGCGGCGAACGTCTTGCGATCATCGACGGGTCGGTCGATGCCGAAACACGCGAAGAGATCCGCGCCCGGTTCACCGCACCGCCCGGCGAGGAACCGGTTCGAATTCTTCTGGCCACGGATGCCGCGGGCGAGGGCATCGACCTCCAGAGCTACTGCCACCGCCTGGTGAGCTTCGACATTCCGTTCAATCCGAACCGGCTCGAGCAGCGCATCGGCCGCATCGACCGGTTCGGCCAGACCGAGACGCCCCTGGTCTGGAATCCGCGCGCCGCAAGGTCGAACCCGACCCCCTACGCGAAAGACATGGATCTGCTCGCGCGGTTGGCGAGCAAGATCGCGAACTCCGAGCACGATGGCGTTTCTGCGCCCGAGATCATCGCCCCCGACCTGCAGCGCGAGCTCGGATTCAGCGACGGGCCGGTGCGCAAGGTGAAATCGGATGCCGGTGAGCAGGTCATCAACCGCGCACTGCAGGCCGAGCGATCGCTCGGTCGCAGCCTGACGCGCCTCGCCGAGCGCCTCGAGGGCTCTCGAGATCGGATGCATCTGCACGAGGGAAACCTGCTGCGCGTGTTCGAGGAGGGCCTTCGCGTCTCGGGTCAGCCCGAGCTCGTCGAGGTCGGCGATCCGCAAGAGGTGGCGCGCGTCTTCGAGGTGCCGTCGGGACTCTCGCGAACCTGGGTGCCCGCGCTCGCCGGCCTCGACACGCGACTCGCTCCGGGCGTACTCCGGCCGATCACGTTCGACGAGGGTCGGGCGCGACACCGAACGGACGTGGTCTACGCGCACCTCGGACACCCGCTCGTGCAGCGTGCGGCTCGCGAACTGCGCGGGCAGGTGTGGACCCGCACGGATCAGATCCGCGGCGTCAGCGCCGTCGTCGTCGATGGTCTCGATCAGTCGTTCGCGGCCGGCGTCGCCCGCCTCGTGCTCGTCGGCGAGGGTGGCGTGCGGTTGCACGAGGAAGTGTTCCTGGCGGGCACACGGCTCTCGAAGCGACAGGAACTCGGCATGGAGAAGGCCGAGACCCTGCTCGCCGAAGCGCTCGACGGGTCACGACTTTCGAGACCGAGCGAAGGTGCGCTCGCGCAGCTCGCAGCCGAGTGGAACGACGAGTCCGACGAACGCGAGGGCATCCGTGCTCGCGTAGAGGCAGCGGTGCGCCGCCGCGCCGACCGCTTGCAGCACGAGGTCGAGGAGAGCCTCGACGTTCGGCGCGAGGCCGACCTCGGCGCAGTCGACGAGATCTTCGACCGCTTCCGCGCCACGCTCCAGGGCACGCTCTCAGCGGCCGACGAGGCGCGTCGGGCGGGCGAGGAGATGCTGTTCCAGCTCGTCGAAGAGAAGCAGCAGCGCGAGAAGGACCTCGCCCGGGTGCGTTCGCGTCTCTCGGCCCTCGACGACGAGCAGCGCTCGGAACGCGACTCCGTCGAGCGCCGGTACCGCGATGTGCAGGCGCATACGTTCGTGGCCGCGCTCGTGTTCGCTCTGACCCCCGATGATGTGAAGAAACTGGAGTCCGCTGGTGGCCGCTAGAACCAAGAACCCCGAGTGGGAGTGGCTGTCGCTGATCGACGCAGACGGGCCGTTCCTGTCGAGGGCGGCGCTGAAGTCGTTCCACCCGTCGGGCTTGCCGAAGGCCGATGCTTCGGTCGATGACGTGAATGCGACCTTCACCGACGAGTTCGTGCGCTGGTCGACTGCGTGGGCGGCCACGACGAAGGCACCCGACGCGTACGCGGCTGCGCGCGACCGCTGGGTCGAGGCCGTGCTGCGCACCCTGCTCGACTGGTCGGACGATCTGCATCTCGCCCCCTCGGGCCTCGAGGCGCACTCGCCGAATGGGGCGGTGACGGTCTCCCCGTGGGCGGTACTGAGCACCGATGACTCGCCTGCAGCCTTGGTCACGGTGGTGAAGCGGACAGAGAACCTGCGCGCGGTCGGCTCCGACGGCTGGTCGGCCAACGCGATCGACCGCATGGCCGCGCTGCTCCGCAAGACCGGCGTCTCGATCGGTATCGTGACGGACGGCCGCTGGTGGGCGCTGGTCTCGGCGACGAAGGACGTCACGACGGCAAGTGGCGTCTGGGACGCCCTGCTCTGGCGCGAGGAACGCCCGAGCCGCGACGCGTTCCTCGCGCTGGCGAGCTTCACGTCGATCGCCGGCGGTCAGCCCGAGAAGCGCCTCCCCCTGCTGTTCGCCGAGAGCGTCGCGAGCGCCGAGCAGATCACCGTCGCGCTCGGCGACCAGGTGCGCCGTGCGGTCGAGCTCGTGCTGCAGTCGATGTCCGATACACATCTCCGCGCACTCGCGCAGGCCGACGCCTCGCCGCTGCCGGTTGACCCGAGGGCTGTGTACGAGGGTGCGGTGACGATGCTCATGCGCATCGTCTTCCTCCTCTTCGCCGAAGAGCGTGGGCTGCTCCCCGAGCACGACCTGTACCGGTCGTCGTATGCGATCGCCGACCTGCGCACCCGCCTGCAGGCCGAGGCGACCGAGGCCGGCTCGCCCGAGGCGCTCGACCACTCGTGGGAGGCCTGGCACCGACTGCTCGCCGCGAGCAATGCGGTCTACGGCGGAGTCTCCTACCCCGATGCGCGGATGCCCGCCTACGGCGGATCCCTCTTCGACCCCGAGCGCTTCCCTTGGCTTCAAGCAACGGATGCGCAGGGACGCTTGCTGGTGCGCCTCACCGACCGTGCGATGCTCGCGGTGCTCCGCGCCGTGCAGACGATCGACGACGGTGCGATGCAGCTCTCGTTCCGCGACCTCGACGTCGAGCAGATCGGCTACGTCTACGAGGGCCTGCTGGGATACTCGGCCGAGTACGCTACCGAGGTCGTCGTCGGGTTGCAGGGCCGGGCCGGTTTCGAGCCCGAGATCCCACTGCGAGAGCTCGAACAGATCGCGGCGGCAGCCCCCAGCCCCAAGGAGTTCGGCGACGATCTCGTCGCGCACCTCAAAAGGACGCAAGAGCACGCGAAGTCGCGCACCGCAGGTCAGATCGCGAAGGCCTACAGCACGACCGACGCGGATGCCTCGGCCGACGCCCGCACGCGTCTGCGCCACGCGCTGCTGGGCGACGACGAACTGGCCGGTCGCCTCGAGCCGTTCCACACGCTGATCCGCGACGACTTGCGTGGATTCCCGTACGTCGTGCCCGCGCGCGGGCTCGTCATGACCGAGTCGTCGCAGCGCGCGAACACCGGCACGCACTACACACCGCGCTCGCTCGCCGAAGAGGTCGTGCTGCACGCCCTCGAGCCGCTCGTGTACTCCCCTGGACCGCTCGACACCGAGAACTCCGACGAGTGGGTGCTGAAGTCGTCGGCGGAGATCCTCGATCTCAAGGTCGCCGACATCGCTGCTGGCTCGGGCGCATTCTTGGTCGCCGCAGCGAGGTACCTCGCGGACCGACTCATCGAAGCTCGCGCCGAAGAGGGCATGGATGTCAGCGGCGAGTCCGATCTGAAGCGATGGGCCGTTCGCGAGATCGTCGCCCGCTGCCTCTACGGCGCCGACATCAACGGCATGGCCGTCGAGATGAGCAAACTCTCGCTCTGGCTCATCTCGATGGATCCCGGCAAGCCGTTCTCGTTCGTCGACGACCGCGTCTTCCACGGCAACTCGCTGCTCGGCGTCACGACCGAGGCGCAACTGAAGGCTCAGCACATCTACCCCAAGACGTCGATGAAGCGGCAGCTGGCCGCGTTCGACGTCGACAAAGACCTCGAGGGTGCCGCGCGGCTGCGCCGCGAACTCGCCTCCGGACAGGTCGACGACGCCGACCGCATGCGTTCCACACGTGCAAAACGCGCGCTGCTCGCCCAGTCGAAGGAAGTCACGGCGAAGCTCCGCGACGTCGCCGACGGCATCATCGCAGCGGGCCTGCTCGAGGGCGGCAAGCCGGGCCGCAAGCTCGAGGAGCGTTACGACGAACTCGCCGAGGGGCTGCGCGACGCGTACCCGGCTGACGGATCGACCGGCGATCGCCGTCGCCTCGACACGATCATCGACGCCGGACTCACCCCGACCGTCGACACCGGCGAAGCCCGCTGGAAGCCGCTGCACTGGATCCTCGAAGCACCGGATGTCATCCACGACCACGGCGGCTTCGATGCGATCATCGGGAACCCCCCATTTCTCGGCGGAACGAAGATCTCAGGTGCCATGGGCAACGCGTTCCGCGACTTCGTCGTGCAAGATGTCGCAGATGGTCGGGCGGGTCGAGCAGATTTCGTCGTCTACTTCGTCCTTCGGGCTGCTCGACTTGCGAAGGGCGTTGGAACCCTTGGCCTGATCGCGACGAACACGCTTGCACAAGGCGAAAGTCGTGAAGTCGGTCTTGATGCTCTCATCAACAATGGGCTTCTCATCTATCGGGCAATCAAGAGCCGGCAATGGCCAGCAAGCGGTGCGAACCTTGAGTTCGCCGCGATCTGGGCGGCTCAACGCGCCACCACTTTGCGGACGCGCCCCGTGGCGGATGGCGCGCGCGTAAACCAGATCAGCGCAATGCTTGAGGCTCAAGGCCGCGTGGACGGACGTCCGCGGACGCTCGTTTCGAACCTGGGCTTGTCATTCGAAGGTTGCAAGCCGTACGGCTCAGGTTTCCTACTTGACGAGGAGGAAGCTTCGAGTTGGATCACAGCAGATCCAAGCAATCGAGAGGTCCTGTTCAAGTACCTCAGCGGCGAGGATGTGACCACCCGCCCAGATGCCAGTGCATCACGCTGGGCGATCGACTTCTTCGACCGTGACGTCAACGCGGCACAGTCGTACGCGCTGCCGTTCGCCCGCATTAATGAAACTGTCCGCTTGACCCGCCAGACGGCCAATCGCAAGGCACTTCGCGACAAGTGGTGGCAATACGCTGACAAGCGACCGGCGATGCGGCGCGCACTTGCGCCCCTACGAGAAGCCCTCGTGATACCGCGTGTGAGTAAGCATGCAATGCCGGTACGTGTCGAGGCCGATCAGGTCTTGAGCGACCGCCTCACGGTGATCGCTCTGGACTCCTATCAGGACCAGGCGCTACTTTCGTCGAGCATTCACTGGCTCTGGACCGCCATGCACGGTTCAACCCTTGAGACCAGGATTCTCTACACCCCCTCTGAGGTATTCGAGAAACTTCCTCGACCAAAGTTCGCGCGTGAGACCGCAAGGTTGGGGAAGCAGCTCGACGCCGATCGTCGCGAGATCATGTTGCGGCGCCAGCTCGGGCTCACCGCGTTGTACAACCTCGTGAACTCGCCCGCATTGCAGGGCGATGCGGATGTCGATCTCATCCGGTCGATCCACGTGCAGATCGACGAGGCGTTGCTGGAGGCGTATGGCTGGACCGACATCCCGCTCGACCACGGATTCCACACGTACCGGCAGATGGAGCGGTGGACGGTGAGCCCGGCGGCCCGCGTCGAGATCCTCGATCGGCTCCTCGAAGAGAACCACCGACGCGCGGCGATCGAGGCGCAGCAGAACCCGAAGAAGGCGAAGCGCGGCAAGAGCCTCGAGGAGTCCGAGAAGCCCGAAGGAGCGATGTTCTGATGAGCGACACAGCCGTCACTTCGGCGCAGGTTCGAGACGAGCTGCTCGACTTCCTCGGCCGCGATCTCGTCGGCCCCTGGGGCGGCGCCGAGGAGACGATTCTCGGCACCCCGCGCGCCCGCTATCTCGCCGGTGCGCTCGCGCCGATCTCGCTGCTCGAGGGTCAGGCATCCGCTGCGCCCGCGTCCACGCCGGCGATGTCCCTCGACGATGTTCGCAACGACGAGACGCTGGCGGTCGCCGACCTCAGCACGGCCAACGAGGTGCAGGGGGTTCCCGCCGACGACGAGGAATCCGCCGGCGAGGCCTCCCCCACCGAGCCCGATGAAGACCGCGGCCCCGAGTCGAAGATCATCGCGCCATCGTCGATGGGCCTGCGCTTCCAGGTCGCGGCTGACACCGATCGTCTGCGCTTCACCGCGAGCTGGGGTCGCTACGACTCGCGTCGCGAGCTCGACGAGAACGGTCGGAACCAGACCTACTACGACCGCACGGCGTTCGCCGAGTCGTTCGACGTCGATGTCGCCGCCATCCCGACCGGGGAGTCGCACCGCGTCTCGAACCTGGGCGGCGAGCACGTGTCGGTCTCCGTCGAGGTGTTCGACTACGAGGGCCGCCGCGTCGTCGAAGCCGCGCTGCTCAACGTCGCCGTCACCGGACGGGAACTTCCGCCGAAGCTCTGGCTGTTCCAGGCCGAGCTCGAAGTCACGGCCATCGACGCGACATCCGCCGTATTCCTGCCGACTCGCGACGACCTCGAGAAGCCGAGAGGTTCGCGCGACGACGAGGTGCGACGCCTCGACTTGCTCTACCGCGATCGACTCGAGTTCGCCGTGGGCCGAACGGCTTCGGCGACTTGGGATGTCGACGCTTCCACCCCACGCCGCGCTGCCTCGGTGCGCACGACCTGGCTGCCGACCGCGGAGGTTCCGCAGACCCGCGCGCCGGAGGTGCCCGGCGTCGTGCTGAGCATGCGCACGCTGATGGAGTCGACACCAGACGAGCTCCGCGCCGCTCTGCAGCCGCTGGTCGACGAGTACGGGGCGTGGCTCGTCGAGCAGGGCGCTGCGAACGATGGCCTGCCGGAGCATCTCCGCGTCGAGGGCGCCATCGGACTCGCCGACGGAGAGGCCGCCCTGAAACGACTCGGGCAGGGTCTCGAGTTGCTCGCCTCGAACGAACAGGCTCAGCGAGCATTCTGGTTCATGAACCGCACGATGCGCGATCAGCGACTGCGTTCGCAGGTCGCCGCGCTGCGCATCGAGCGACCGGCGCTGAAGATCGCCGAAGCCGTCGCCGAGGTCGACGCGCGTGGCGACAAGGCCGCGTCGTGGCGCGCGTTCCAGCTCGCGTTCATCCTCATGCAGCTGCCCGCGGTCGTCGACCCGACGCATGTGCGCCGCTCCTCCGACTTCCCGCGCGCGGAGCTGCTGTTCTTCCCGACTGGTGGCGGCAAGACCGAGGCGTACCTCGGACTCGCGGCGTTCGCGTTCGGCATCCGTCGACTCCAAGGCAAGGTCGAGACCCCCGAGGGCCTGCTCGACGGCGGCGATGGCGTTGCCGTTCTCATGCGGTACACGCTGCGCCTGCTCACGTCGCAGCAGTTCATCCGCGCGACCACGCTCATGTGCGCGGCCGAGCTCGTACGACTCGAAGACCCGGCCATGTGGGGATCGGTGCCGTTCCGCATCGGGCTCTGGGTCGGGTCGAGCGTGAGCCCCAAGCGATACGCCGAGGCGGCCGAGCAGGTCAAGCACGTGCTCGAGTCCGACGGGGCGGCGTTCGGTCTCACCGCCCTGCAGTTCGGCCACTGCCCCTGGTGCGGCACGGCGATCAACCCCAAGGGCAACGTCGAGGCCGACGACGTCGCGAAACGCATCCGCGTGTACTGCGGCGACCGCCGCTCGGGCTGCCCGTTCTCGGCAGGCGGCACGGCCGGCGAGGGGCTTCCGGTGCTCACCGTCGACGACGAGATCTATCGGCACCCGCCGACCTTCCTGCTCGCCACGGTCGACAAGTTCGCCCGCCTCGCCCGCGAAGGCGAAGCCGCGAGTCTGTTCGGGTACGTGTCGAAGCGATGCCCGCGGCACGGATACAAGCACCCCGACACCGATGCATCCGTCTGCGGTGCCGAACACCACAATCAGAACAAGACGCACGGACGCACCTACCCGCCGACGCAGGTGACCAGCGTCGGCCGGCTTCGCCCACCAGACCTGATCATCCAAGACGAGCTGCACCTCATCACCGGCGCACTCGGCACCGCCGTCGGACTCTTCGAAGGCGCCATCGACGTGCTCTCGAGTTGGAAGGCCGGCGACGAGACATCCGCGAAGCCCGTGAAGCCACTCGTGATCGCCTCGACCGCGACCGTGCGCAAAGCCGGCGAACAGGTGCAACGGCTCTACGCGCGCCAGGTCGAGGTGTTCCCGCCGCAGGTGCTCAGCGTCAGCGACACGTTCTTCTCGAAGGAGGTGCCGCTCGACGAAGCCCCCGGGCGCAAATACCTCGGTGTCTGCCTGCACGGTGCGCGGCTCACACTCGCCGAGATCCGGCTCAGCGAGATTCTGCTGCTCGCCGGCCAGCAGCTCTTCGACGAGCACGGCGCGGCCGCCGAGCCGTACCTGACGCTCGTCGACTACTTCTCGGCCACGCGCGAGCTCGCCGGCATGCGGCGCTACCTCGAAGACGACGTCACGACGCGCGTCAGCAACCCCGACAAGGCGAGCGGGTACCCTCGGCGGCGCACGCCGCTCGAAATCGGCGAGCTCACCTCCCGCATCTCGTCGACCGACATCGGCAAGACACTGACGCACCTCGCTGCGCCATTCGACGCGGATGCCGACGCCACGGCCGGTCGCGCGGCGCTCAACGCTCGACGTGCGGCCGGTGAAGACGTGCCCTGGCGAGATCGGCCGTTCGACGTCGTGCTCGCCACCTCGATGCTGCAGGTCGGCGTCGACGTACCGCGCCTCGGCCTCATGCTCATCGTCGGGCAGCCCAAGAACACCGCCGAGTACATTCAGGCGTCGTCGCGCGTCGGACGCGAATCGGGCAAGCCCGGCCTCGTCATCACGCTCGCGAACCGGTCGCGACCGCGCGACATGGCGCACTACGAGCAGTTCGAGCACTACCACGACACCTTCTACGCCAACGTCGAAGCGCTATCGGTCACCCCGTTCTCGGATGCCTCGCTCGAACGCGGACTGACCGGACTCATCGTGTCGGCAGCCCGCGTCATCGACGCGAGCACGGCGGTGGGGTCGTCGCTCTCACCCGACTCGGTCGCCGGGGCCGGGCGCATCGCCCATCGTCGCGCGACCGTGGACCGGCTCGTCGACGAGCTCGTCGCACGCGTCGCCCAGGCCGGCGACGAACACGCCGCAGAGCAGGCGAAGAGCAAACTCGTGCTGCGCCTCGACGAGTGGACCGAGCGCTCCGACGCGCAGGGCGGCGGGCTGACCTACGCCCGCAAGACCTTGCCGAAACAGCATGTTGTGCCGCTCCTCACGAGCCCCGAGGACTCGATCGGCGAAGCCGGCGAGCGGCTCTTCCAGGTCGCGAACTCGATGCGCGAGGTGCAACCCGAGATCGACCTGCTGGTCTCGCCGTTCCCAGGCAAGCTCGCCGAGCCGGTCTCCGCAGCGACGCCGAAGTGGACGTTCACCCCGAAGAAGGATTCCAAGTGACCGAGAACGAGCGCACCGACGCATCCGCTGGCCCCGCTGCCGTCGCCGATGCCGTTGGGGACTCCGATGCTGCCGTCGGTGCCGAGGCCGCGGTCGCGGCGGTCGGCATCGCAGGCGATGTCGCCGACCCGTTCCTCGAGACTTCGATCAAGCCGAAGAACCGGGCCCGCGTCGGCTCGATCCGACCGAGCGCGATGCTCTACACCTCGGGCATCGGTTCCTCCGTCGACCTGCCGCACATCGCCGTCATGCCGCAGGGCATCGATGCGTGGGACAACGCCTACGCACGCATGGGCGGCGAACCCTCGCTCGTGTTGGTGCCGCGCCTCATCGAGGCCGTGCGCCGTCAGCTCGGGTCGCAGGTCGGCGAGCTGCGGCAGCCCCCCTGGCTGCCCGATGTTCTGGGCGGCGACACCACCCCGATCGGCATTCCGACGCGCGTGTTCCCCCAATGGCTGCGCTGCACCGGATGCGACCTGCTCGCCCCCGTTTCGGCGAACGTGTTCGAGTTCGAGAACACCCGCAAGCATCGGCCCGACATGGCGCGGTTCTTCCACCGAAAATGCAAGGGACGGTTCAAGGGACCGAGCAAAGGGTTCGACCGTGTCGCGGTGCCCGCCCGATATCTCATCGCGTGCACGAACGGCCACCTCGACGAATTCCCCTACAACGAGTGGATCCATGGGGCCGACGGCAACCGCAAGGAGTGCGTCGCCAATCCGCAGAAGAGGATGCGCGAATGGCGCTCGAACCTCGGGCCGCAGGTGTCGATCGTCTGCGTGCAGTGCGACGCCTCGCGCAACATCGCCGAGCTCACCCGCGCCGGCGGAGAGGCCTCGCTGCCGAATTGCCGTGGTCGCCACCCGCATCTGCCATCGTTCGCCTCTGCGAGCGACCCGTGCAAAGGCGAAGTGCGGCTGATGCTGCTCGGCGCGGCGAACCAGTGGTTCCCAGCGACGATCAGTGTGCTCGTGCTGCCGTCGCGCAAGGAACCGAAGCCGGCCGACACCGTCGATGAGGTGATGGGACTTCCGCCCGCCCTGGTCGCCAAGCTGACGTCGCTCGCCTCGGTGCAGTCGTGGCGCGAGTTCGCCTCCGAGCACATGACGTCGAAGTTCGCCGGAATCACCGATGACGACCTCTGGCAGGCGATCCAGGTCGCCAAGGGCGAGCTGCCGCCGCTCGTGCCTGCCGCTGCCGGGCCGGTCGGCTACGACCCGAACCACCTGCTCGTGCCCGAGTGGCAGACACTGACGCACCCCGACGAGTTCCTCGCGGAAGACCAGCGCAACGGGTTCAAGGTGCACCCGGTGCCGGTCGCCGCATCGTTGGGCGACGCGCTGCTCGAGGTCATCGCCGTCGACCGCATCCGCAAGGCCAACGCATTCATCGGGTTCACCAGGATCGACGCGTTCGACCGCGTCGGCGACGACGCGGCGCGCATCGCCCCGATCGCGCTGTCGGGCAAACCCAAGTGGGTGCCGGCGACCGAAGACCGCGGCGAAGGCGTGTTCATCCGACTCTCCGAGCCGATGGTCGCCGCATGGGAGGAATCCGTACTGCACTCGGATGTGTGGGCCGCACACGTCGCCGCGCACGAGCGCAACCTCGCCCGACGGCAGAGCCGCACCACCGCGGAGCTCGACCCCGACGAACGGATGCCACCGCCCCGATACTGGGCACTCCACACCCTCTCGCACCTGCTCATCCGCGAGATGGCGATGTCGAGCGGCTACGGATCGGCGTCGCTCTCGGAGCGGATCTACGCCTGGCGCGAGACCGACGATCGGGCGCCCGCCGCCGGCATCCTGATCACGACCACGTCGCCCGACAGCGAGGGTACCCTCGGCGGCCTCGTCGACCTCGCCCGCACCGAGCGGCTCGAGGAAGTCGTGCTCGAGGCGCTGCACCGCGCCCAGCGCTGCTCATCGGACCCGATCTGCGCGCACCGCGTTCCGAAGGATCAAGAGGACTTCCTGCACGGAGCTGCCTGCCACTTCTGCGGATTCCTCTCGGAGACGTCGTGCGAACGAGCCAACCGGTTCCTCGATCGCCGCTTCGTGCTCGACCTCAACGCGGGATCGCAGGGACTCGCGCCCCTGCTGACCGGCGTCGATCTCGGGGCGCTGGAGTCGCAGTGACAACGCCGATCGAGCAACTCGCGAGAGTCGTGTCGCCCTCGCTCGCGTTGAAGGTCGCGTCGAGTCTCGAGATCGACGGCAGCCTCGCCAAGGCGGCATCGACGTTGCCTCCGCCGCCGAGCTCTGCGCGGAATCTGCTCGGCGAGTGCTTCGCGCTCCTCGGACCCGACCACCTGGCGGCGGTGCTTCGAGGATTCTCGGTAGCAGCTGCCGGGAACAGAACCGACCTGCGTGCCGTGTGGAGCGGACCGACGTTCGTCGGGGACGGGGACCACACGACCGCCGCCGTGGCGCACCTGATCGACGAGGCCACTCAGGATGTATTCGCGTCGACGTACTCGGCGAGCCCGAACTCCGCGTATCTGAAAGCGCTGTGGCGTGCCGTCGCCCGCGGAGTCAAGACCACACTGCTCGTGGACCCGAAGATGAACCGTGGAGAGACCGCTGCGTGGCTGCAGCAGAAACTCGTCGGCGCAAAGTTCCTCGGGTTCCAACCCGGTCCCAACGGAGGCATCCAGCATTCCAAGGTCGTCATCGTCGACTCGCGGGTCGCCTTCATCACCAGCGCGAATCTCTCCGAGGCGGCGCACGAGAAGAACCTCGAAGCCGGGGTACTCATTCGCGACCCTGGATTCGCCTCCGTGATTCGACAGCGGTTCTCGTCGCTCTACAACGAGGGCCACCTGTATGCGCTCGAGCCCCCGCACTCGTCCGATGGCTGACTCGTGGGCGACCTCGGAGGGCACCCGCCGGTCGATGCTCGCCAACAAGCGCCGCGACACGACGACCGAACTGGCCGTGCGGCGGTTACTGCACGCCCGCGGGTTGCGCTACCGGGTGGACTACGCGCCAGTTGCGGAGCTACGGCGACGAGCGGACATCGTGTTCACCCGAGCACGCATCGCGGTGTTCCTCGACGGATGCTTCTGGCACGGATGCCCCGAACACGCGACGCACCCGAAACGGAACGCGGAGTACTGGGGACCCAAGCTGGCTGCGAACATCGAACGGGATCGGGACACAGATCGACGGCTCGAGGAAGCGGGTTGGCGGGTACTGCGGTTCTGGGAGCATGAGGCACCGAGTGCGGTCGCAGATCGCATCTCGACAGCGTTGACGACCGAACGGAGAGACTGACGTGCTTAGGAAGTGGACACGCGACGAGCAACTCGAGATCCGCATGGACATTTTCCGGTGGCTGGACGAACAACTCGTGCTCGGGCAAGGTGAGCTCACGCGGAGCGCCCTCGAGAGTTACTTCTACCAAGGGCACCAGGTCAAGCTCATTGATCGCCAGAAGGGCATTTGGAATCCTCAGACGTTCGACTCGACCCTCTCGGTTACGACCAGTTTCAACTCTCCATATAAGGACCAGGTGCTCGAGGGCGGCTTGATCCAGTACAAGTACCGTCGTGATCAAGAAGGCGGCGACAACAAAAAGCTGGTGAAAGCCTTCGAGAATTCTGTCCCGATGCCGTACTTCCATGCCATTCGCCCTGCGGTTTACGTTCCGTACTATCCCGTACGGATAATTCGAAACGAACCCGCCGAGAGACAAGTGGTGCTCTCTCTCGACGAGATCCTTCGATTCTTCGGCGACCCGCTGAAAATGGTCGGGGACACGCGCCGATATGCCGAACGCGTAGCGCGCGAACGGCTCCATCAGCCTCTCTTCCGCGCGAAGGTCATGCACGCTTACAACCGCGCGTGCGCGATCTGTTCCCTCAAGCACGTTGAGCTTCTCGATGCCGCCCACATCATCGGCGACAACCAGGACGATGGTCTCGCGATAGTCACTAACGGGATCTCGCTCTGCAAGATCCACCACGCTTCCTTCGACCGCAACCTGCTCGGCATCACGCCGGACTACGAGGTGCGGATCGACCGCGACCTGCTCGACGAGGTCGACGGGCCGATGCTGCGGCACGGGCTGCAGGATATGCACGGGCGAAAGCTAGTGCTGCCGAAACGTCGAGCAGAGTGGCCAGCGCGGGATCGGCTCGCGACGCGGTTCGAGAAGTTTGCGGCTAGCGTCAGATGGAGATCAAGGATTTCATCGACTGGGTGACCGCAATTGGCGGCGTCATCGTCATCGTTGGTGGCGTGTTCGCCATATTCCAGCTCTGGTTGATGACACGACAGGGCCATCGACAATTCGAGCACCTCTACTCTCAGCGATACTGGGTGATCATGGACCGCCTGAGCATCGAAGCTCAGCTCGGCACGAGCGGTACGCGCCGACGACGAAGCGAACAGGAAGCCCTATTCGCTTACGTTCAGCTGTGCGAGGACGAGGCGGACATGTTCGAACAGGGCCGGGTCACGAGAGCAACGTGGGCGATCTGGAAGTCGGGAATCGATGCCATGCTGGTGTCTCCGCAAGTTGCCAACATCATCGATTCCGCCCCACCCGCACGATTCGACACACTCAGGCGATATCGAGCGGAGGGCGAACTGCGCCCGAAGTTCAACAGGCTTGAGGCTACGATGCGCGCCTATAGTCGATCTGCGCAAAGCTTCGTCAAGCCGTGCGCGAGCACCTTCGACTACGCGACGACCGTCTCGCTCTCGTGAGATCGATCGGGGAACAGCCGCCGGCGCTCCTCCTCAACGACCTCCTTCACCAACTCCAGCTCGGAGACGTCGACCGCTTCGGGCGCGCTCTGCGCCGAATCGCTGACCGCCGCGAAGTCATCGAAGATCGCCGTCTTCTTCTCGAGGATCTGCATAACGCGCACGTCGACGCCTTCGTCCGAGAGCAAACGGTGCACCTGCACGGAGTTCAGCTGCCCCATGCGCCGCGCGCGTGCGATCGCCTGCCATTCGATGGTCGGCTTGAGCTGCGGTTCGCAGATCACGACCACAGAGGCGGCCTGGATGTTGAGACCCACTCCGCCAGCGATGATCTGTGACACCAATACCGCCCCATCACCCGACTGCGAGAACTCGTCGACCATCATCTGGCGCTTCGCCGCAGGCACGGATCCTGTCAGCGGCCCGAAGACGACACCTGGCAAGGCTCCGGCGACCTGTTGGAGCACCTCGCGGAAGTTCGAGAACACGATGACCTTGCGCCCGTTCTCTTCGGCTTCCGCGACGATGTCGAGCAGTCGCTGCACCTTGGTGGACTCGGGCCCCCTGACCATGGCCGCTTGCCGCATCGCTTGGAAATTGCGTGCGAAGACCGCGCTTCGATAGCTGAGTTCATCCGCGTCCGACATCGTCAGCCACTCCTCGACCTCGACGAGTTCGGGAAGCTCCGTGAGCACGTCTTCCTGTCTGCGACGGAGGTACGCGGGCGCCACCTGCTGCCGGAATAGTCGTGGACGGAGTCCCTCCGCGTCCACGGTCAGATCCGGTCGCACGTAGTCGACGAGGGTGCGGAACTCATCGACGCGATTCTCGAGCGGCGTGCCCGTCAGCAGTATCGCCCGCGTCGCCCTGCCGACGATTGCCGCCGAACGCCGCGATCGCTGAGCACCGGGATTCTTGATGTAGTGCGCCTCATCGATGACGACGCTGGCGAGCTCCTCGATCGAAGCCAGCCTGTGCTCGAGCCATGCAAGTGATTCGAAGGTCGTCACGGCGATGCCACCCCGTGCGATCCAACTCCGGGCAGCGGTCTCCCGCCCCGAGCCATGAAGTCGATGGGCGGGCACCATGGATTTCGATTCGATCTCGCGTACCCAGTTCGATACGACTGCGGCAGGGCAGATCACGAGATGATACCGGGCACCCTTCGCCTGCAAGTGGCACACCACCGCGAGAGCCTCGACGGTCTTCCCGAGACCCATCTCGTCGCCGATGATGACCTTCTTCTGCACGAGCGCGAACCGGGCGCCGAAGCTCTGATAGCCGCGAAGCGAAGCCGTGAGCAGGCCGGTGTCGAGTTCGACGGCACGTACGGCTTCTACAATCTCGTGGGGCAGATCGCCCGCGACCGATTCCTCGTTTTCAAGGAGGAAACCAAGGTCGGACATCATCGCGAAGTAGTCTGCGGGGCGTGCGGTGAAGTCGGTCCACGGGTCGAGCGTCGCCGCCCGGTATGCACCGGCGATCATGTGCGCGCGGCGTACGACGGCGTCGACCGATTCGAGTAGCTGCGCCGATCCGGCTTCGTTCTCGATCACAACGACGGACTCGACACCCGCATCGAGGACACCCGCGAGCCGTCGCAGGCCCTCGGCACGGGCAAGGTCGTCGGCCGCCTTCATCGTCGTCCTCGAGACGTCCCATTCCGCGATCGAGCGTATGAGTGCGGATGCCTCCGCTGTCCGTTCGGCAGGATTGATCCGGACCGGAACCTCCTCGAGCGTCGCTTCCCAGATCGTCTGAGCGGCGCCGCGGATACGGGTCGCCGTGGTCACACCGATCCCCGGGAGATGCTGCAATCGATCGCCCGCGAGGAACACATCTCGAACGGTGCGAATGCCGGCGTCGGCGAGTGGAGCAACCCGCACCCGCTCGCGTGTGGCCTCCTTGATCCTCTCGACCGGCATCTCTGCGATCAACCGGTCCGCTTCGGTGCGACGCAGAGCAACCCCGGCGTCCAATGCCTTTCGGCGCAGCGTCTGCTCGCGCTGGATTGCCGAATCGATCCCTGCGATGGCGGTGCGAAGTGACGCGAACGCTTGCGGTGGTACCGAAGCCGGCGTCCCGCGCGTGAGCAGAACCTCGCGGAGTCCAACGCCATCGGAAAGTGCCTCCGCGATGCTCGGCGCCTGATGTTTCCGGTCGCGATCGTCGACACGTGACAGTACTGCAGGCAGCCCCACCTGGTGGCCCCACGCGTGGAACGCATCCAGATGATGGGCGGCGTCCTGGCCCGCCTTCTTCGCCCGTTCACCTGAGAAGGATCGTCGGAGACCCGTCACCGTCTTGGCGGCACGGAGCGACGGAGGCACGTCCAATCGAAGACGGTCGATCCACATTCGCTCCTCGTCGGACATGGTCGGAAGGGCGACGAACCTCGTCAGGGCCTCGAGCAGCCCGATGTCGCTCGCGCGGAGCGTGAGCACTGCGCATCGCTGGGCACCCTGAAGAGTAGCCTCCACAATGCGCGAACGCAGGGCATCGGCAGTCAGCTGCGCTTCGCGCGCAACGGCTTCACGATGCGTGGATACCGCATCGGCGAGTGCGCACCATGCCGCCAGATCGTCGCGTGTGTTCCGGAAGTGTCGGAGTTCGTCACGGTTCAACGGATTCCCGCTCGTTGTTCGTGTCACCCTGAACGTCGTCGCCCTTCTTGCCGCGCTTGAAGATCCCAGCCACCGATCCTGCTGTGCTCCCTGCTGCTGAGCCGACCGCCCGCGCCGCGCCGCCTGCCGCACTTCCGACGGACGTCGCCGCGCCCTTGACCGTGGTCAACGCTCGTGGTTCATCGGCTACTCCATCACCGTCGAGATCGATGCTTCTGAAAACGTCGGTCGCGTCGCCGACTCGACCCCAAACGCTCTCGCCGAAGGCTTTGGCAGACGAGGATGCCGCGCGCATCGCAAGCGTCGCCCGCGATGGGTCTGGTTCTCCGTCACCGTCTGCGTCGGTCAGCTCGAGCCAGGCAGGCCAGGTATCAACAGGCGCCGAGAATCCGGCGCGGCACGATTTCACGACACCGCTCCCGAAGTAGTAACTGGTCACTCCCCCGGCAACCGCGCCGATTACGGGAATCGCCTTGGAGCTGATCTTGACCGTGCCCATTACTGCGCCCTGGGCGATCGCCTTCCTCGCCAGCACCATCGTGACCGGGACGAGGGCGGACTCGGGCAGATGCTCGGCGATCAGATCGCCCCACTTGGGCGCGGTCACCGCGAGCGCTCCCCCAGCCGCCTTGCGCGCCCCGTTTACGGTCGCGCCTGCCGGAAGCACCGACATCACCAGTTCGGTGACACCGCTCTTGCGCTTCTCTCCGAGCACCGCGCCGAGCACCAGTGCCTTCGCGCGCTCGGGATCGTCGATGGCGATTCCCCGCAGCTCGGCCATGCAGAGCGCGAAGAGCGCAGTCGTCTCGTAGAAGAAGAGCAGATCGGCGACGCCCAACCCGATCGCGACCGGGATGCCGACGGCCGGAATCGTCGCGGTAGCACCCGCCGCGGCGCTTGCAGCTGTCGTCGTCGCCACGTACTGCGCTTCGATCATCTTCATCACATCGACCGGTGCGGCCCCGGGATTCTTCCGCCGAATTTCTTTGATGTAGGCGGTCGCTGCCGGTCTCTGCACGGCGATTGCCGTGAACACTCGGTCTTGGAAGTCCGAAGGAAGGGCTGTGCGCCCAGAAGCGTCATGCGATGAGGCGGTCGCGGTCTCGCCGGTGGCGCCGTTTTGAATGAGGGTCACGGTTCGAGATTAGGGCCCGCGGAGAGCACCACGACGCGGGAACTGAACGGTGACCCCCGTTGTGGGGTGGACGATCCCCGCTTCCCACCATCGGGGCGGATGTCGCGACCGGCGAAGCTCGGAGGCAGCCGCTCAGCGGGCGACGCTTCGTTCGTCGGCGAGGGAACCGACCCGGCCACGCGACCCGAGCGGTCGTCCATGACGCCGCGACGCTTCGATGTCGTTCCGAGCTCGGCGCAGGGACTCGCTCGCGAGCGACGCGACCCGCCCGGCCATCGCGATCACCTGCTCGCGGTGGTCCTGGTCTGTCGTGGTGATGACCGCCTCCGCACCGCCGAGCAGGTGGCCGAGATCGATGCGTGCGTGCTCGGACTCGGCCAGGCTCGTGAGCGCCTCGGCGCTGATCCAGCCCGGGTGAGCGGCGATGGCATCGCGGGCGACATCGAGGCGCCGGTCTGCGTCCCTGATCGCATGGTGCACGTGGTCCACGAGCGGAATGAGATCCGTCGCGCGCTCGCGGGCCGCTGCGATGGCGGCAACCAACGTCGCGCGCGCCTCGCGCAGTCGGCTCAGGTGAGCGAACGGGTCTGTGTTCACCCCAGCCTGCGGGATGGCTGCGAGGGCTGCCTGCAGCTCGCCGACCACATCCGCGACGCGACGAGAGCGCGGCTCTTCGAGTGCGGCCGCGAGGTCCCGACGGCACTCCTCGACGAGCGCCACGAGCATCGACTCCGCTCGCAACGCCTCGACCTCGAAGGTCTCGACCGCATCGAGCAGACTCGATGCTCGCTGCACCGATGCAGTGGATGCCTCGAGCGCGACGCTCGCCTGTTCGCGGTGACCGGCCGCATGCCGCACCTCGGCCACAGCCACGCTGTGCTCGGCGAACCCGATCAGTCGATCGGCCTCAGCGGGGTTGCCGTCCACCCGAGCGAGCGCCTCGCGGGCATACCTGGCTGCAAGCCGATCGACGATGTCTCGGGCGTTCGGGATACGGGCGCGCAGGCGCTCGAGGTCGGCTCGCACGGCGGCGGCGACCTCAGGCGCGCGCCGCACCCGCCTGGCCCGCTCGGCGAGGGCACTGGTCTGCCGGTCGAGCGCATCCTCGGCCCACTCGCAGAGCTGCACGATGCGCAGGTTGCGGGCGCGCACCTCATCGACGCTGCCGGGCATCGGGTCGTGATTGATCCGGTGCAGCCGGAACGCGTCGTTCAGGTGCGTGCGTACCTCGACGAGCGTCTCGCGAAGTTGCGTCGTGGCGTCGTGCCCCAACTCCGCCTCGGCGAACCCCAGATCGTCGACCGCGACGCGAACGCGGTCGTCGGCGGCGACCAAAGCCGAACCGGCCCGCTTCGCCAGGTCGGCGTCGCGAACCGCGAGTTCAGACGCACCGCGTGTGCGCCCGACCCGGAGACATCTGACCCGAAAACCGGCCATGCTCCATCCTAGGATCGTGCCTGCAACGTGCCTAGAGCGTCGAAATGCCGCTCGGCCGCCGGATCCCCAGTTGCTGATCGGGAGATCTCGACAGGCTCGATCAGCAGAGGCGGCTCGATCAGCAGAGATCGTCAGTCGAAGATGCCGTCGAGGATGCTGCCGATGACGAGGCCGCCGAGGATGCCGCCCATCATGTCGCCGCCGCCGCTGCGTCGACCGCCGCCGCCCCAGCCGTCTCCACCCCACTGACCGGGATCCTGCGGGCGTGAGGAGTCGATGTCGCGCTGCGCGAGCTGCAGCGCCTCGGCCGCGAGGTGCGCCACACGGCGGGCCATCAGCATCGCCTGCTCGCGGTGGTCCTCGCCGATGACGCTGACGGTCGCTGCGGGCGTGCCGAGGAAGCGGTCGAGGTCGACGCGTACGCGCTCGGACTCGGCGAGGCGGGTGCGGGCGTCGGCGCCGATCCAGCCGCGGTGGCCGGCGATGACGTCGCGGGCGACGGCGAGCTGCCGGTCGGCGTCGTCGATGGCGTGGTGCACGTGCTCGAGCGGCGGAATCGGGCGCGAAGCGCGCTCACGGGCCGCGGCGATCGCGGCATCCAGCCCGGAGTTCGCATCGCGGAGGCTGCTGAGCAGCGCGAACGGATCGGTGTTGACGCCGGCCGCCGGGAGGGCGGCGAGCGCACCTCGCAGCGCGGCGATCGCAGCCGTGACCGCGGGCGTCTGGGGCTCCTTCTGGGCGACGGCGAGGTCGCCACGAGAGTCCTCGATGATCGCCGACAACGTCGACTCGGCGCGCAGCGCCTCGACCTCGAAGGTTTCGACGGCATCGAGCAGGGTCGCTGCGCGGCGCACGGACTCGGTCGATGCCTCGAGCGCGAGGTTTGCCTGCTCGCGCCGCCCGGCCTCGCGGCGGCGCTCGGCCACGCCGGCGCTGTGCTCGGCGAATCCGAGCAGCTGCTCGGCCTGGGCGGGGTTGGCCTCCACCTGGGCGAGCGCCTCGGGCGCGTAGCGGGCGGCGAGCCGGTCGATGGTCTCGCGGGCGTGGGGAATGCGGGTGCGGAGGCGCGCGGCATCCGCTCGCACTCCGGCGATGATCTCGGGAGCCCGGCGCGCCCGCGCGATCTTGTCGGCGAGGGTCGACATGTGGTCGTCGAGCACGTCTTCGGCCCAGTCGCAGAGCTGCACGATGCGGGCGTTCCGCTGCCGCAGCTCTTCGGCGGTGTCGGGAATCTCGTCGTGGTTCAGCTGGTTCAGCCGGAACGCCTCGCCGAGGTGCTCCTTCACCGCAGCGAGCGCGGTGCTCAGCTCGGCGGTCGCCTCGTGGCCGAGCTCGGCGTCGGCGAAAGCGAGCTCGTCGGCGGTGACGCGCACGCGCTCGTCGGCAGCGACGAGAGCCGTGCCGGCCCGCTGCGCCAGAACGGCATCTTGAGCGTCGAGTTCTTGCTCTTCGCGCTTTCGCTTGCCCCAGAATCCGGCCATGCCATTGATCCTATGGGCGCGGCTGGGAGGCTGCTGAGGCGGGTGGTCAGGCGCCGACTGGGGCGAGGGCATCGGCGGCGACAGCCGCACCATCGGCAGGCTTGGTTTCAGCAGGCTCAACCAGCAGGGGTTCGGCAGGGTTGGTTTCGACAGGCTCAACCGGCAGCACATCGAGCGGATGCGCGATCTCATCGCGCGTCATCCGCGCCGCCACGATCGCGACCACGCCGATCACGAGCGGCGCGACCCCCGCTACCAGGAACACCACGGGCAGCCCGACCGTCTCCCCCGCCGGCCCGGCGATCGCCATCGACACGGGCATGAACGCGAGCGAGACGAAGAAGTCGAGGCTCGAGACCCGCCCGAGCATGGCCGGCGGCACCCGGCGCTGCAGCAGCGTGCCCCAGATCACGACGCCGCCGTTGAAGGCCGCACCGACGGCGAACGCCGCGAGGGCCATAAGCCAGATCTGGTCGGTCAGACCGAAGACGGCGAGCGGGAGGCATCCGAATGCCCACAGCAGGTTCATCACCGTCAGGTAGCGACGCGGCAGCTTGAGGGATGCGACGACCATCGAGCCGACCGCGCCGCCGATGCCGAACGCCGCGAGGATCAGCGCGTGCTCCTGCGGGCCGCCGCCAGCGGAATCCTTGATCACGAACGGCACGAGCACCTCGAACGGCCCCATGATCAAGAGGATCAGGAGCGACGCGAACCCGAGCGTGCCGAGCAGCCAGGGCGTGCGGGCCATGTAGACGAATCCCTCGCGCACGTCGACGAGCAATGCGACAGCCGGATGCCGCGTGCCGCCGCTGCCCGACTCGGCCTGCTCGCCCTGTGCGCCGTGCTCGCCGGCCGATTCGCCCAGCTGCTCGCCCCGCACCGGCAGGTCGGGCACCTTCACGAGGAATCCAATCGCCGCAGCGCCCGTCAGCGCGGCGACCGCGAGTGCCGCACCGGGCGACGAGACGGCGATGAGCGCGCTCGCGAGCGCCGGGCCCGCGGCCTGCATAAGCACGGGCCGGGCCATGCCCTCGAATCCGTTGGCGGCGAGTAGCTGGTCTTCGGGCACGACGCTCGGCAGCAGCGCCGAGTAGGCCGGGTAGTACAGCCCGGCCATGATGCCGCCGACGAGCGCCACCGCGGCGAGTTGCCAGACCGCGAGGGCGCCCGTGAGCGACAGCAGCGCGACGAAGCCGACGCTCGCGGTGCGGACTACCTCGACGACGAGCAGGATCCTCCGCTGCGGGATGCGGTCGGCCAGCGCACCGCCGAGCAGCGTGGTCAGCAGCATGCCGACGGCCGACGCGCCTGCGACGAGCGAGAGTTCGGCCGCACCGCCGCCGATCGCCACGATCTGCCAGACGAGCGCGACCAGCCAGATGCCGGAACCGACGAGGGATGACACGAGGGCCGCCGCGAGCCAGCGGTAGGCGGGGTTGCGCAGCGGCCGAAGAGCCCGGGGAGTCGACACGATCTTCTCCTACGACATGAGTACGAATACTTCAGAAGCGGATGCCTCTACTCATGCGTCGATCCGCATCCGGCGAGATCGACATCGTGCGCGATCGAAATCGCGTGACATCGAGGCCGCCCGGTCACTCCACCGGAACGCTGACCCGCCCCTCCGTCTCGTCGAGCACGAACACCTCGGTGGCGCGCGCCACGTACAGGCGGTGCGGTGCATCACCGGTGACCGCCGCTGCATCCCATGCCGGGAGCCCTCGCTCCACCGAGCGCCCGCTGTAGACCGCGAGCGCCGCGGCGAGGTCGGCCTCGTCGACCTGCTGCGCGATCGCATCGACGTAGACGGCTTCGGCCCGGCCTACCGGTGCCGTCGAGTCGAAGATGACGAGCGCCACCTCGGCACGCGCTGCGATGTTGTGCGAGTGGCGCCGACCGGTGCGCGAGACCCAGGTGAACTCCGAGATGCCGCGCGGCGCGAACCAGACCGGGCTCGCCCACGGGCGCCCGTCGGCGTCGCTGGTCGCGAGGGTGAGGTAGGTGTTCTGCTCGACCAGGCGCCGCGCCATCTCTGGCGGCGATTCAGGGGTCAGTGCCGCGTCACTCTGCATGGGCGACACGGTAGCCGAGTGCAGCGCCGGCCGACAGGCGTCGGCGACAGGCGCCGGCCGACAGACCGGTCGAACGGGCAGGGACAACCCTGAGGCCGATGCCATGGCACGGCAGTACGGTGACACCGCCATGAGGGAAGGCGGACGCCATGCGACTGCGAACAGATGGCCGGAACGAAACCGTCGACGCCGATGCGTCGACCGAGCGACCGAAGGCGGTGCGCTGATGCGACCGCTCCGTCTCATGACGTTCAACGTGCAGTTGCTACCGGTGATCGCCGGTGTCAGCGAGGGCACCGTGAGCGTGCCCGCCGGCATCGCCGGCCTGCTGCCCGGTGGCGCCACCGACTCGATCGCGCGCGCGAAGGCGGTCGCCGCCGACCTGCTCAAGATCAAGCCGAAGGAACGGCCCGACGTGCTCGCCCTCAACGAGGTGTTCAGCGAAGACGCCCGCGACGTGCTGATCTCGGAGCTGAAGGCGAAATGGCCGCACGTGATCGAGTCGGTGCACGAGGGCGACCTCGAGGAGGACGCGGGGCTGATGGTGTTCTCGCAGCTCCCGTTCCTCACGCTGCCGGGCGGCGGCGACCGCCGTGAGCGCTTCTACGCGGATGACGCGGGCGCCGACACCTGGGCGTCGAAGGCCGCCGTGCTCGTGCAGGTCGGCCGGCCCGCTGAGATCACGACGCTGGTGTTCACCCACCTGCAGGCCTCCTACGACACCGAAGAGCAGTACCGCGATGTGCGCAAGAACCAGCTCGCCGAGATCCGCGACCTGGTCGCCGAGGTGCTCGGCTCGTCGCCCAACAACTGGCAGAACGTGATCGTGGCGGGCGACCTCAACATCCGCGGCGACCTCGATGCGACGAGCAACGAGTGGTTCGACATCTTCGACACTGCGGGCGATCCGTTCGGCGACCTCTTCGCCGACAGCTGGATCGAGATGCGCCCGCCTGGCATGTCGGAGGATCTCGACCCCGGCCTCACCAACCGCAACCGAGAGACGCAGGCCGAGCAGCGGCTCGACTACATCTGCCGGTTCAAGACGATCGACGGCATCGACCTCGTCGCCCACCACATGCGCATCGGGCACCGCGACACCTCCGACCACTACGCGCTCGAAGCGCTGATCCAGGTGCGCGACGATCACTGCCAGCCCACGTCGGCGGTCGACATCGACGCGCTCGGCCCGAGCGCGGGCGGCTCTGGCGTCGGGCAGCCGCAGACCTCGCTGGCGACGTTCGTGCAGCCCGACATCGCCGTCGAAGGCGGCCGATCGTGGGTGTGGTTGCGTCGAGCCGGCACGTACACGTTCCACCACAGCCCGTCGCTCGTCGTCGAGGTCTACGCCGCCGACGACATCTCGCGGCCCCTGACCCGGCTGGACTCGCTGTCGGTCACCGACGTGCCGCCGGCCGTCGAGAACATCTATCGCGAGTTCGGGGGGCAGGTCGGCGACGAGGGCTCGACCTACGTGAACCGCTCGCCGCTGCTCGTCTCGATGCGCACGAAGAGCGGCAACCCGGGCGGCGGCGTGCTGATCGTGCTCGAGCACCTCGGCGACACCAAGGCCACGGCGATCGCACTGCCGCCCCACCTCGACGTGCCCGTGCCGTTCCCCGAGAACCAGCGGCTCGGCGACGACGACATCGCCTGGTTCCGGCTGAAGACGATCGAGACGCTCATGGGCAAGTCACGACAGGAGTCCGTGACCGTCGAGCAGCCGAGAGGGTCGGGAACCATCGAGGCACTGGATGCCGCGAGCAGCCCCCTCGGCGACGACTCGGGCGCGGGCACGCTCACGCACGACTTCACCGCGAGCGCCGAGGATGAGCTGTTCATCACCGTTCGACGCGACAGCGACGCCGATACCGGGCAAGTCATCCGCTGGTCGACGCCGGTGAGCTACCTGCGGCTCGACAAGGGCTTCACCGTGCACGTCACCGACGAATCGGGGCCGGACTGGCCGGGCGAAGACGAGCCCGTGTTCGAGATGTGGATGGACGGCGAGAAGTTGCTCACGACCGACTGGGACGACGCCGACACCGGCGAGGACTGGCCCGGCATGATGGAGAAGATCTGGTTCGAGGTGACGCAGCGCGGAGGCACCAGCAAGTCCGTCGGCTTCACCGAGACCATCGACTTCGTCATCGAGGACCCCGACGACCTCGGGGCCGCGCACGGCGTGACCTCGTGGACGATCGCGGGACTCAGCCCCAACGAGCCGCCCGAACGCAAGCGCACGGTGGCGGTCACCGTCTTCGACACCATCTCCGACGGCACGTACACCGTGAGCTGCACGCTGTCGCGCGATCCCTGAGCCGACGGCGCCGAGTGGAAGAGGGTTGGCCATGAACGACGACGTGTACGACCGCGAGCTCGACTGGATCCAAGAGGACCTTGCGACGCTGCTTCCGCGCATTGCCGAGTTCACCGACGATCGCATGCCGGCGCTCGAGGCCGACCTGACGGCGCTCCTCCGGCTCCTCGACGACGAATCCGAGACGACCGATGACGAGGTGTACGAGATCGCGGCGCTGCTGCTGAGCTGGAGTGCGCTGCATCCATCCGGTTGGCCCTGGCGACCCGAGGTCGTCGCGCTCATCTCGGATTCGGAGTCCTTCGCGAGCATCGTCGAGTTCATCGCCGAGTCGGCAGAGCGCCCATGGTTCCTCCGCCCCACCGCCGGGGACTCGACGTGGCCTCGCACGTTCCTCTGGCCCGACCGCCTGCCTCAGTTGAGCGGGGCCGACGACTTCAGCGACCGAGACGTCGTCTGGGTGGACGGCAGGCCGATGCGCGAGGTCGAAGCCGAAGTCCCACCGCCACCGCCACAACAGCAACAGCAACAGCAACAACAACAGGAGCAGCAACAGGAGCAGCAACAGCAACAGCAACAGCAACAGCAACAGCAACAGCAACAGCAACAACAACAGCAACAACAGGAGACCCCGCCCGTTCGCCTCGAACCGTACGACCCGTTCGCGAGGTCGGCCGGGGCCTCACGCGCCTCCAACGCGCGACACGTTCGCGTGCCGGTCTGGTTCGCGACCGATCGCGAGCACGTTCGCGATGCGCCCGCAGCCGAGCGATTCGGAACCGGCCGCAACACCGGCGCAGACGGTCTCGGCGCGCTCACCTACGGTCAGGTCACGGTGAGCATCCCCGACAGCCACCGCAAGGGCCACCTCGAGAAGCCGAAACGGTTCAAGCTCGAGTTCCGCGCCAATCCCGACAAGCACCTCGTCGTGCACGAGGTGAGCGAGTTCGACGAGGCGGAGTGGCTCGCCAGCATCCGTGCCGAGGTCTCAGGCCCCGAATCGGATGACCCGGCCGACACGAGCGACGACATCCTGCTCTTCGTGCACGGCTACAACACCTCATGGGAACAGGCCGCCCTGCGGGCCGCCCAGTTCACCTACGATCTCGAGTTCCGCGGGCTTCCGGTGCTCTTCTCGTGGCCGTCACGCGGCAAGACGCTCGCATACACCGCCGACGAGGCATCCGTCGCCTGGTCGGTGCCGCACCTCGTGCACGTGCTCGAGCTGTTGATGAACGAGACGGGTGCCCGCCGCATCCACGTCGTCGCGCACAGCATGGGCAATCGCGCGACCACCGGCGCCCTTGAACGCCTGGTGCGCGGCGCCAACGACTACGCGACGCCGCTGCGCGAGCTGGTGTTCGCGGCGCCCGACATCGATGCGGGCACCTTTCGACAGTTCATCACGGACTTCAACGCGGCCCTCGCGACAGCGGCAATGCCCGGTGCGGCTACGGATGTCGCGCCGCCACGCCTCACGCTGTACGCGTGCGGAGTCGACACCGCCCTCGACTTCTCCGACCGCATCCATCGAGCCGGCCGAGCCGGCCAGATCACCGACGGCGTCATCGTGATCGCGCCGATGGAGACCGTGGTCGTGACCGACATCGTCGTCGACGACCAGCGCGACGATCGTCTGGGCCACGCCTACTTCTGCACCAATCGAAGCGTCATCGGCGACCTGTTCGGCGTCGTGCTGCACGGCGCGAAACCATCGGAGCGGTTCGGGCTGAAGCCGGCGCGCGACCCGGTCGGCGAGTACTGGCTGATGTAGCGCGCGGCACCGTCAGCGCGCGAACAATGTGACGCGCGGGGAGAAAGACCCGATCCCTCTCCCCGCGCGATCACCATCCCACCTCGGTGTACGAATCCGAACCGTCCCCCGAAGGTCGACCGCACAGGAGCGATCAGGTGGCGATGGAATCGCGCGCCCTATGTCGCGCAATCGCCACGGTAAGGGCATCCGCGCGTCACGGCAACGCGAAGATTTCAGATGATGAACAGCGGATGCCGCTGGCGCGAGCCGCGCCATCCGTCGCCGTCGTTCAGGCGCCCGAGCTGCCGAGCCGATCGGCGCCGAGCCGCAGCGAGAGGTCGGTCGCCGCGGCCTGCAGTCGGTGCACGAGAGCCGGATCGGCGTGCGCGGCGACCTCGGTCGGCAGTGACACCGCGAGTGAGGCGGTGACGCCCGCGGCGCTCACCGGCACGGCGATGCACGTGTAGCCGATCGCGTACTCCTCGCGGTCGACGGCCTGCTCGCGCGAGCGTTCGAGTTGGTCGAGCAGCACGCGCCGGTCGCTGATGGTGTGCTGCGTGAGCTCGGCGAGCGGATGCCGCGACACGTAATCGAGCCGCTCCTCTTCGGGCAGCACGGCGAGGATCTGCTTGCCGAGCGCCGTCGCGTGCGCGCTGCTGTGCAGCCCGACCCAGAGCTCGACCCGGGGGTTGTGCACGGCGTCGACGATGTCGACGAGATGCACCTCGCCGTCTTCGAATCGCGAGAGGTAGGCGGTCGCGCCGAGCTCTTCGGTCACTCCGCGGAGCGCGGTGCGCACGCGCGAGAGGAACACGCCGTGCGCGGCATCCGCTCTGACGAAAGCGGGGAAGCGGGTGCCGAGCAGCAGCCCGTCGGGTTCGCGGGCGAGGTAGCCCTCGTGCACGAGCGTGCGCACGAGGTTGTAGGTCGTGCCGGGCGTGAGGCCGCTCGCCGCGACGAGCGCCTTCACGGGCATGGGCCGCGGCTCGTTCGCGACGATGTCGACCAGCCGAAGAGCGCGCTGCACCGAGCCGATCAGCGTCGGGTCCGTGTCTCTGGCGTCGGGTGACGACATCGGTGCTCCCCCTGCGCCAATGGTAGCCCCGAGCAACGGCATCGAGTTAGATGGACGATGACCCTTCGATGAAGACGAGGTATGTGGATGACGGTTGTGCAGCGCTCCGGCCCGGTCTGCGTTTCTCTCGCCCTCGTGTTCGGGCTGGCCGCCTGCACGGCCGGTGCGCCAGAGGTGGCGCCGACGAGCCCTGTCGTGCAGCTCGGCGCCCCAGGTGAGGAGAATCACACCCTCTCCCCCGAGGAGTCGCTGAACCTCGAGTCGCCGAAGCACACCGAGGCCGACGAGCAGTTCATGCTCGACATGATGCAGCACCACGACCAGGCCATCACGATGACCGGGTTCGTCGACGACCGCACGGATGACCGCGACATCCGCCTGCTCGCCGAGCGCATGAAGGTCAGCCAGACCGACGAGCTCGCCCTCATCACGAAGTGGCTGCAAGACCGGGTGGTGCCGCTGAACGACGCGCGCGCCGGCGGGCACGACCATGACGGCGACGGGCACTCGATGCCCGGCATGCTCACCGAGGAGCAGCTCGCCGAGCTCGAGGCGGCCGACGGCGAGGAGTTCGAACGGCTGTTCCTCGAGTACATGATCCAGCACCATGAGGGCGCCGTGCAGATGGTGAGCGAGCTCTACGCCGCCGGCGGCGGGCACGAGTCGGAGACCGACCAGTTCGCGCGCCACGTCGAGACCGACCAGGCGGTCGAGATCGCACGGATGCAGCAGCTGCTCGCCGCTCGCTCGTCCTGATCCCCGGCGCGCGGGCGCAACGCACCGGCGCTACCCCGACCAGACGCGAAAGCGCCCAGCGGCCTCGGGCCGCTGGGCGCTCGTCATGCCGGGAGGCCGGCGGGCGGCCTCCCGGCATGCGTCACTCGAAGGTCGCCGCCAGCGCGTTCAGCGCCTGAACGAGGTTCGAATCGGCCGGAGCGCCCGACTTCTCAATCGCATTGTCGAGCTGGTCCGCGATGGCGTCGGCGCCGGCAGGCCCGGCCGCGAGTTTCTCGGCCTGATTGATCGACTTGTTCACCTGCTTCAGCGCGTTGCCGCTCAGGCTGCCGTCGCGCTCAGCCTGGTCGACGTACGAACGCACGACTGCGAAGCTCGGCGCGTGTACGAGGCTCGTCTGCATCTGGGCGTTGAACTCGGCGAGCTCGATCTCACCCGCCGCCTCGATCTCGTTCGCCGACAGCTGGCTGCTCTCGGTGAGCGCGAGGCTCTCGAAGCCGCGCGCGATCTCGCTGCCGAGCACGTTGCCGTTGTACCAGTAGGTCGACCAGTAGCCGGCGAGGTTCAGCGCACCCGCGTTCGGGAAGTTCACCGGGCCGCGGTCGAGATAGGCGATCTCGGTCGGGTTGGCCGTGTCGGTGAAGTCGATGATCGACAGACCGCCCTGGTACCAGGCCTGCACCATGATGTCGCGGCCGGGCACCGGGATGATCGAGCCGTTGTGGGCCACGCAGTTCTCCTGCGCGGTCTGCGGCACCGGCAGCTTGTAGTAGCTCTGGAATTCGAGCTTGCCGTCGACGATCTCGAAGAGCGCGTTGGCGCCCCACTCGGGCTGGTCGGTCACGCGGCAGCGTGCAGCAGTGCCGCCACCCCACTCGTCGGTGAAGATGACCTTGGTGCCGTCGTTGTTGAACGTCGCCGAGTGCCAGTACGAGTAGTTCGAGTCGGCGACCGCATCGAGCCGAATCGGGTTCACCGGGTCGGAGATGTCGAGCAGGATTCCGTTGCCCTGGCATGCGCCTGCGGCGAGCCCGATCTCGGGATACGCCGTGATGTCGTGGCACGTGTTCGTGTTCGGGTTCGGCGAGTACGGCGTGCCCGACGGGTGCAGCGGCTGCGTCGGGCCGTTCTGCAGGCCGTTGAACGCACCCGTCACCGGGTCGCTGAAGATGCGGGGCTGGCTCACGACCGCGGCCGAGGCCGGGTCGGCGAGCGGCACCTTGATGACGTCGATGCGCCACTGCGTCGGGTTGCCCGTCGTGACCGGGGTCTGGCTCGCCGGAGCGTTCTCGCAGCCCGGCAGCTCGAGCGGCGAGCGCACGCCCGACGTGCCCGAGTTGTAGATGTACACGTTCTCGGTGTCATCGGGGTCTGCGACGAGCGTGTGCGTGTGCGAACCACGGCAGGTCTGCACGCCGGGCAGCTGCACGGGGTTGTCGATGTCGCTGATGTCGAAGATGCGCACACCGCGGAAGCGCTCGGGGTTCACCGCGCCGGGGGCACCCTGCGTGCCGCAGTCGATGCGACCGCGGGTCTCCTCGACCGACATGAAGAGCAGGTCGCCGTACACCGACACGTCGCCCTGGCCGCCGGGACACACGAAGGAGCCGCGCAGCTCGGGTGCCGCGGCATCCGACACGTCGTAGACCTGGAAGCCGTTGAAGTTTCCGACGATGGCGTTGTCGCCCGAGAAGGCCAGGTCGGAGTTCACGAAGCCGAAGTTGCCGGGATTCGCGTTGAACGCTCCGGCTCGCGGCAGGCTCGCGAGCAACTCGATGTTGCTCGTCGCGGTCTGGGCGTCGAGGTAGCCCGGTGGCAGGTCGATGCGTGGATCGTCTTCTGCGGCGGCCGCGCCGGCCGTCGCAAGGGATGAGCCGAGCAGCAGTGCTCCGGCAAGGGCGAGCGCGCGTCGGCGCCATCGGATGTTGCGGGGTGCGGTTCTCATCGGTGTTCCCCTCTGTCGCTTCAATGCGATCGATGCCCTCCGACGGGCGAACGTGCACGGCGTCGTGCACGTTCGCGGCCCCAGGAGGCCGATCTCTGGCTCCAACGTATCGGGACGGAAGGGTTCAGCGCAGCAACGAATTTCGCACGCGCTCCCGGCGCGGCGCGCCGCCGACCAAGATGTCAACGCCCCCTCCTTGGGGGTTCCGCCATCGACACCCGCGCTGCGATGATCAGGCCACTCCGCCCGAACCCGAAGGTGCCCTGTGTCCCCACCGCCCGGTGGACCTCGCGATTGGTCCCCGCCCGATGTCGATTCGCGCCCTCATGCGCCTGCCCTCCAAGGACAACGTCCGATCCGTGGCGGTGGTCATGTCGAGGGGATCATGTGGGCCCGAGCCCTCGCCTGGACCAGTCTTGCAATCGGACTCGCCACGCTCGCGCTCGTCTGCCTTGCTCCCATCGCGGGAGCTGCGATGTGGACGCTCGGACTCGCGTTCTTCGCGAGCTTCGCGATCTGGTGCGGGTTCATGGCCGAGCCGAGGTACCGGTCGAGTCGCGGTCGCGGAAGCATTGTCTCGAAGGCCGGGATCGTCATCGGAATCTTCGCCTTCGCCGTCACCGCCTACGCGTTCGCCGCCATCGCGCTGGCGAGCTCCGGAACGCGACTTCCGGCTCCGTCGCACTGGTTGAGCGATACGCAGAATGGTTCGACAACCCAACCGGCACCGCCCGGTGCGGTGCCCGTCGACGGTGCAGCCGAATCCACTGGGCCTGTCGAGACGGAGCGGCTCGCCCTTGCCCAGGCCGTCGGCACCGCAGTCTTCGTGCTCGAGCAGACGGCATCTGCGGATGGCCCGTGGCCTGCGACGCTCGCCATCACCACAGACGCATCCGCCCTGATCACCCCGGATGGTCTTTCTCTGGCTCCTCTTCCGCCCGGCACACAGGTGATGTACTCGACCTCCTCCGATCTTCGCGAGTTCAGCCTCACGCTCGTCGGCTCGCTCGGTGCGGTCGCCACCTACGAGTCGACGACCGGTACGCTCAGCACGTCCGCGCCCTGAGGTTGCTTCATCTCGCGTAGCCAGGACGCACCATCCACGAGAGGAACCCCGCGAAACACATGGAAACCGCACCGATGCTCGCCTGGACGCTGCAGACCGAGATCCCTGTTCCTGCAGACGTGAGCGCACTGCTCGTGGAAGGCGAACAGGCCGTCGCCTCGTTCAAGACCTTCCGCGATTCCGCGACGTTCACCACCAAGCGTCTGATCGTGCGCGACGCACAGGGCATCACGGGAAAGAAGATCGAGATCTACTCGCTGCCGTACAGCTCGATCAGTATGTGGTCCACCGAGAACGCCGGCGGCCTTCTCGACCGTGACGCCGAAGTCGAGCTCTGGACCCGAGCCGGCCACATCAAGGTGAAACTGACCAAGGGCGCCGACGTTCGGCGTATCGACAGCCTGCTCGCATGGGCGGTGCTCCAGCACTGAGCCGGTTGACCTGCGCAGCGTCGTGAGACGGGGGCCGCCGTCTCGGACCCATGCCTAGGGTCCACGCCTCGGCGCTCGATGATCCCCCAACCGGTATGCCAGTTGCCCCTCATCGATGAGGGGCAATGGCAGCCGAGTCAGCCGGCGCTCAGCACCTCGCGCGCGTGGCGGTACTTCTCGGCGAGGCGCACCTGCGCTTCGAACTCGAGGCGGCGCACGCGCCACGGCGCGGTGTTGTCGTCGAGGTCGGCAAGCTTCACGCGGCGGGCCACCTGGTTGGCGCTGATGCGTGCGTAGTAGACGTCGTCGGCGATGCCGGGCGTGCGGGTCAGCAGCTGCACGACCTCGACGACCTCGGGCTGCACGCCCGCCTCGAGCAGGTTCTGGGCGGTGACCGCGGTGTCTTCGAGCACATCGTGCAGCCATGCCGCCGCGACGAGCACCGGCTCGGTGAGCGGGTCGAACCGCTCGGCCACGCGGCCCGGGTGGTCGATGTACTCGGCGCCGATCTGGTCGAGCTGGCCGCGGTGCGCGGCGAACGCGATGCCCTTCGCGAGGGCGACCTGCGCCGCGGCGTCGACGTCGTGTCCCGGCGCGGCCGCCGGGACCGCCGGCACGAGCGGGGCGACGGGCCCGGTCACCGAGATCGGCATCTGGGTGACATTGGCGGGCATCGCGGATGCCCCGGGCTCGACCTGCTCGAACCTGTTGGAACCGATCACTGGGTGGTACTCCTCGATCATCTGGTCGTCATCGTCATCGTGGTCTCGGGGGGCGGCCGCGGCCGCGGGGGGCTCCGGCGTCGGCAAGACCGGCGGCATCGGTGGCATCGGCGGGACCGGCGTCGGCGCGATCGGCGGCGCGAGAACCGGAGCGGCAGGAGCAGGCGCCGGCGCCGGCTCGGGCTCAGGCTCGGGCTCGGGCTCGGGCTCGGGCTCCAGTGTCGGCATCGACGGAGCTGGGTCGACGGGCTGCTCGAAGGCGAGCACCTGCACCGGCACCGGGTACGGCAGGTCGATGACCTCGGTCGGCTCGCCCTCGGCGAGCGCGAGGTCGTCGTCGAACTGCGCGACCTCCACGTCGAATTCGGGCACATCGAAGGCGGCCGGTTCGACGACCGGCTCGGCAACGGTCGCCTCGGGAACCACGGGCGCTGCGGAACCCGCGACCTGCGCGGCATCCGCCGGCTCCGCGACATCCGCCGACGCGATCTCGGCCGCTTCAGCCGCCGCCTCGGCGAGCGGATCGCGCCCGAGCACGGGGCGCACGAAGTCGAGCTCCGCCTGCAGCTCGGCCATCTCGCGGGCGTCGAGCTCGAGGAGTGACCGGGCGTTGCCCTCGCGACGGCGCACGAAGTAGTCCTCGTCGACCTCGGTCAACTTGTCGCCGTCGCTCGTCGTGAAGTAGCGGATGCGACCCGCATCGGTCACCGGAATGATGACCTCGACGAACTCGCCGCTCGGCTCCTCGCTGCAGAGGTAGTAGCGCTGCACGTCGCGCGGCGATGGGTGCCTGCCCCACTCCGGTGCGGGAAGGCGCCGCGGGCGCAGGGTGCCGCCGGAATCGGCGCTGCGACGCCCCGGCCGTGGCGCGAGCTCGCCGTCGGACGCGCCGAACCCGTACACGGGCTGGTCGTCGGGATGGGTCGTCACTCGGGCTCCTGGGCTGCAGCACCGACAGGGCGGGGGTCCGACTCGGGGCGACGTCGGGTGGGGGTGCCGGTGCGCTCCTCCGATGGTAGGGCGGTTCGGCGCGCAGCGCACGCATCCTCGCCCGGGCGTCGCCATGCTCGCGGCGATCGCCGAAGGTTCAGCGCCCGAGTCGGTGCCGTTCGCGGCCGATGAGCGACTGCAGGTACGTCACGCGGTTGAACACGTCGGCCCGCTGCGCTTCATTCGCCACCGGGATGTTCTCGACGTACGACTGCCCGCCGGGCCCCCAGACGGTGACCGTGATGAACCCCGAGATGCGGCTCTCGCGTGCGAGGAGGAAGAGCAGGCTGAGCAGGAAGAACCAGATGAACAGCACCACCATGACGATCGCCCACGCCGGAGTGTGCGTCGTCACGTGAGTCTGGTCGGCGGTCGAGACGTTGACATCGGCGATCTGCCAGGTGCCGCCGGGCGTCACGGCATGGTGCTCGGTCGCATGGATGTTGCCGATCGAGACGAGGAAGGGAGCGGGAGCGGGCTGCTGCGGAGCGCCATGGGCAAGAGTCACGGTGACGACAGTACTGGTCGTGTCGGCGCTCGCGCACGATGCCGTCGGCGTGCATCGCAACCCACTGCACGAGCGGCAGCATGTGCTCCGTGAGCGCGTTCGCCTGCCGTCCCGGAGGCATCAGTTCGGCGGCTGCCAACCACCCTCGGAGCGGACGGCACCCGTGATCCGCCGACTGATGACGTTCAGCTGCTGGGCCTGGGCTCTGGTGAGGGAGTCGAACACGAGCCGTCGCACGAGCTGGACGTGCCCCGGAGTCGCGGCGCGAACGAACTCGCTGCCCTCGCTTGTCAGCGTCGCGAGCGTGATCCGCCCATCGACCGGGTCGGGCGCGCGGCGAACCCAACCCTCGCGCTCGTGCCGGTCCACCGCGCGTGAGAGCCGCGACAAGGTGCTGTTGGCGTAGCCCGCAAGATCACTCATGCGGAGGGTGTGATCCTCAGCCCGCGAGAGGGCGAAGAGGATTCCGAAGTCGAAATGACCGATCCCGGAATCGCGCTTCAGTTGCGCGTCGAGCGCCGCGGGCACCCACTCGAGGAGTGTCGCGACGGCCGACCAGGTTGCGAGCTCGTCGCCGTCCAACTCGTCAGCAGATTCCGGTGCAGCCATGCGTCCAGCCTAGCGAAAACTTGCTCAGGAAAGTGAATTGACGTAGCGTTCACTTGCTCAGGAAAGTAAAACTTGCTGTGAACAGCAGCCGGGAAGGACGACGCACGACATGGACCTCAAGCTCGCAGACAAGAGAGTGTTCGTCAGCGGATCCACTCAGGGGATCGGGTACGCCGTGGCCGAGGCATGCCTGGCCGAAGGCGCAACTGTGGTCGTCAACGGGCGGAGCGAGCATCGCGTCACCGACGCGGTCGAACGACTCCGCGCCACCTCTCCGGGCGGCGATGTCTCCGGGATCGCAGCCGACCTCGCAGACCCCCCGCAGGTGCACTCCCTGCTCGACTCGCTCGGAGAGGTGGACGTGCTGATCAACAACGTGGGGCTCTTCGAAGTCGCGCGCTTCGCCGATATCGAGGACGAGGACTGGTCGCGGTATTTCGAGGTCAACGTGATGAGCAGCGTGCGACTGTCGCGCCGACTCCTCGAACCCATGCTCGAGAAGGGTTGGGGGCGGATCATCTTCATCGGCACCGAGTCGGCGGTCGATGTGCCGGGCGACATGATCCACTACGGCGCCACGAAGGCCGCCTCGCTCGCGCTGAGCAACGGACTCGCCAAACTCACACGAGGCACCGGGGTCACCGTGAACACCGTCCTCGGCGGACCGACCTACTCCGACGGTGTCGCCGCCGCGGTCGAGCAGATCGCCTCCGCCCACTCGATGTCGCCCGACGAACTGAAGTCGAACCTCGTGCGCAGCTCGTCGCTCATCCAACGGTTCATCGAACCCGCCGAGATCGCCAGCCTGGTCGCCTATCTGGCCAGCCCCCGGTCATCGGCGACGAACGGCGCCGCGCTTCGAGCCGACGGCGGGGTGCTTCCGACCGTCGTCTGAGCGGGCGAGACGTACCGACGCCGGACAGCCGACCGCTCGCGAGCGCTGCCGCGCGGGACTCCGGCGCGTCAGCGCTCCCGCACGATGCCGTCGGCGCGCAGCGCCACCCACTGCACGAGCGGCAGCATGTGCTCCATGAGCTCGCGGCCGAGCTCGGTCAGCGCGTACTCGACGCGCGGCGGCACCTCGGGATAGGAAGTGCGCGCCACGATGCCGTCGGCCTCGAGGGTGCGCAGCGTCGAGGCGAGCATCTTCTCGCTGATGCCGTCGACCTCGCGGCGCAGCTCGCCCCAGCGGTGCGTGCCGTCGGTGAGCGCGAGCAGCACGAGCACGCCCCACTTGCTCATGATGTGATCGAGCACGACGCGTGTGGGGCATCCGTCGGTGAAGACTTCGCCAGACGTTTCCCGGATCTCCGCAAGACTTACCACCATGTGTGTACCTTACGTCAAAGTGGGTACCGCCACGAGGGAAGGTTCGTGCGAGGCATCCGGTTGGCCCATGGTGACCGCAACCGGAAGGACCGCTCCACCATGACCATCCTCATCACTGCCGCCTCGGGCCAGCTCGGCCGCCTCGTCGTCGACGCGCTGCTCGCCCGCGGCGCCGCCCCCGCCGACGTCATCGCGACCGCCCGCGACACCTCGAAGCTCGAGCAGTTCGCCGCCCGCGGCATCCGCACCGCCGAGCTCGACTACGCGCGCCCCGAGACGATCGCCGCAGCGCTCGACGGGGTCGACACCGTGCTGCTCGTCTCCGGATCCGAACCCGGCAACCGGGCCGACCTGCACCAGAACGTCATCGACGCCGCGAAGGCCGCCGGCGTCACCAAGCTCGTCTACACGAGTGCACCCCGCGCCACGACGTCGAGCCTCGTGCTCGCCCCCGACCACAAGGCGACCGAGGAGGCCATCGCGGCCTCGGGCGTTCCCGCCGTGATCGTGCGCAACAACTGGTACACCGAGAACTACGCAGCGGATGTCGCGCGCGCCGCCTCGACCGGTGTGATCGCCGCCTCCACGGCCGACGGGCGCGTCGCGAGCGCCACTCGTGCCGACCTCGCCGAGGGCGCCGCCGTCGTACTGCTCGAAGACGGCCACCTCGGCCAGGTCTACGAGTTCGGCGGCGATGTCGCCTGGAACTACGACGAGCTCGCTGCCGCGGCATCCGAGATCGTCGGACGCGACGTGACGTACACGCCGCTCACGACCGCCGAGCACGTCGCCGCCCTCGAGGCCGTCGGCCTCGACGCCGGCACCGCGGGCTTCGTCGCCGCGATCGACGCGGGTATCGCGAGTGGTGCGCTCAGCCAGACGGATGGCACGCTCTCCCGCCTGCTCGGCCGCCCGACGACGACGCTCGTCGACGGCCTGCGCGCGGTCGTCGCCGTCGAGGACGACGCCGCGGCCTGATCCGACACCCCGACCCGGCGGCGGGCAGCACGACGCGTGCCGTCCCGCCGCCGCCGCGGCTTGTCGACGGCCTACAAGTCGGTCGCGACATCCGATCTGGCGCGCGAGACTCGTCTGCATGCCCGTGACACCTCGACGCCTCGCCCTCGGCATGAGCCTGTGGATTCCGAACCTGTTCAGCGGCATCCGGGTGAAGCGATTCGCCCCCGACTGGACGAGTGCGACGGTCGAGCTGCACGTCAACGTCTTCACCCGCAACTACGTGAAGACCGCGTTCGGCGGATCGATGTCGGCCATGACCGACCCCTACTTCTTCATGCTCGTGATGCACCAGATCGGGCGCGACTACATCGTGTGGGACACCCGCGGCGAGATCGAGTTCGTCAAGCCCGGCCGCGGCGTGCTGACCGCCCGATTCGCGGTGCCGCCCGAGAAGACGGCCGAACTGCGCGAGCGCGCCCGCGGCGGCGCGAAGGTGCTCGAGTGGTTCGAGACCGAGATCACCGACCGTGACGGCGACGTCGTCGCCCGGGTGCGCCGCGAGGTCTACGTGCGCGAGAAGAAGCGGGTCACCGTGCCCGGATCGGCCCCGTAGCCGCTCGGGCTGAGCGACTACGAGGCCGGAAGAGCAGGCGGATGCCGCGGCATCCGCTCAGCGCTTGACGTCGAAGACCTGCTTGATGATGCCGTTGGAGTAGGCCTCGCACTCGACGAGGTCGAGGTGCGTGTACGGGTCGCCGTCGCCGAAGAGGCGCTTGCCGTCGCCCAGCAGCACCGGGAAGACGAGCAGGTGGTAGCGGTCGACGAGGCCGGCCGCGGCGAGGCCCTTCGCGAGGGTGGCGCTGCCGTGCACGATGATGGGGGCGCCGTCGCCCTCCTTGAGCTTCGCGACGTCGTCAAGCGAGCGCAGCACGTGCGTGTTGTTCCACTCGGGGTCGGTCAGGGTGCTCGAGACGACGTACTTCGGCATCGCGTTGTACTCGGCGAAGTCGTCGACCATCGTGGGCCAAACAGGTGCGAACTCGTCGTAGCTGACGCGGCCGATGAGCATCGCGCCCGCTTCGAGCTGCTCGCTGCCCTTCAGCGCGTAGGCCTCCTCGACGAAGGGGATGTCGGTGAACGTCCAGCCGGCCCGCGGGTGCGAGCCGCCGCCGGGCGAGTCGATGACGCCGTCGAGGCTGATGAACTCGGTGACGATGAGGGTGCGCATGATCGTGATTCCTTCCGAGTCGGTATCTCCGCTCTCATTCTGGCGTCGAACGAGAACGTGCGAGATCGACATCGGGTGTCGACGGATGTCCCGGCTCTGGTTCGAGCCGGGACATCCATCGGTTCAATCGCCCTTCACGTTGACGAGCTGCCGCAGCGTGTGGCGCACGGTCACGAGCGACGCGGCATCCGCCATCACCTGGTCGATCGGCTTGTACGCCTGCGGGATCTCATCGAGGAACGCGTCGGTGTCGCGGAACTCGATGCCCGTCATCGCCTCGCGCAGCTGCTCGTGCGTGAAGGTCTGCCGTGCCTTCGTGCGCGAGAACGTGCGCCCTGCACCATGCGGCGAGGAGTTCAGCGACATCGGGTTGCCGAGTCCCTCGACGACGTACGACGCAGTGCCCATCGAACCGGGGATGAGCCCGGGCCGACCGGCGTCCGCCTGGATGGCGCCCTTGCGCGACACCCACACCCGCTTGCCGAAGTGCTCCTCGCTCTCGGTGAAGTTGTGGTGGCAGTTGATGCGCTCGAGCTCCTGCACCGGCGCGCCGACCCACTCGCCGACCTGCCGGATGACCCGGTCCATCATCTCCTCGCGGTTGAGGAGCGCGAAGTGCTGCGCCCACTTGAGCTCGCGGATGTACTTCGTGAACTCGGGCGTGCCCTCGACGAGGTAGGCGAGGTCGGGGTCGGGCAGGTCGATCCACCACTGCTTCGCGAGCCGCTGAGCGACCTTGATGTGGTGCTGTGCGATCTTGTTGCCCACGCCCCGGCTGCCCGAGTGCAGGAACAACCACACCTGGTCGTTCTCGTCGACCGAGACCTCGATGAAGTGGTTGCCGCTGCCGAGGGAGCCGAGCTGCTCACGCCAGTTGCCCGCGTACGAGGCCGGGTCGAAGCCCTTCGCCTCGGCGAGCGCCTCGAGCTCGGCGATGCGCGGTACCGCGGTCGCGACGATCTTGCGGTTGTGCCTGCCGGCCGAGAGCGGGATGGCGCGCTCGATCTGCTCGCGCACGGACCGCCGATCGGCCGGCAACTCCGCGCCGGTGAACTGCGTCTTGACCGCGATCATGCCGCAGCCGATGTCGACCCCGACGGCCGCGGGGATGATCGCCCCGAGGGTCGGGATGACCGAGCCGACCGTGGCGCCGAGCCCGAGGTGCGCGTCGGGCATGAGCGCGAGGTGCGGGTAGATGAACGGCATCGTCGACGAGGTGCGGGCCTGGTCGACGGTCTTCTCGTCGATCAGGCTCGCCCACGAGACGAGCCGCTTCGTGATGGTCTCCATGTTCCTTTCCTGTCTTGCGTGTGCGTTGCGTTGATCCGGGGGCCCGAGGCTCCCCGTCGCGCGCAGACAGAGAAACACCCCGGGCCTCGACCGGCACGGGGTGACGAGAGAGCGGGCTTGCCGCGTCGGCGTCAGAGTGCCGGGTCGAGAACCTGGTCGAGTTCGCGATTGAGCAGGTAGCGCTCATCGGCGATCTCGGTGAAGGAGGGCTTGCTCGTGCGCTGCAGAGACACGGTCATGACCTTCCTTTCCAGATGCCGGGGATGCCGCGCGGAGTGCGCAGCTTTGGAACACTAGTGGCGCGGATGCCGCGAGGTCAATGCCTCTGCGCGGAACACCGGCCTGCGCGGCGCTCGCACCACCCGCCGACGACCGGCACCTTGTGAGCCTCACCCCGGCGGGCACATACTGACGCCATGGCTCCGGCCGACGCGGTGCAGGTCGTCGACTGGGTCGCAAGCTACGACGAGCTCGCGGCCCGGCGCGAGGTGCTCACCGCCGGTGAGCTCGATGCCCTGGGCCTCGCAGCGTGGTTCCTCGGCCGTGAGGCCGAATGCGAGCGGGCGTGGGATGACGCGCACCTCGCCTACCTCGACGCAGGCGACACGGATGCCGCGATCCGGTGCGTGTTCTGGCTCGGCTTCACCCTGGCCGACCATGGCGAGGCCGTGCGGGCGGGCGCCTGGATGTCGCGACTGTTCGAGCTGGCCGGCTCCGTGGAGACGAAGCCGGGCAACGCCGCGACGGCGGCGCTCTGCCGGGCGGTCGGGGCATTCGCGAACGGCCAGGTCGAGGCATCCGTCGATCTCGGCGAGCGCGCCGTCGACCTCGCACGACGTGCCGAGGACGTCGACACCGAGGTGCTGGCGACCATGGGTCTCGGTCGTGCGCTCGTGTACGCCGGCCGCGTCGGCGAGGGCTTCGCGTGCATGGACCGCGTCATGCTCGCCATCTCCTCGGGACGGGTGAGCGACCGGGTCGCGGGCCCCGCCTACTGCGCTGTCATCGCGAGCTGCCTCGATCGGTGGGACGTCGATCGCGCTCGCGTGTGGACCCGTGACCTGGGTGACTGGTGCGACGCGCAACGCGGGCTCGAGCCGTTCCGCGGCGAGTGCTCCGTGCACCGCGCGGGGGTGCTGCGCCTGCTCGGCGAATGGCCGGAGGCGGTGCTCACCCTCGAAGCCGTCTGCGATCGCGAACGCCGTGTCGAAACGCTCGAAGACGCCTACTACGGGCTCGGCGAGCTCTGCCGGCTCGTCGGCCGCCGACGCGACGCCGAGGCCGCGTACCGGCATGCCGCCGAGCTCGGGCGAGAGGTGCAACCCGGGTTCGCGCTGCTCGCACGCGACTCCCGACGATTCGCCGCGGCCCGCAGCGGTGTCGCCCGCGCACTCGAGACGAACCCGGCTCCGGGAGCCCGCGCCGAACTGCTCGCCGCGCAGGTCGAGCTCGAAGTCGAGCACGGTGACTGGGATGTCGCCGCACGTGCCGTGACGGCGCTCCGTGCCATGGCCGACCAGCTCGGCACCGTCTTCCTCGAGGCGCAGGCCGACCGTGCCGAAGCCCGACTCCTGATCGGCGCGGATGCCCCGGAGCAGGCGCTGCCACTGCTGCGCCGGTCGTGGGCGGTCTGGCGCCGACTCGAAGCCCCCTATGAGGCCGCCGTCACCCGAGTGCTCATGGCCCGCGCGAACCGCGCCTTCGGCGACGAGGAGGCGGCCCAACTCGAGTTCGACGCCGCACGCACGGTGCTCTCCGGCCTCGGCGCCGTCGCCGACCTCGACCGGCTCGAACGTCTCGCCGCCGAGAGCGGGGGTGCCGCGGCATCCGCGGGCCTGACCAAGCGCGAGCTCGAAGTGCTGCGCCTCGTCGCGAGCGGCCGCTCGAACCGGCAGATCGCGGCCGAGCTGTTCCTCAGCGAACGCACCGTGGCCCGACACGTCAGCAACATCCTCGGCAAGCTCGGGCTCGGCAGCCGGTCCGCCGCCACGGCGTTCGCATTCGAGCACGGGTTGAACACGCCGCGCTGAGCGTCCGTCCGTGTCGGGTACGCCCCGGCAATTGGTCATTTCTGCCGACGCGGCCGCCCTGCGGCATCCGTAGCGTCGCGTGAAAAGGAGACCTCATGTCCACCATCACCGAGACCGCCGTGATCGGCGCAGGCGCCGCAGGTCTGATCGTCGGCATGCGCCTCGCACAGCACGGCGAGCGCTTCGAACTGTTCGACGAGCACGCGCGCGTCGGCGACTCCTGGCGCGAGCGCTACCGTTCACTGCGCCTGTTCACCCCTCGTCCGTTCCTGAGCCTGCCCGGCCTGCGCATCGATGAGGGCCGCTTCGCTTACCCCACCGGCGTGCAGATGGGCGACTACCTCGAGCGATACGCGCGGCACTTCGCACTCCCCGTGCGCAGCTCGACGAGGATCGTGTCGCTGACCCGACCTCGCGACAGCCGCTTCCGCCTCGAACTCGAGAACGGCGACGTGGTGACCGCCGAACGAGTCGTCGTCACGACCGGCGCGCACCGCATCGCCGTCGTGCCGCCGTTCGCGAGCGAGCTCGATCCATCGATCCGTCAGCTCCACTCGCTCGACTACCGCGGCCCCGAACAGTTCGCCGACGGCCCCGTGCTCGTCGTCGGCGCGGCCAACTCGGGCACCGACATCGCACTCGAAGCCGCGCGCAGCGGCCACGCCGTCACGCTCGCCGGCCGGCATCCCGGTCATGTGCCGGTCGACATCGACTCCCCGATCGGCAACCTCTTGGCCGGCGTCTTCATCTCACGCCTTCGCCGGATGACCATCGACAGCCCGAAGGGGCGTGCGATGCGGAAGGCGGTGCTGACCCACGGGGTGATGCTCGTGCGCAACAAGCCGGCAGCCCTCGACCGGGCAGGCGTCGTGCAGCTCGGCCGCATCGCGCGCGTCGAGGCCGGCCGCCCGGTCACCGCCGACGGCCGCGTCGTCGAGGCGACGACCGTGATCTGGTGCACGGGCTCGCGACCGGACCTCGGTTGGATCGGCATCGACGGCGTCGTCGCCCCCGACGGCCGCCCCATCGAAGAACGCGGAATGGCGATCGAATGCCCGGGCCTCGCATTCGTCGGCATGCCGTTCCAGTACTCCGTGGCCTCCGCGACCCTGATGGGCATGGCTCGCGACGCCGAGTACGTCGTCGATGTGCTCAGCCGCGCACCACGCGCCGCCGTCGCGAACGCCTGACGGAGGCGCCCTCAAGCGGATGCCGCGGCATCCGCTCTACGATCGCAGCATGAGCGATGCGCGCGAGCCGGAAGGATCCGAGGAGTCGGACCGGCCCGACGGACCATGGTGGACGGGCGAGGACGAGGTCGGCGGCATCGGGTTCGCACGGTTCTTCGCGTACACGGGGCTGCTCATGTCCATCGCCTCGCTCGTGATCGCCCTCGTGGCGCCGCTCGAGGGCGACGCGCTGCGCACGGTGTGGATCACGGGATTCGCCGCCACCTCGATGTGGATCGCCTTCATGGCGGCGCCCCGCTACCGTCGCGAGGGCATGCGGGTCTCCCCCGCGGTGCCCATCACCATGGTGCTCGGCGTGCTGACGATCGCGATCATGGTCTACGCCTTCACCGTCATCGCGCTCGCATCGACCGGCGTCGTGCTGCCGGCTCCCGCGTACTGGTTCGGCGGCGAGGTCGCGCCGAGCGGCGTGAACGTCTGACCGCTCGCTCGGTTCGATGACGTCGCAGAACGTCATACGGGCGACGGCGGTCGACGTCATCCGACGTCGCGGTACGCCACTCGACGACATCGAATGACGCCGGGCGAGCACCCCGAGCGACGTATGCCGTCATAGGCATTCACAGTGCGACACGCGTCGCACCGAGGCATCCGGCGCTCAATACGGTCGTGCCATGCACCGAATCCGTACCTCGTCCGCGCCGCTCGGAGCCCGTCGTGGCTGACCTCGACTGGCTCTCGATCGCCGCCCTCGCACTCATCGCAGTGCTCTTCGTCGGCCTCTTCCTGCTGCGCCGCGCCGGCGCGAAGTTCACGCTGCTCACGGTCATCGCCCTCGTGGTCGGCATCGGGGTCGGGCTGGCATTCCAGGGGCACCTCGACTACGTCGACGTCATCGGCACGATCTACGTCAACGTCATCACGGCCGTCGTCGCGCCGCTCATCATCGTCTCGGTGCTCTCGAGCGTCACCTCGCTCGGCAGCCTCGCGAAGCTGCGCACGATCGGCCTGAGCTCAGTCTTCTGGCTGCTCCTCACGAACCTCATCGCGATCCTGCTGACCCTCGGGCTGGCGCTCGCGACGGGCATCGGCAAGGGAGCGAACCTCGAACTCGCCGGCGTCGACGGATCGGCGCTGACCGGCCTGCTCGCCCCCCTCGACGAGGTCATCGTCGGACTCTTCCCGCACAACGTCGTCGGCGACATCTCGTCGAACAACATCATCGCGATCATCCTCTTCACGCTGCTGATCGCCGTCTCGTACCTGATCGTCGCCGACAAGAACGCCGAGAAGGTGCGCCCGTTCAAGGAGTTCGTGGATGCCACGCGGCGGGTGCTCTTCAAGGCCGTCGGGTTCATCATCGCCCTGACCCCCTACGCGGTGCTCGCCCTCGTCGCCGTCACGACCTCGACGGCCGTGGCCCGCATCGAGACGGCGCTCGCGCTCGTCGGCGTGCTCGTCATCGCGCTCGTCGCGTGCTTCGTCGACGCCTACCTGGTGAACGGCGTGCTGCTGCGGGTCTTCGCCGACCTGAACCCGCTGCGGTTCTTCCGCCTGCTGACCCCGGCGCAGTACACGGCGTTCACGACGCAGTCGAGCATCGGCACGCTGCCGCTCACGATCTCGACGCTCACCCGCAAGATCGGCGTCTCCGACGAGGTGGCCGGCTTCACCGCCCCGATCGGCACGACGATCGGCATGCCCGGATGCGCCGGCATCTGGCCGACCCTCGTCGCCGTCTTCACGGTGAACGCGCTCGGCATCGACTACACGGTGCTCGACTACGTCGTGCTCGTCGTGCTCGGTCTGCTCGTCTCGCTCGGCACCGCCGGCGTGCCCGGCACGGCGATCGTCACGGCGACGGCCGTGCTCACCGCCGTGGGCCTGCCCGTCGAGGTGCTCGTGCTGCTCATTCCGATCAGCGCGATCGCCGGCACCGCGAGCACGATGGCCAACGTCACCGCAGCCGCGACGAGCGCCGCGATCGTCGCCCGTCGCGCCGGCGCACTCGATGACGAGATCTTCGCCGGGCGGGCCGTGCACCGCGACGACCTCGACGACGACCGCGCCGCCGACGCCCCCGAGGCGGGCGGGAACGACTCCGACGCCATCGAAGCGGATGCCTCGGGGCCTGGCGCCGCACCGACCGAACTCGCCGCCCGCCACTGACCGGCCGACCCAGAAGGAAGCAACGCCATGACCTCTCGCACCACCCACCGCGCACGCGGCCTCCGCGGTTTCGCGGCGACCCTCGTGCTCGCGATCACCGTGCCCGCGCTCGTGCTCATCAGCAGCAGCTCTGCGTCGGCCGCAGGCGATGTCTGCGACCTCTGCTCGATCAACTTCGACCTCGGCGCCTGCGAGGACGCCGGCGGGTACCCGTACGACAGCACGCAGGAGGACCCGCCGCCTGCGTTCGGCGGCGGCAGCGCTCCCGCACCCGCCCCCGCTCCTGCGCCCGCCCCGGCGCCCGCCCCGGCACCGGCACCCGCACCCGCTCCGAAGACCGGCACCACGGGAACTTCCGGCGGCACCACCGGAACCTCCGGCGGCAGCTCCTCCGGCGGCAGCTCCTCCGACGAGTCGGGTGACACCACGGATGCGTCGCAGGCTGCGGCAGGCGCGGCTGCACCCGCAGCCGTCGGCGCGAAGGCGCCACTCGCGCCTGCCGCGCCGCGCCTGACCGTCAAGGGCAGCTCCCTCACCGTGATCTGGGCGGCGCCGACCGACGGCGGGTCGCCGGTGACCGGCTACAAGCTCTCGCTCAACGAGGGCACCGCGATCCCCCTCGCCGCGACCGCGACCTCGCACACCTTCAGCGTGCTCGGCGCCGGCAAGTACACAGCGACCCTGGTCGCCGTGAACGCCGTCGGCGAGTCACCCGTGTCGAGCGTGTCGAAGTCGGTGACCATCACCGGATCGACCGCGAAGCCCACCGCGCAGGCCGTCGAGACCAGCGCCGCCTCGAACGGCGGAGCACCCGAATGGCTCGCCGGCGCCGGCATCCTCGTCGCCCTCGTGGCCGTCGGCGCACTCGCGCTGCTCGGCCAGCGGCTGATCGCCCGCCGCCGCACGAACGCGGCGACCCACGGCGAGCAGCCCGACGAGACATCCGTGCCCGAATGACCGGCCCGGCCAACCCCCCAGAGAAAGGAAGCACCGTGCCCGACCACCAGCGCCCCACCCCGAGGCGGGCGGCGATGCTGACCGCACTCGCCATCGCCGGCACCGTCGTGCTCGGCGGTGTCGCGGCGGCCCCGGCCTCCGCAGCACCCGAGAGCCCGACCGATACCGTCGACTACTTCGCCGACGCCTACGAAGGGCTCGGCACCGGCAGCGTCTACGAGACCGTCACGTTCGAGCGGTTCGAATACCTGCTCGGCCAGGAGGGCCGGTTCGCGTTCCTCATCGGCGGGCCGGAAGACGCCCAGACGGCCGCGACCATCGGCCCCATCAACGACGTCGCGAAGGCCGCGGGCGTCGACCGCATCTACAACTTCGACCCGCGCCTCGACGGCGACCGTCTCGACATCCGCACGACGACGAACGCCGACGTCGCCCCGCTCTGGGCACGACTCGTGACCAACGCCCTCGGCAAGGACACGCAGACTCCGTTCGACGGCACCGACGACCCGACGCTCTTCGTCTACGACTCGGCGCACCTCGCGGGCGGCGCCGAAGACCGCATCGTCTCGGCGATCACCACTCCGGTGACCGCCGCGCAGCTCGCCGACCCGGCCGCGCTCGCCGCCTTCAAGGCGGAGGTCGCCGCCGTGCTCGGCACGGCGGCTGACCTCGACACGAGCGACCAGTTCACGTTCACCGAGCAGGTCGTGAACGCCAAGCACGCCTCGGCCTACGGCGGCCGCGACGTCTACGGCGGCGCGACGGTGCTGGGCGACGCCGACGCCGACTGGCGCGTGCAGACGATCACCTACCCCGAGCTCGTGAACCTGCTCGAGAGCGACGGCGACTACGTGCTGCTCTTCGGCGGCACGTGGTGCCACAACACCCGCGCCGTGCTGAAGGAGGTCAACCGGCAGGCCGTGGCGAACGACGTCGCGAAGGTCTACTTCTTCGACCTGCGCCTCGACGGCAACTCGGGCAACGACCTGCACATCCGCGACACCGGCTCGGAGTTCGCGGACTTCTACGGCGACCTCGTCACGAAGTACCTGCCGAACCTCGTGACCCAGTACGTGCCCGGAGTCTCGGGCCAGGTCGACTACTTCCCGGGCGGCGACACCTCGAAGGCGCTCGCCACGGCGAAGAAGCTGCAGGTGCCGTACCTGCTCGAGTACGACCGCTCGCGCACCGTCGGCGGCGAGCCCGCGCCGATCGCACAGCAGTGGATCCACGCCAACGCCGACGGCACCTACAAGGAGTACATGACCGAGTGGTGGTACGTGAACGACCTGCCCGGGCGGTACGCCGACCGGCCCGACCCCGCCGGTCTCGCCGCACAGCTCGCGTTCGCCGATGAGGCGATCGCCGCCCTCGGCACCTTCTTCGATGCGCTGCCGTACGACCCCGAGGTCGTCGCCACCGCGCCGGCCACCCCCGAGGCGCCCGGCGCCACGGTCGCCGGCACCGACGTGACCGTCTCGTGGGCGGCACCCGCCGACGGCGGCTCGCCCATCACGGAGTACCTCGTCTCGCTGAACGGCGCCGCCCCGGTCTCGGTGCCCGCCGGCACGACGACGCGCACCTTCACCGGGCTCGCCGCCGGCGAGTACACGGCGACCGTCGCCGCACGGAACACGGTCGGCACGTCTGCGGCATCCGCTGCCTCGACCGCCGTGACCGTGGTGGCGGCACCCGCCGTCGACCCGACGACGGTGAAGGGCACGGTCACGGTGACCGGCGACCTCGTGCCGGGCGGCCGCATCACGGTCGTCGGCGAGAGCCTGGCGCCGGGCACCGACGGCTTCGCGGTCGAGCTCCACTCGACGCCGCAGACGCTCGGCTCGGCGACGACGAACAGCGACGGCGGGTTCACCTTCACGGGAACCATCCCGGCTGCGACGCCCGCAGGCGCGCACACGATCGTCGTCACGATCGACGGCGTCGAGGTCGCGAACTCGTCGATCACGGTCGCCGCGGCCGGCTCCGGCGAGGAGACGACGAGCGCGGGGCTCGCGTCCACGGGCGCCCCGCTCGTCGACGTGCTCGGATGGCTCGCGCTCGCCCTGCTCGCCGCGGGCGGCGCGGCGTACGGGATCGTGCGGGTACGGGCTCGACGCGTGAGCTGACGACCGCACGAACCGATCGGGGGTGGATGCCATGCGGCATCCGCCCCCGTTCTCGTTGCCGTCGTCGACCACTAGGCTCGACCGCAGTGACACGGGGTGCCGTGCGCCGCTTCACCCGAAGCGGGCATGGCTGAGAACACACCCGTCGAACCTGATCTAGTTCGAACTAGCGAAGGGATGTCGCGTTGAGCGATCGTCTGTCCATCGACCCTGCCCGGCACTCCGCCGAACTGCTGAACCTCGTTCGCGAGGCGACGCCGCTCGTGCAGTGCATCACCAACAAGGTCGTCACGAACGTGACGGCCAACACCCTGCTCGCGCTCGGCGCAGCGCCCGCGATGGTCGACATCCGCGGCGAGTCCGGCGTCTTCGCGGGCATCGCCTCGGGGCTCCTCGTGAACCTCGGCACCCCCACCGAGGAGCAGCGCGACGCCGCACGCGAGGCGGTGCCCGCGGCGAACGCGGCCGGCACGCCCTGGGTGCTCGACCCGGTCGCGGTCGGCAGCCTGCCCGTGCGCACGGCGCTCGCGCACGAACTGCTCGTGCTCCGCCCCACCGTGATCCGCGGCAACGCGAGCGAGGTCATCGCCCTCACCGGAGCCGGCAGCGGCGGCCGCGGGGTCGACGCCTCCGATTCCACCGATTCGGCAGCGGATGCCGCGGCTCACCTCGCTGCAGCGCACGACTCGGTCGTGGCAGTGTCGGGCCCGGTCGATCTCATCACCGACGGCCGCCGCATCGCCCGCGTGGCGAACGGCGACCCCCTGCTCACGCTCGTGACGGGCGGCGGCTGCGCGCTCGGGGCCGTCACCGCGGCGTTCCTCGCCGTCGCCGATGACCCGTTCGCGGGCGCCGTCGCGGCGACGCTCGTCTACACGGTCGCCGCCGAGATCGCAGCCGCCGCACCCGGAGGAGTGGGCACCGTCGGCCCCGGCACGTTCGCACCCCGATTCCTCGACGCACTCGCGCAGCTCACGGCCGAACAGGTCGTCGAGCGCGCCCGCGTGCGCGTCTCGGTCGTCGACGCGAGCGGCGTCGCCGCGCTGGTGCGCTCGTGAGCGCGCGCACAGCCCTCGACCTCTCGACCTACCTCGTCACCGATGCCGCGCTCTGCGGCGAGCGCGGTGTCGTCTCGGTCGTGGCCGAGGCCGTCGCGGGCGGCGTGCGCGTGGTGCAGGTGCGCGACAAGAGCACCGAGGCATCCGCTCTGCTCGCCCAGCTCGAAGCGCTCGCGGAGGTCATCGACGGGAGGGCGGTGCTGCTCGTGAACGACCGCCTCGACCTCGCGATCGCAGCACGGGCGAGCGGCCTGCCGGTCGACGGCGTGCACCTCGGCCAGGGAGACGCTGCCGCGGCCATCGCCCGTGACCGGCTCGGCCCCGACGCCGTCGTCGGCCTCACGGCGAACACGCCCGCCCACCTCGAGGCACTGCGCCGGATGCCCCGCGGCACCGTCGACTACCTCGGCGTCGGCGTCATCCGGCCGACATCGACGAAGCCCGACCATCCGCCGGCCCTCGGCATCGACGGCTTCGCCCGATTCGCCGCAGAGACGGAGCTGCCGTGCGTCGCGATCGGCGGCATCACGGCGTCCGACATCGCGCCGCTCCGCGAGGCCGGCGCCGCCGGTGCGGCACTCGTGTCGGCGATCTGCGCGGCCGACGACCCACGAGCCGTGGCCCGAGATCTCGCGAACCGATGGGAGGCGGCGCGATGACCGCTCGAGTGCTGAGCATCGCCGGCAGCGACCCCTCGGGCGGCGCCGGCATCCAGGCCGACCTGAAGTCGATCTCCGCGGTCGGGGGCTACGGCATGGCTGCGATCACGGCCCTCACCGCGCAGAACACCCGCGGTGTGCGCGACGTGCACGTGCCGCCCGCGAGCTTCCTCGCGGCGCAGCTCGATGCGATCTCCGACGACATCACGATCGACGCCGTGAAGCTCGGCATGCTCGCGAACGCCGAGGTCATCCGCACGGTCGCCGACTGGCTCGAGCGCACCCGTCCGCCCGTCGTCGTGCTCGACCCCGTCATGGTCGCGACGAGCGGCGACCGCCTGCTCGACGCCGACGCCGAAGCGGCGATGCGCGAGCTGCTGCCGCTCGCCGACCTCGTCACCCCGAACCTCGGCGAGCTCGCGGTCCTCGCGGGCTCCGGCGACGGGCCACCGGTCGTGGCGGAGACCTGGGCCGAGGCGATCGCGCAGGCCGAGAGCGTCTCGGCGCGGTACGGGGTGCGGGTGCTCGCGAAGGGCGGCCACCTCGCCGACGATGTCGCGCCCGACGCGCTCGTCGACGCAGGCACCGCGACGATCGTCGACTTCGGCGGCGATCGCATCGCCACCACGGCGACGCACGGCACCGGTTGCTCGCTCTCGGCCGCGATCGCGACCCTCGCCGCCGAGCACGGCGACTGGTCGGCCGCGATCGCCGAGGCACGCCGCTGGCTGCGCGAATCGCTGCGGCACGGCGAGGCGCTCGGGGTCGGCGGCGGGCACGGCCCCATCAACCACTTCGCCGGTCTCTGGGCGCGCGGCGGCACCCGCACCGCGCCGATTCCGGCCGAGGTCGAGGCCGAATGGTGGGCCGGCATCGCCGATGTGCGGCACGAGATCGACGAACTCCCGTTCATCCGCAGCCTCGCCGACGGTTCGCTCGAGCGCGAACCGTTCCTCGGCTACCTCGCCCAGGATGCGCTCTACCTCCGCGACTACGCTCGCGTGCTCGCGGAGGCCGCGAGGCTGGCACCGGATGCCCCGGCGCAGGCGTTCTGGGCGAACTCCGCGCACGGCTCGATCGTCGGCGAGCTCGAGCTGCACGAGAGCTGGCTCGGCCCGGCGGCCGGGCGCAGCGCACTCGACGGGGCGGGCGAGAGTCCGGTCGCCGAGCCCGACGGCGCCACGACCGCGTACCTCGACCACCTGCTCGCGACGGCGGCGCGCGGCGACTACGCCGTGCTCGTCGCGGCGCTGCTGCCGTGCTTCTGGATCTACACCGACCTCGGCGAGCGCCTCGCCGCCGGCGAGTTCGGGGCGCAGGCACTCGATCCGGAGCATCCGTACGCCTCATGGCTCGCGACCTACGCCGACCCGGCGTTCGCGATCGCGACCCGGGAGGCGATCGCGATCGTCACCTCGGCCGCATCGCACGCGACACCGGCGATCCGTGAGCGGATGCACCGGGCGTTCGTCGCCTCGGCACGGCACGAACTGGCGTTCTTCGCGGCTCCGCTCGCGGCGGGCTCGGTGGCCGGGGCGACGGCCGGGGCGGTGACCGCGTGAGCCCTGCAGCGACGGCACTCGAGAACGCGCCCGTCGATGGCACCTCCGCCGACTCGGCCCGAAGCCGCCGGGCCGTCACCGCGGCGGCCTTCGGCACCGTGCTCGAGTGGTACGACTTCTTCCTCTACGGCACGGCCGCGGCGCTCGTCTTCCCGACGCTGTTCTTCCCCGCCGACGATCCGCTCACGAGCCTGCTGCTCTCGTTCGCGGTGTTCGCGACGGGCTTCGTCGCGCGCCCGCTCGGCGGCCTGGTCTCGGGGTACCTCGGCGACCGATTCGGCCGACGACGCGTGCTCGTGGCGACGCTGCTGACGATGGGCGTCGCGACCGCCCTCATCGGCCTGCTGCCGACGCACGCACAGGTCGGGGCGCTCGCGCCCGTGCTGCTCGTCGTGCTGCGGCTCGTGCAGGGGCTCGCGACGGGCGGCGAGTGGAGCGGCGCCGTGCTGCTCGCGCTCGAGCAGTCGCCTCTGCGGCGCGGGTTCCGCGGGGCGTTCATCTCGAGCGCGGTGTACGTGGGACTCATCCTCGGCAACCTCGCCTTCGTGGTGCTCGTCGCCGTGCTCGACGAGCAGGCGCTCTACGACTGGGGCTGGCGGGTGCCGTTCGTCGCGAGCCTCGTGCTCGTCGCGATCGGCTGGAGGCTGCGCCGCAGGGTCGACGAGTCGCCCGAGTTCGTCGCGATGCTCGAGGCCCGCCGGGAAGCCAGGCGGCCCGTCGCCGAGGTGCTGCGCCGGCCCCGCGGCATCCTCGCCGTCTTCCTCGTGCGCGTCGGGGTCAACACGACCTTCTACGTCGTCTCGGTGTTCTGCCTGAGCTACGCGTCGACGGTCGTCGGAATGCCTCGCGAGGTCACCCTCACCGCGCTGCTCATCGGTGCAGCGGTCGCCGCGGTGCTGTGCCCGTTCTGGGGCGCGCTCGGCGACCGCATCGGCCAGCGCCGCCTCGTCGTGTGGAGCCTCGTCGCCTTCGCCCTGCTGGCCGCGCCGCTCTTCCTCGTGCTCGACACGGGGTCCGCGGCGCTCGTCATCGGCGTCGTGGTCGTGGCGATCGGCATCGTGAACTCGGCCTCCGACGGGGTGCAGCCCGCCTACTTCACCGCGATGTTCGACACGCGCGTGCGGTACTCGGGCATCTCGATCGGACGCGAGGCCGGAGCGATCGTCGGCGGCGGGCTCGCCCCGCTCGCGGCGACCGCGCTGCTCGCCCAGGTCGGGCACTGGTGGCCGATCGCCGTCATGATGGCCGTCGCCGCGATCGTCGGGCTCGTCGGCACGGCGATCGCGCCGCGCGAGCGCGGGTAGGCGCGGGCTCGGCGGCACGGACGACGCCCGAGCTCGATGCTCGTGCGTCGACCCATCGGACCCGAACGGGCCCACCTCCATCGGAGGCGGGCCCGTTCGGTCTGCTGCAGCGGGTTCTACGCGCCGAGCAGCGTCAGCGAGTCGATGACGCGGTTCGAGAAGCCCCACTCGTTGTCATACCAGGCGACGACCTTGATGTGGCGGCCGTCGACCCGGGTGAGCTCGGCGTCGAAGATCGACGAGTGCGGGTTGCCGACGATGTCGGTCGAGACGAGCGCCTCGTCGGAGTACTCGAGCACCCCCTTGAGCGGGCCCTCGGCCGCGGCCTGGTAGGCGGCGAGCACCTCCTCGAGGGTGACGTCCTTCGAGACGGTCGTGTTGAGCTCGACGATCGAGCCGACGGGCACGGGCACCCGCATCGAGTCGCCGTTGAGCTTGCCCTCGAGCTTCGGCAGCACCAGGCCGATGGCCTTCGCGGCACCGGTCGACGACGGCACGATGTTGACGGCCGCGGCGCGGGCGCGACGCGCGTCGGAGTGGGGTGCGTCCTGCAGGTTCTGGTCCTGCGTGTAGGCGTGGATCGTCGTCATGAAGCCGTGCTCGATGCCGGCGAGGTCGTCGAGCACCTTCGCGAGCGGGGCGAGCGCGTTCGTGGTGCACGAGGCGTTCGAGACGATGACGTGCGAGTCGGCGTCGTAGGCCTCGGTGTTCACGCCGTAGGCGAGCGTGACGTCGGCACCCTTCGAGGGAGCCGAGACGAGCACCTTCTTGGCGCCCGCGGCGAGGTGTGCCTTCGCGGCCTCGGCGTCGGTGAAGCGGCCGGTCGACTCGAGCACGACGTCGACGTTCAGCTCACCCCAGGGGAGCTTCGCGGGGTCGCGCTCGGCGAGCACCTTGACACGACGGCCGTCGATGACGAGCACATCGCCGTCGACCTCGACGGACGAGCCGAAGCGGCCCGCGGTGCTGTCGTACTTCAGCAGGCGGGCGAGGCCGGCGGGGTCGGTGAGGTCGTTGACGGCGACGAGTTCGAGGTCGGCGCCGCGCTCGACGAGTGCGCGCACGACGTTGCGGCCGATGCGGCCGAAGCCGTTGATGGCGATGCGGGTGGTCATGGCAGAGGGGTTCCTTTCGATCCGTACCCTGCAACCCTCGCCGTATCGGCCGTCTTGCGGGAGTGGCGTGCAGGTCAGTATCCGCAAGGATCTCGCCAGATGTCCTCCCGGACTCCTCGCCCGACTCGCCCGCTACTCCCCCGCGGCGAAGGTGTGCCGGTAATCGCTCGGCGAGACCCCGAGGATGCGCTGGAAGTGAAGCCGCAGGTTGGCCCCGGTGCCGAGGCCGGCGCGGGCGGCGATCTGCTCGACCCCGAGGTCGCTGCGCTCGAGCAGCTCGCGGGCCATGTCGACCCTCGCCCGCAGCACCCACTGCATGGGCGTGTAGCCGGTGTCCTCCACGAAGCGGCGCGAGAAGGTTCGCGGCGAGACGTTGGCATTGCGCGCGAGCGCGTCGAGTGTGAGGGGCTCGTCGAGTTGCCGCAGCGCCCACTCCCGGGTCGCCGCGAACACCGGCCCGAGCTCGGGCGGAAGACTCCGCGGAACGTACTGCGCCTGGCCGCCGCTGCGGTACGGGGCGGCGACGAGCCGCCGGGCGGCGTGGTTCGCGACCGCGACGCCATGATCGCGGCGCACGAGGTGCAGGCAGAGGTCGATGCCCGACGCCGCCCCGGCAGAGGTCAGCACCGCGCCCTCGTCGACGAACAGCACGTTCGTGTCGACCTTGACGAGCGGATGCCTCGAGGCGAGCGCCCGCGTGTAGTGCCAGTGCGTCGTGGCACGCCGACCGTCGAGCAGGCCCGTCGCCGCGAGCGCGAACGCCCCGGTGGAGATCGCGGCGAGCCGCGCCCCGCGCGTGTGCGCCGCCCGCAGCGCGTCGACGACCGCCGCCGGCGGCTCGTCCCGATCGGGATGCCGGTACCCCGGGATGAACACGGTCTCCGCCCACCCGAGCGCATCGAGCCCGTCGGCCACGTGGTACGAGAGGCCGTCGCCGCCGGTGACGAGTCCGGGCGCCGCACCGCAGACCCGCACCTCGTAGGGCATGCTCGCGCGCGTCGAGAACACCTGGGCGGGAATGCCGACGTCGAGCGGCTTCGCCCCCGGCAGCACGAGCACGGCGACGCGATGGTTGCGACGGGTCATCCGGCCAGACTGCCATGTGCCGAAAGGATTCGGCCACCCGCCGACTCAGGCGAGGCGCTGCTCCGCCGAGGCCGCCTCCGGCCCCTCGGCCGCCACCGGCGCCCGTCGTCGACGCGTCACGAGATACGAACCGGCGAGCACGAGTGCGAACCCGATCACCGTCCACACCGTGACCCGCTCGCCGAGCACGAGCACCCCGGCGAGGATCGCGACCGCGGGGTTGACGTAGGTGATCGCGGTCGCCTTCACCGGACCGATCTCGGCGACCAGGCCCACCATCAGCAGGAACGCGAGTGCGCTGCAGACCACGGCGAGCACGACGATCGACACGATGACCGCCTGCGACGGCCACGCCGTCGGCCAGCCGCCCGTGAGGAGCACGAACGGCACGTAGACCACGGCCGTCGCCGCGAGCGAGACGGCGACCACGCCGACGCCCGGCAGGTCGGACATCCACCGCGCGAGGATCGCCGGACCGAGCGCGTAGCCCACCACGACGACGGCCATCTGCGCGACGGCGATGAGGTCGGAGCCGGCGATGTCGAGGCCCACGAGCGCCGCGACGCCGAGCATGCCGAGTGCGAGACCGAGCCAGTTCAGGCGCGACAGCCGCTCTGGGCGGCCCATCGCGAACGCGATCGCCACACCGGCGAGCGGCACGGTGGCGAGCAGCAGCCCCGCGGTCGAGCTGGGCAGCCGCTGCTCCGCCGAGCTCAGGAAGTACCACGGGAGGATGATCTCGACGATCGTGTAGGCGAGCATCGGCTTCCACCGGCGCACCACCGGCGCCACTTCGCGGCGGAAGAACGCCAGCGGCAGCAGCAGGATCGCCGCAAGCCCGGCCCGCCCCAGCACCACCATCGCGGGGTCCAGCTCGCTCACCGCCACCTTGATGAACAGGTACGGGATGCCCCAGGCGATGCCGAGTGCGGCGAACAGGATCAGCCCTCGACGAGTCACCGGCTCATTCTGATGCGCCATCCGTCGAGCCGCGACGGATCCGCTGCCGAATCACCACGACATCCCGCCACGGGCTCGGGTTCCTCGTGATCGAAACGTGTCCGTCCACCCCATTCCCCTCCGGCAACGCCGGTGTTACTTTTGGCCGCACCTGTGCTCGGCGATCCCGAGCCGACTGTGTAAGGAGTCAACGTGAAACGACGCAACCTCGGAGTGCTCGCCCTTGTAGCGGCGAGCGCGACGATGGCGGCCGGTGCGGCAATGGTGCCCGCCGCGTTCGCCGCCCCTGCCGGCGACACACCCGATTCGCCTTCGGCAGCGCAACGCCTCGACAACCGCCCCGGCCCGCTCACCGAGCGGCAGAACGAGCGGCGCAAGGCCGCGCAGAAGCTCATCCTCTCCGGTCAGGCAGCTCCCGGCGACGACGGTGTCGTGCAGCTCGGCGACGACAAGTACTACGAGGCATCCGTCACCGGCACCGGCCGGCTGTTCACGATCCTCTCGGAGTTCGGCGACGCCGGCAGCGGCAAGCTCGGCACCACGCCCGGCCCGTTGCACAACGAGATCCCCGAGCCCGACCGCGCCGTGAACAACAGCACGCACTGGGCCTCCGACTTCAACAGCGCCCACTACGACGACCTGTTCTTCGACGGCGCCGGTGACGGCGGCGACTCGTTCGCCGACTTCTACACGAAGCAGTCGAACGGCGCCTACACGGTCGACGGCGAGGTCAGCGACTGGGTGCAGGTGCCCGGCAACGCCTCGACCTACGGCGACAACAGCGTCGAGGACTTCGGCGGCGCCTGGCAGTTCATCGAGGACACCGGCAACGCCTGGTACGAGGCACAGGTCGCGGCCGGCAAGAGCGATGCCGAGATCAAGGACGAGCTCGCCACGTTCGACAGGTGGGACCGCTACGACGCCGACGGCGACGGCGAGTTCGACGAGCCCGACGGCTACCTCGACCACTTCCAGGCCGTGCACGCGGGCGAAGGCGAAGACGCCGGCGGCGGCGCCCAGGGCGAAGACGCCATCTGGTCGCACCGCTGGTACGTCAACTCGACCGACTACGGCGTGACCGGACCGGCGAACGCCAAGTTCGGCGGCGCGCAGATCGGCGACACCGGCTTCTGGATCGGCGACTACACCGTCGAGGCGGAGAACGGCGGCCTCGGCGTGTTCGCGCACGAGTACGCGCACGACCTCGGCCTGCCCGACTTCTACGACACGGCCGGCGGCGAGAACTCGACCGCATTCTGGACCCTCATGTCGAGCGGCTCGTGGCTGAACAAGGGGGCCGACGACATCGGCACGACCCCGAACTACATGGGACCGTGGGAGAAGCTCCAGCTCGGCTGGCTCGACTACTCCATCGTGAACCCCGACACGACGGATGCCGCGTACACCCTGAGTCCTGCCGCGCTGCAGGCCGAAGGCCAGGACCAGGCGCTCGTCATCGACGTGCCCGACCAGTCGGTGGAGACCACCTACACGGCGCCGTACTCGGGTTCGAAGGCGTGGTGGACCACCAGCGCCGATGACCTGAACACGACACTGACCCGCACGCTCGACCTCTCGGGCATCAGCAAGGCGACGGTCACGGCGAAGGCCTGGTACGACATCGAGGCCGGCTACGACTACCTGTACGCCGAGTACTCGACCGACGGCACGAACTGGACGACGGTCGGCACCGTCTCCGACACGTCGAACGGCAAGTGGACGACACTGCGCTACACCGTGCCCGGCGGCAACGCCGAGACCCAGTTCCGGTTCCGCTACCAGAGCGACGGCGGCGTGCACCTCGCCGGCGCGTTCATCGACGACATCGTCGTGAAGAGCGGCGGCACGACGATCCTCACCGACGACGTCGAGAACGACGGCAGCGGATGGACCGCCGCGGGCGGGTTCCGGCAGAGCACCGGCACCGAGGTCTCCTCGGGCGACCGGTACTACCTCGCCGAGAACCGCACCTACGTCGGCTACGACGCCACGCTCGAGGTCGGTCCGTACCAGTTCGACCGCGGGCTCACGCAGCCCGACCACGTCGAGCACTTCGCCTTCCAGGACGGGCTGCTCATGTGGGCGATCGACGAGACGTACTCCGACAACAACACCATCGAGCACGAGGGTCACGGCCTCGCGCTCCCGATCGACGCGGGCGTCACGCCGATGACGTACCCCGACGGCACGATGCCGAGCAACCGGCGCCAGCCGTTCGACGCGACCTTCGGCCTGCAGACGATCGACGCGACCGCGCTGCACAAGGAGATCGTCGTCGGCAAGGGCAAGAGCAAGACCGTCCAGTCGGTCGCAGCCGTCGGTTCCGACGGCACGCAGCGGCAGACGGCGACGTTCAGCGACGCCGACACCGACGCGTTCTTCAGCCCGCTGAACCCGCTCGCGGGCGTCTACGTGGCCGGCCACAACGTGACCGTGACCGTCACCGACCAGAACACGGGCGGCACCATGTCGGTCGTGGTGACGAACCCGGCCGAGTAGTCCGCGGCACCGAAGCAGAGGTCTGGGCCCGTCTCCTCGGAGGCGGGCCCATTCTCGAGCGCGGCACCGGCACTCCGGTACGCCGGCGATCCGGTACTTCGGTACCGGCGATCTGCAGACGGATCCCTCGCTGAGGCCGGCAGTAGTGTGGTCGAACCCGCCCTGCCCGGGCGGCCCGATCGAACGACGAGGTGGCGATGAGTCAGGCGACTCCCGACGTGGAGCACTCCCCCGAGAACACGATGACCGGGGCGAGCCCGGCACGCGCCCTGCGCACCTGGCAGCTCTTCCTGATCGGCGTCGCGTCCGCCGCCCTCGGCCTGCTGCCCTGGCTGATCACCGGAATGCGCCTGCCCCTGCAGAACCTCTGGGCGAGCGAGACGCTGCCCGACGACATGCCGCTCGTGCTGCTGCCGTTCAGCCAGTACTTCCTGTCGCTCATCGCCTCGCTCATCGTCATCGGCGCCGCGATCGCGGGCCTCGTGGCGCGATCGACCCGCTCCCGCGCCCCGCGCGGCGGATTCGCGATGCTGCTCGTGGGAGTGCTCCTCGTCGACGTCGTCGCCATCGGCCAGACCGCCACAACCGTCGGCGGAGGTCTCCGCGACGACGACTGGTCGGTGGTCTACCTCGGCACGATCGTCGCGGTCGCCATCATGGCCGTCGTCGTCGGGGTTGGCGTGCTCTGGCTCATCGCCCGGGCACCACGCGCCGGTGCGGTCATCGGCTTCACGATCGCGGCGATCCTCTCCGCCGGCTGGCTGCACGCGCTCATGGCCCCGCGCGGGCCCGCGTTCGCAGGAGATCCGGCCTGGCTGTGGGACGCCGTGCGTTGGGTGCCGGCCGTGCTCGTCGGTGCGGCGATCGCCTGGGGCGGCATCGAGACCGTCGGCCGTGTCGTCGCGGCGATCGCGAGCCTCGTGATGCTCTGGGTGGGCCCCACGCTGATCACCGCCGTCTCGGCCGCGGCGGGCACCCGGGTGCTCGCCAAGTACCCCGGCGAGATGGTCGACTACGGAGTCGGCGTGTTCCGCATGGCGCTCACCGACCCCGGCCTCGTCGTCCCGCCGATCGCCACGGCGATCGTCGTCGCCGCGATCGGGCTCATCGCGCGCGCCGTGTTCGCCCGATCGGGAACGGCCCGCCGCGCGGCATCCGTCGACTGATCCTCAGCCGAGCGCGTCGAACGCTGTGAGCACCCGGGCCACCGATCCGCCAAGGTTCCAGTCCGTCGCGAGTGCTTCGAACGCCTCTCGGCGAGCACCGGTGACGGGCCGCAGTCGCGAGTCGAACTCGCCGAGGGCGAGGTCGCGCACGACCCCGACGACGGTCGGGGCGACGTCGAGGTAATCGGCGGCGGCCGCGAACTTCGCACGCACGCTCGCCGACATCGGCACCGAGGCATCCGCTGCCGCCGCTCGGATGCCGTCGAGGTCGACGAACTGCTGCAACAGCGACGCTGCGGTCTTCTCGCCGACGCCGGCGACGCCCGGCAGCCCGTCGGACGAGTCGCCGCGCATCACCGAGAAGTCGACGTACTGCTGCGGCAGCACCCCGTACTTGCCGACGATCGAGGCGTCGGTCAGCACCTCGAGCTTGCTCATGCCGCGCGCCGTGTAGACGACCCGAACGGATGCCTCGTCGTCGATGAGCTGGAACAGGTCGCGGTCGCCCGTGACGACGTCGACGGGCATGGCGGCACCGGTCGCGAGGGTGCCGATGACGTCGTCGGCCTCGTGCTCGGGCGCGCCGACGATGGTGATGCCGAGCAGGCCCAGCACCTCGCGGATGCGCGGGATCTGCACGATGAGTCCGGGCGGGGTCTCCTCGACGTCGACGCCGCCGGGCACGGCCCGCTCGACGCGGTGCGCCTTGTAGCTCGGAATGAGCTCGACCCGCCAGCCCGGGCGCCAGTCGTCGTCCCAGCAGGCGACGAGGTTCGTCGCCTCGAAGTCGGTGGCGAGGCGCGCGATCATGTCGAGCAGGCCCCGCACGGCGTTGACGGGGGTGCCGTCGGGCGCCGTGATCGAGTCGGGCACGCCGTAGAACGCGCGGAAGTAGAGGGAGGCGGTGTCGAGGAGCATCAGTCGGTCGGCCACAGGCCGATCATGGCACGGCCTCGCGCGCGTTCCTACCCCGGGAAGGTCTCGGCCCAGTCACCGGCGGCATCGAGCACGTCGACGTCGCCGCGGTCGCCCAGCAGTTCCCAGCGCTGCAGCGACACCGGCACGTTGCCGTTGCGCCACAGCGAATCGTGGAACTCTCGGGGCGAGAAATCGTCGCCCCGAGTGACGACGGCATCGGCGAGCAGCCGCTTCACCTCGAGCTTGCCGACGAGGTAGGACATCGCCAGACCCGGGGTCGCCACGTAGTAGGACGTCTCTTCGGTGGCCGTGGGTGCATCCATCGGCACGAGCCGGACGAAGAAGTCGATCGCCTCGTCGAGGCTGAAGGCGCCGGTCGCGAGATTCACGTCGACGACCACCCGCAGCGCGCGGAGCCGCATGAAGTTGTGCACCGTCGTCTGCGAGTGCGGTGCATCGTCGAAGAGCCCGGCGTCGAGCATGAGCTCTTCGTTGTAGTGGGCGATGCCCTCGTTGGCGACCGAGTCGACGTAGTGCCGGCGCAGGGCGCGCGGGTGCCCCCATGAGCGTGCGAGCTGCTGGCTGTGCGCGCCCTCGTGGATGATGCCGAGTCGCGGGTCGCGTGCGTTCGCGGCGTCGAAGTACGGCAGTTCGGCCGCCGGCGCCGGCACGTAGGAGACCGCATCGCGCTCGCGCGACCGCTCGTTGGTGAGGTCGTCGGTCACGCCGAGGAAGGCGACGGGCTCGAGGTAGGCCGGGTACGCCGCGAACCGGTAGCGACGCAGCGAGTCGGGCTGGCTGAGCAGGCCCTCACGCTCGTACCGGGCCCGGACCTCGGCCTCCGCCTTGGCCTGGGCGGCGACCTCAGCGGCCACGTCGACTGCGAGTGGCGCCTCGGTGACGGCGCGGTGCCGGTTGCGCGAGATCGTCTCGGCCGCGACCGCACGCCGGTACTCCTGCAGGGCCGCACGCACGAGCTCATCGGGCTCCGTCGCGACGAGCGCGACGTGCCGCAGGTACCAGACGAACGCGTCACGGCCAACGACGATCTCGGGGCCGAGGCTGCCGGCGGATGCCTCGAGCCACTGCGCGTACCGGGTGAGCGCCGCGCTCGCGGCGGGCTGCGCCTCGGCGAGCGCGGCGGCGGTCTCGGCGTCGACCTCGGCGGCGAGCGCCGAGACCGAACCGGCCAGCCGCGACCCGATGCCGTCGAGCTCGGCCGCGGCCACCCGGGCGAGGGCGGCGACGCCGGCGCGCTCGAGATTCGCGATCGCCTGGTCCACAGCATTCGGCACGGCGTCGAGCACGGTGACGAGGTCGGCCTGCCGCGTCGCACCGAACGGCGGCGGCGCGAGCAGCAGATCGAACCACGGTCCGAGGATCTGGCTCGTGAGGAAGACGGCGTCGCGCTCCCAGTTGCGGAGCACGTCGAGCTCCCAGCGCACCCGAGCGAGCGCCGACCCCAGCAGCCGGTGGTCGACCTGGTCGGGGATCGGGAGCCCCGAGACATCCGTCGCCCGCCACTGCTCGACGAAATGGGCGAGTTCGCGCCGCTGCTCGGCGACGGCCTCTGGAGCGAACCGCGGCACCCAGCCGGCGGGCCGCTCGATGCGCGGGATGTCGTCGGAGGTGCGGAACGAGTTGGCGGCGCGCCACTCCCAGAATTCGGCACCCAGCCGAGCGAGGTCTGCGTCGATGTCTGCCATGGGCGCCACGTTAGTCCCGTCCGCCGACACCTCGTTCCCCTCCCCGAGACCGTGGGGGCCCGGCGCGGGGTCGGTGCGGCGGCGACCACGCCTCGATACCGTGGAGGCATGAGCGGTACGACGAACGAGCCGACCGAGCACCCCGAACCGGGCGGGTCCCCGGTACCGGCAGCCGATGCCTCGGGCACGAGGGATGCCGCCGGCACGAAGCCGCACCGGTCGCTCCCGCCCGTGCAGCGCTGGGTCTTCTGGCCGGCCGCGGGCGTCGTCGCCCTGTTCGTCGCGTTCGCGCTCATCGCGCCGAAGGCGGCCGAGGCGATGTTCGGCGCGATCCAGGCGGGCATCGTCAACACCTTCAACTGGTACTACGTGCTCATCGCCGCGTTCTTCGTGGCGTTCTGCCTGTTCGTGGGGTTCAGTCGGTTCGGCGACATCAAGCTCGGCCGCGACGAAGACGAGCCCGAGTTCTCACTGCTCTCGTGGTTCTCGCTGCTCTTCGCAGCAGGCATGGGCATCGGGCTCGTGTTCTACGGGGTGAGCGAGCCGCTCAGCCACTTCGTCTCCCCCCGCCCCGGCGTCGTCGGCACCCCCGAGTCGCTCGCGCAGCAGGCCCTCAGCCAGACCTACCTGCACTGGGGCGTGCAAGCCTGGTCGATCTACGTCGTCGTCGGGCTCGGTCTCGCCTACGCGATCCACCGCCGGCGCCGCCCGATCTCGATCAGGTGGACCCTCGAGCCGTTGCTCGGCAAGCGCGTCGAGGGCGGCTGGGGTCACACGATCGACGTCATCGCCCTCGTCGGCACCCTCTTCGGCGTCGCCACCTCGCTCGGCCTCGGCGTGCTGCAGATCAGTGCGGGCCTCGACTACGCGGGCATCCTCGAGCCGAGCGCGCTCAGCGAGGTGATCATCATCCTGATCATCTCGGTCTTCGTGCTGTGGTCGGTGCTCTCGGGGGTCACGAAGGGCATGAAGTGGCTCTCGACCGCGAACCTCGTGCTCGCCGGCATCCTCGTCGTCTACGTGCTCGCAGTGGGTCCGACCGAGTTCCTGCTGCGCGAGTTCGTGCAGTCCATCGGCAACTACATCCAGAACTTCATCGGCCTCTCCTTCAACGTGAGCGCCTTCCAGGGCACCGAGGGCGAGGAGTGGCAGGCCGCGTGGACGTCGTTCTACTGGGGTTGGTGGATCTCGTGGGCGCCGTTCGTCGGCATCTTCATCGCGCGGGTGTCGAAGGGGCGCACGGTGCGCCAGTTCGTCACGGGCGTCATCCTCGTGCCGACGCTCATCGGCATCCTCTGGTTCGCCGTGCTCGGCGGTTCGGCGCTCGCGATCGAGCTCGCCGATCCCGGCGCGCTCACCCAGCCCGACGGCAGCGTGAACGTCGAGGCCGCGCTCTTCGAGCTGCTCACCTACCTTCCCGGCACCCCGGTGCTGACGATCGGCGTGATCCTGCTGATCACGATCTTCTTCATCACCTCGGCCGACTCCGGCGCGCTCGTGATGGGCATGATCGCCACCGGCGGGCAACTGAACCCGAAGCGTTGGGTGCGCACCATCTTCACCGTGATCACGGCGCTGCTCGCGATCGCGCTGCTGCTCAGCGGCGGGCTGAAGGCCCTGCAGACCGCGGCGATCATCATCGCGCTGCCGTTCAGCATCGTGATGCTGCTGATCTGCTGGTCGACGATCATCGCCTTCACGAGGGAGCGGCGCGCGTACGCGAAGGCGGAGCGCGCGCAGTTCATCGACCACATCGGCGAGCACTACGGCCTCGAGGTCGAGGAGCCGCTGGAGCGCGGCCTCGTCGCGGGGCAGCCGAAGTGGGTGCGAGGGCTGCGCAAGCGGCTCCGACTGGGCACGGATGTCTCGCCGCCCCGCCGCGCATCGCCGGCGACCCTCGCGGAGGAGAACGCCCTGCCCGACTCGGTGCCGACCGCCGACGTCGACGCGATCGTCGACCACGACCCGCTGGCCGACACCGACGACCCAGATATCCCGGAGCACGGCGAAGACGAGCCCCGCGGCATCCCGCAATGATTCGCCGGTCGAGTAGCGAGCGCCAGCGAGCGTATCGAGACGTGACACGGAGGTCTCGATACGCTCCTTCGTCGCTACTCGACCGGCAGTAGCGTGGGTCGCATGGGCATCACCGGCACGTTCCGCGCGTCCAGGCGCATGCCGATCCTGCAGGTCGCGAAGGCCTCGGCCGCGACGATCGCGGCCTGGCTCATCGCCGGCTGGCTGATCCCGGGACCGCTGCCCGTCTTCGCCGCGATCGCGGCGCTGCTCGTGGTGCAGCCGAGCGTGAACCAGTCGTTCGGCAAGGCGATCGAGCGGTCGATCGGCGTGATCCTCGGGGTGCTCGTCGCCACGGCTGCGTCGCTCGTGTTCGGAGCCGACAGCTGGATCATCCTCGTCACGATCGTGATCGCGATGCTCGTCGCGTGGGCGCTGAAGATGACGCCGGGCACCTCGAACCAGGTCGCCATCAGCGCGATGCTCGTACTCGCCCTCGGCTCGTCGTCGCCCGAGTACGCCGTCGACCGCATCATCGAGACCCTCATCGGCGCGGCGATCGGCATCGTCGTCAACGCGCTCATCGTGCCGCCGGTGGCGGTCTCCCCCGCGCGACGCGACCTGTCACTGCTCGGCGGCGAGCTCGCGGCATCCCTCGACCGGCTCGCGAGCGCCCTCGAGAGCCCGCAGACGCCCGCAGACCTGCAGCGTCTCATGGTCGAGGCGCGACTCATGCGCCCGATGCGCGACGCGGCGGATGCCTCGATCGCCACGGGTGAGGAATCGCTGACGCTCAACCCGCGCCGCTCCGCTCACCGCACCGAGCTCGGCGACATGCGCACGTTGCTCGAGCGGCTGAGCCCGATCGTCACCCAGGTGATCGGCATGACCCGGGCGTTCTTCGACCACTACGACACGGCGCTCGCCGACGAACCCACCGTGCAGGCGATCGCCGAGCAGTTGCGCCGCGCCGCTCACGACGTGCGGCTCGCCGTGCACCTGGCCGACGTCGACCCCGAGCCGCTCACCTCGGCGATCCCGGCGCTGACGTCACCGCTCGTGATCACCCCGCCGAAGTCCGGCCACTGGATCCTCATCGGCTCGCTCATGGAGGACCTGCGCCGCATCCGCGACGAGCTCGTCGAGGAGTAGCCCGCTCAGCTCAGTCGGTCGCGAACCGCCGCGCCCCACTGGAATCCGCACTCGCGGCAGTCGAAGATGGGCGCTTCGTCGTGCGCGAGCGCACCCACGGCGTCGCCGGCCTCGACCTCGAAGTCGAGCGGTCCGTAGACGATCGCGCGCACCGCGAGGGAGTCGCAGCGCGGACACGGCTCATCGATCACCAGGTGGGGTGCTGAGTGCTGCATCTGCTTCGTCATGGCTGTCACGGTACGCCCGCCCTCCGACATCCGCTGCAGCGCCCGCGCGCGTCGCGCGACGACTGCGCATCCGCTCCTTTCGCGCGTGCCGGCCGGCCGAATCCCTAGACTGGGCGCGTGCTGACCGCCGTGCTCATCTTCGCGATCCTCCCCGCGTTCCTCATCTTGGGGCTCGGGCTGGTCGCGCGCGCGGTCGCCGCCCAGCGCCCGAAGCCGCGCGTGGTGCAGTACACCCCCGAGCGCGATTCGACGGTGCTGCGCGACGCGTTGCTCGTCGATGCCGATCGGCGCGCGGCATCCGCTGCGCTCGTCGACCTCGCCGTGAAGCGCAAGGTGCGCCTGCTCGCAGGCGAGGGCAAGCGCGAGCCCATCGGCGTCGAGCTCGTCGCGGGCGCGGTGCTCACGGCCGAGGAGACGGCGCTGCTCGAGGCGCTCTTCGGCCCCGAGCACACGAGCACGCGCGTGCGCCGATTCTCCGCAGATCGCCGTGCCCTCGCGGGGCGCCTGAAGAGCCTGCTGCTGAACACCGAGCACGCCCTCGCGCGCAACGGACTGGTGGCCGAACGCCGCGTCACGTGGCCCGGCGTCACCCTGACCGTCTTCGCCTACCTCGGCATGCTCGTCGAGGCGCTGTTCCTCGTCTTCACGATCGTGAGCGGCGAGTGGAGCGCGCTCATCGCGACGCTCGTCGCGATCGCCGCCACGATCGCGACGATCTTCGTGACCCCGTCGTCGTGGCGCAGGTTCCTGCCCGCCGCCGACGCCCGGCGCGAGCACCTCGCGGGCCTCAAGCAGTACATCGAGCTCGCCGAGGCCGACCGGCTGCGCATGCTGCAATCGCCGAGCGGCGCAGAGCTGCGAACGACGGTTGCCGCGGCGCCCGTCGATGCCGCAGCGCCCGAGCAGTCCGACCCGGTCACGCGCTTCCACCTGCACGAACGGCTGCTCCCCTACGCCGTGATCTTCGGGCTGGAACGCGAGTGGATCGCGAAGCTGAAGCTCGAGCACGCCGAGCTCGGCCAGACGAACCTCGCCACCCTCGGCGATCTCGTCGACGTCACTGCCGAGATCGCCATCGCGATCGACGCGGCCGGCAGCGTCGTCGAACTGACCTCCGCCGTCGGCGATCTCGCCGATGGCACGGGCAACGCCATCGGCGGCGTCTTCGAACTGTTCAACCTGTAGCCGCCATGACCAGCGAAGAGCAGCCCATCACCGTCGACGTCGACGACGTGCCCGTCTCGGCCGTGTACGCCCGCCCGCCGGCCGCGACGACCACGATCGTCGTCGCCCATGGTGCGGGTGCCGGCATGGAGCATCCGTTCATGACGGGCTTCACCCGCGCCCTGAACGACGACGGATTCGCGACCCTGCGCTTCAACTTCCCGTACCGCGAGGCCGGGCGGAAGTTCCCCGATCGACCGCCGGTCGCGGTCGCGACGTGGCGAGCGGTGATGGATGCCGCGGCCGAACGCGCCGCCGACGCGGGCCGCCCCGACGAGCCGATCTGGGCATCGGGCAAGTCGTTCGGCGGGCGCATGGCATCGATGGCCGTCGCCGAGGGCATGCCCGCTGCGGGCCTCGTCTTCCTCGGCTATCCGCTGCACGCCCCGGGCAAGCCCGAGAAGCCGCGAGACGAGCACCTGCCCGGCATCACCGTGCCGATGCTCTTCCTGCAGGGACGCAACGATCCGTTCGCGAAGCCCAACGAGCAGCTCGACGAGGTCGTCGCCCGGGTGGGCTCGAATGCCGTGATCGAGTGGATCGACGAGGCGAACCACACCTTCGAGGTGAAGGGCGCCAGGCGCCCGGCCGCCGAGATCGGGGCGGGGCTCGCCGCGCCCGTCGCCGCGTTCGTGCGCGGTCGCGTACCGACTGCCGAGTAGCGAGGTCGTGGCCGGCGCGGATCAGAAGGCGGCCGATGCCCACCAGACGATGATGAACAGGCCCATCGCGACGAAGGCCAGGCCCACGATCAGGAAGACGGTGGAGCCCGGGCCACGGGCTCCCGCGCGCGCCACGGTCGACTGACGCTCCGCCGTGATGGTCTCGGAGAGCCAGCGGCGCTTGACGATGAGCGCGGCGCCCGCGACGAGCGCGAGCACGGCCCAGGCGAGGGCGAAGGCCAGACCGAGTTCCACCATGCCAGCCTATCCGCGGCGACCGAAGCCGAGGAACGGAGCATGCCAGACGGGCCTGAACGCCCGCTCCGAACCGGAGCGACATGCAACAAACCTTTGATCTGAGGGTGTGCGTTCTGCTAGGAAAGGGAAGTCCTCACACCCCCCTACCGAACGGACACCCGAATGAATTCCCTCGATCTGCAGACCCAACCCGAAGCCCAGAGCGACTACGCAGCCGTCGGAGGTGCACCCGCAGTCACCGCCGTCGTCAACCGGTTCTACGAGCTGGTGCTCGGCGACGACCGACTGCTGAAGCACTTCGAGGGCATCGAGATGGTCCGACTCAAGCGACACCAGGTCGCGCTCGTCTCCCAGGTCATGGGCGGGCCGGTCGCCTACGAGGGACGCGACCTGCGTGCGGCCCACGCGAACATGGGCATCACGGCGGAGGAGTTCGGCGCCGTCGCCGAACACCTGATCGCCGCACTGACCGAGGCCGGTGTTCCGTCCGAGATCGTCGACCGCACCGTGACCGCCGTCGCCGCGACCCAACCCGACATCGTCGAGGTCAGCGCGACGCAAGAGTGACAGCGTGGACACCGCTGCGCTGAAGCACACCTGGTCGCTGGCCGAGTCGCTCGGCGACGAGGTGCCGCTCTTCTTCTACTCGCACCTCTTCTACACGCACCCCGAGCTCCGGGCGATGTTCCCGGTCGCGATGGCAACCCAACGCGACCGGCTCGTCGGCGCGCTCGGGCGCATCGTGTCCAACGTCGATCAACTCGACGAGGTGACGGCGTTCATCGGGCAGCTCGGCCGTGACCACCGCAGGTTCGAGGTCATCGCCGAGCACTACGACGCGGTCGGCCTCTCGCTCCTCACCACGCTGCAGCACTTCCTCGGCGACCTCTGGACCCCAGAGCTCGCCGAGGACTGGGCCGGTGCGTACGGCGTCATCGCGACCGCGATGGTGCAGGCCGCCGAGGAGTCGGAACTGAGCAGTCCGGCCTCCTGGGCGGGTCACGTCACCGCGGTCGAGCGCCGCAGCATGGACGTCGCGATCGTGCACGTGCGACCCGAGCCCGACCTCCCGTTCGAGCCCGGGCAGTCGTTCGCCGTCGAGACTCCGTACGCCCCGCGCCTGTGGCGCTACTTCAGCGCCGCCAATGCGCCGCGGCAGGACGGCACGATCGAGTTCCACGTGCAGCTGGTGCCAGGCGGGCAGGTGTCGGGCGCCGTGGTGCGGCGACTGAAGGCCGGTGACGTAGTGCGGATGGGCTCAGCGGTCGGGCAGGAGCTGACGCTCAGCGACGCCGACCGCGGTCGAGACCTCGTCATGGTCGCGGGCGGAACCGGCCTGGCCCCGCTCCGTGCGCATCTGGAACGCATCGACCTGCAGTGGCAGGCGACCGGAGACGCCCCGCGCGTGCACCTGTTCCACGGCGCTCGAGTTCCGTGGAACCTGTACGAGAACCGCCTGATGCAGAGCCTGACCGGTCGGCCGTGGTTCAGCTATACGCCCGTCGTGTCCGACGACCCGAGCTACCCAGGTCGCAAGGGGTTCGTGAGCGACGCGGTCGTCGAGGCCGACGTCTCCCCCGGCGCCCTCGCGATGGTCTGCGGTTCGCCCTCCATGGTGCGCCACACCGCCTCCCGGCTGCGCGAGCTCGGTGTGCCGTCACCCGACATCCGTTTCGAACTGTTCGCCACGCTCGATGAGGACGGCCTGCGTGACCCGCAGCCGTCACCACTCGTGGAAGAACCGATGGGAAGTGCCCGATGACCACTTGGGACGACGAAGCCGAACTCCCGATCCCTCTACCGCCGATGTCCGAAGGCGGCCTCGTCGCCGCCGTCTCGCGTCTGCCCGAGTCGGGTACCGTGAAATTCGCCTCACGCCCGCTCGGCGGGTACGACCGCTCCGAAGTGGACGCGTACGTGGCCGACCTCGCACGCACGATCGGCGAGGTCCGGGCGGCACTCACCGAGGACCGCCGCGAACTCGCCGAGCACCAGCGCGAACTCGCCGAACTCCGTGCCGAGAACACGAAGCTCCGCAGCACCGGCTCCGAAGACCTCGAGCGCGAGGTCACGCTGGGTGCCGTCGGTCTGCTCTCCCAGGCCCAGGTGATCGCCGACAAGGCGGTCGCCGACGCCGAGGAGTACGCGCGCGATCTCGTGCTCACCGCCCGCACGCAGTATCGCGAGGCGCAGGAGCGCACCGCCGCGACCGCAGCTGCCGCGCCGACCGAGCCGGCGACGACGACGGCGAGCATCCCGCTGCCGTCGATGCCCGAGATCGAGTACGTGCGCACCTACGCGCAGGTCGCCCAGATCCAGTTGCGCTCGGTGCTCGACGCCCTCACCGAGCAGGTCGATCGCCTCGGCACGCTGCCGCTGCCCGACGCGGCCGACGTGGCCGAGTCGGCGGTCCAGGCGCTGCCCGACGACGAGTTCCCCGACGAGGAACCGGATTGGATCCCGGCGGTGCCGCCGCAGCCGACGATCCAGCGGCAGACGTACGTCAGTCCCTGATCCGGCCGGACGGCCCGACGACCCGACGACCCGACGACCCGACGACCCGACGACCCGATCCTCGCTCTCTCGCTGCACGAGCGATGCGAGGCTCGCGGGTCGTCGGGCCACTGCCCGGAAGGTCAGCTCGGGTCGGCCCAGGTCCAGATGTCGTCGCCGCGGAGCGTGGCGTCGGCGCCGCCGTCGATGTAGATCGTCTGTCCGGTGACGTGCGAGTTCTCCTCGCTCGTGAGCCAGGCGAGCAGCTTCGCGATCACGAGCGCATCGGAGTGTCCGTTGAGCGGCATCGGCACGGCCGCGTCGACCATCGCCCGACCCTCTTCGGTTGCGAGGAGCGGCGCGGTCATCGGCGTGACCACGGTGCCGGGGGCGACCGCGTTCACGGGGATGCCGGCGCCGGCGTAGCGCGGCGCGATCGACTCGCGGCGAACCCAGCGGCTGAGCGCGCGCTTCGACGACGGGTAGTTGAGGTAGCCGGTCTCGGGCCCCTGCTCGGCGAGCGCCGCGCCGAGGTCGAGCGCCTTGGCCTCGTCGCCCGCGAGCAGTGCCTCGACGAGCGCGGTGGAGTTGGGCTGCAGGCTCGCCATCGAGCTCACCACGGCGATGCGCGGGGCATCCGCCTTCGCAAGCGTCGGGGCGAGCGCGTCGAGGAACTCGGTGACGCCGAAGAAGTTGACGGCCACGGTCAGCGGGATCGGCGCCGAGATGCCGGCCGCCGCGACGACGGCGTCGATCCGCCCGCCGGATGCCTCGACGACGGCTGCCGCGGCATCCGCTCGGCCCTCGCGTTTCGAGAGGTCCGCGGTGATATCGGCCCCCTTCAGGTCGACGCCGATGACGCGGTGGCCGCGCTCGGTGAGGAGCGCCGCGGCGGCCGCCCCGATGCCTGATCCTGCTCCGGTGATGACATACGTTCTGCTCATGTCATCGACGCTACGCCGGTCGGCGACGCTCCCGCTCGAAGAGCAGGTCGACCTGATTTCCAGCTGTGAATCAGGCACCGGACGCCGTGACCTCAGGCGCCGACGTACTCCCGGAGGTGCGTGCCCGTGAGCGTCGCCTCGTCGGTGGCGGCGGCCTCGACGAGGGCACGCGGGGTGCCCTCGAACACGATGCGCCCGCCATCGCGACCGGCCCCCGGGCCAAGGTCGATGATCCAGTCGGCGTGCGCCATGACGGCTTGATGGTGCTCGATCACGATGACCGAGTTGCCGTCGTCGACGAGCCGGTCGAGCAGGGCGAGCAGGCGGTCGACGTCGGCAAGATGCAGACCGGTCGTCGGCTCGTCGAGCACGTAGACCGAGCCCGACTTCGCCATGCTGATCGCGAGCTTCAGCCGCTGGCGCTCGCCGCCCGAGAGGGTGTTCAGCGCCTGGCCCAGGCCGAGGTAGCCGAGCCCCACATCGGAGAGACGCTGCAGGATCGCCCGGGCCGGCTTCTCGGTGAGGTACTCGAGCGCCGCGTCGACCGAGAGGGCGAGCACCTCGGCGATGTTCAGGCCATTGAGGCGGTACTCGAGCACCTCGGCCGTGAACCGCTTGCCGCCGCACTCCTCGCACACGCTCGAGACCGTCGACATCGGCCCGAGCTCGACGAACACGAGCCCGATGCCCTTGCAGTTGGGGCATGCGCCGGCGGAGTTCGCGCTGAAGAGCGCCGGCTTCACGCCGTTCTCCTTCGCGAACGCCTTGCGGATCGTGTCGAGCAGGCCCGTGTAGGTGGCCGGGTTGGAGCGGATCGAGCCGCGGATCGGCGACTGGTCGACGACGACCACCTGGTCGTGCTTCGGCACGTTGCCGTGGATGAGCGAGGACTTGCCCGAACCGGCGACGCCCGTGACGACGGTGAGCACGCCGAGCGGGACGTCGACGTCGACCCCCGTGAGGTTGTGCTGCGTCGCACCGCGGATCTCGAGCGCGCTCGATGCCGTGCGCACCTCGTCGCGCAGCTTCGCCCGGTGGTCGAGGTGCCGGCCGGTGAGCGTGTCGGAGGCGCGCAGCCCCGCGAGGTCGCCCTCGAAGCAGATCTGCCCGCCCCGCGAGCCGGCGCCCGGGCCGAGGTCGACGATGTGGTCGGCGATCTCGATGACCTCGGGCTTGTGCTCGACGACGAGCACGGTGTTGCCCTTGTCGCGCAGCTGCAACAGCAGCCGGTTCATGCGCTGGATGTCGTGCGGGTGCAGGCCGACCGTCGGCTCGTCGAACACGTAGGTGACATCGGTGAGCGACGACCCGATGTGCCGGATCATCTTGACGCGCTGCGCCTCACCACCCGAGAGCGTGCCCGAAGGCCGGTCGAGGCTGAGGTAGCCGAGACCGATGTCGACGAAGGAGTCGACGTTCTGCCGCAGGTTGCCGATGAGCGGCCCGACGCTCGGGTCGTCGATGTCGGCGAGCCAGCTCGCGAGGTCGGAGATCTGCATCGACGAGGCATCCGCGATGTTGATGCCCTTGATCTTCGACGAGAGGGCCTCTTGGTTGAGGCGCGCGCCGCCGCACTCGGGGCAGGCGGTGAAGGTCACCGCGCGGTCGACGAACGCGCGGATGTGCGGCTGCATGGCGTCGCGGTCTTTGGAGAGGAGGCTCTTCTGCAGCTTCGGCACGAGGCCCTCGTAGGTCATGTTGATGTTCTGCACCTTGACCTTCGTCGACTCCTTGTAGAGGAAGTCGTGCAGCTCGGCCTCGGTGTAGTCGCGGATCTTCTTGTCGGCGTCGAGGAACCCGCCTTCCGAGTAGATGCGCACCATCCACCCGTCGGCCGTGTAGCCGGGGATCGTGATGGCGCCCTCGGCGAGCGACTTGTCGCGGTCGAAGAGCTCGTCGAGGTCGAGGTCGTTGACCTCGCCGGTGCCCTCGCATCGCGGGCACATGCCCGCCGGCACGTTGAAGCTGAAGTGGAAGCTCGGGCCGACGTAGGGCTGCCCGAGGCGCGAGAACAGGATGCGGAGCAGCGCATAGGCGTCGGTCGCGGTGCCGACGGTCGATCGGGAGTTCGCGCCCATGCGCTCCTGGTCGACGATGATCGCGGCGGAGACGTTGCGCAGACTGTCGACCTCGGGTCGCGGCTGCGTGGTCATGAACGACTGGATGAACGTGGAGTACGTCTCGTTGATGAGTCGCTGCGACTCGGCCGCGATGGTGCCGAACACGAGGCTCGACTTGCCGGAGCCCGAGACCCCCGTGAAGACGCTGAGCCGCCGCTTCGGGATGTCGAGCGAGATGCCCTGCAGGTTGTTCTCGTGCGCCCCGCGCACCTCGATGACGTCGTGCGCGTCGGCGATGTGCCGCCCGGCGCTGCGCTCGTCGGTGCTGCGCTCGGTGACGGTCTGGTCGGTCGCGGTCATTCGGCTGCTCCCCTCGTCGCGGGCGCCCGCCCGCGACTCACGATTCTGACATGAGGCGGCGACATCCGGCAGGGCGGATGTCTCGCAGGTCGCCGCACCCGGCCGGGCGTACGCTGTGCGCATGCCCGAGACGCGCGGCCCCGCCCGAGGATGGGTGCTGCCCGCCGTGGCGGGCGTGGCATCCGTCGCCCTCGGCGTCGGCGTCGGCGAGCTCGTCGCGGCCGTCGTGGCACCCGCGTCGAGCCCGCTCGTGGTGGTCGGGTCCCTGCTCATCGATCTCGCACCGCCCTGGGCGAAGGACACCGCGATCGCGCTCTTCGGCACGGCCGACAAGGCCGCCCTGCTCGTGGGCATCGGGCTCGTGCTGCTCGCCGTCGCCGGCGCGGCCGGGGTGCTCGAGGCTCGGCGACCGCCGTGGGGCATGGTCGTGATCGGCGCCGTGGGCGTCGTCGGCGCGGTCGCGGCGGCGAGCCGGGCGAACGCCTCGATGCTCGCGATCGTGCCCTCGGCGGTGGCCGCGATCGCGGCGATGCTCGCGCTGACGTTCCTGTTCAAGAAACTCGCCCCCACACCCACCCCCGAACCCGCCCCAGACGCGCTGAGTCGCAGGAACACCGAGCCGACGCACGAGGTGGAGCCCGGCGCGTCGCAGGAATCATCCTTCGACTCGGCGACGCCGGCAGCCCCGGCAGACGTCGACCGCCGCCGCTTCCTCGGCTGGGCGGGCGGCGCCGTGGCACTCGGGGCGCTCGCCGCACTCGGCGGCTACGCACTGCAGGCGGGCGCCCGCGCGGTCACGGCCGTACGCGACGCGATCACCCTGCCGAAGGCGGCGTCGACCGCGAACGTGCCCGCCGGCGCCGAACTCGGCATCGACGGCCTCGCTCCGGTCGTCACACCGAATGCCGAGTTCTACCGCATCGACACCGCCCTCGCCGTGCCGGCGATCGACCCCGCCGACTGGAGCCTGCGCATCCACGGCCTCGTCGATCGCGAGGTCACGCTGACCTGGGACGAATTGCTCGCCCTCCCCCTCGAAGAGAGCATCACGACCCTCGCGTGCGTGTCGAACGAGGTCGGCGGCAACCTCATCGGCAACGCCGTGTGGCTCGGCTACCCGATCCGCGAACTGCTCGCCCGCGCGGGCCCTTCGACCGATGCCGACATGGTGCTCTCGCGGAGCATCGACGGATTCACGGCTTCGACGCCGCTCGAGGTGCTGGAGGACGACCGCAACGCGATCCTCGCGGTCGGCATGAACGGCGAACCGCTGCCCACCGAGCACGGCTTCCCCGTGCGGATGGTCGTGCCCGGCCTCTACGGTTACGTCTCGGCCACGAAGTGGGTCGTCGATCTCGAGGTGACCCGCTTCGACGCGGCATCCGCGTACTGGACCGATCGCGGCTGGAGCGAGCGCGGACCCATCAAGATCTCCTCGCGCATCGACGTGCCCCGCCAGGGGCAGTCGGTCTCCTCCGGCTCGGCAGTGCTCGCGGGTGTCGCGTGGCACCAGCACGTCGGCATCGCGGGCGTCGAGGTGCAGATCGACGACGGCGAGTGGCGCGCGGCCGAGCTCGCGACGGCGATCAACGATGACACGTGGGTGCAGTGGAAGTACGAATGGCCGGATGCCGCGGCGGGCTCGCACTCCGTTCGGGTGCGTGCCCTCGGCGCCGATGGAGACGTGCAGACCGCCGATCGGCAGGGCGTCGTGCCCGACGGCGCCACGGGCCTCGACGAGGTCACGGTCGAGGTGCGCTGACCCGCCGGCGCGTCCCTCCATCGGCGATCACGCCGACGGGACATCCTGTTGACGTACTGTGCGGGTCTATGTAGTGTGGCGCGCATGGTAGAGAGTCGCCCCGAGCAGTCGGGCAAGCTCGAGCAGGATCTGCGCAAGGGCGTGCTCGTGCTCGCGGTGCTCTCGCAACTGCGCGCGCCCCAGTACGGCTACTCGCTGCGCCAGGCGCTCGCCGAGCGCGGCATGCCGATCGAGGAGGGCACGCTCTATCCGCTGCTCCGTCGGCTCGAGGGGCAGGGCCTGCTCGCCTCCGAGTGGCGCATCGACGACGGGCCGCCTCGCCGCTACTACACGCTGAGCCCTGCCGGGGCCGAGAGCTACCGCGACCTGACCGCGGCGTGGGGGTCGCTGACCTCGGTCGTCGGTCGGCTGTTGAACGAGGAGAGCTGAGATGGATCCCGACGTCATCATCGAGAGCTACGTGAGCAACGTCGTCGGCCGACTCCCCCGGCGCCAACGTGCCGACGTCGGCTTCGAACTCCGGTCGCTGCTGCGCGAGGAGCTCGCCGGTCGCGCCGACGACGCCGGTCGGCCCGCCGACGAGGCCATGGCCATGGCGTTGCTCGGTGCGTTCGGACGACCGCAGGACGTCGCCGACCGCTACCGCCCGGCGGGCTTCACGATCATCCGGCCCGCGGACGCGCCCCAGTTCGCCTGGATCGCACTCGGCGGCGTCGCGCTGCAGTGGGCGATCACGCTGCCCGCGGCGTACCTCGACCCGAGCATCGCGATCTGGGCGGCCTCCGCCGGTGTCGCGGGCGCGTGGTGGGCGCCCCTGCCCGCCTGGTGGCTCACCTGGGGACTCGGGGCGTTCTGGTGGCCGGGCTTCCTCATCACGGTCACCATCATCGCGGCCGCGATCCGGCACCGTCGCGGTGAGCAGGAGTCTCCGGCAGGATCGGCCGCACCCATGGAATGGGCCGCCGAGCCCGCGCCGGCCGCGACGTCGGCTGCTGCACGACGGATCCCCCCGCAGGTGCTCGACCGCGACCGCGTCAACCGGCCG